>NZ_JBFACN010000012.1:0-290406 GCF_040640875.1 Streptomyces sp. NPDC021562
GTAGCCGAAGCCCGGCTCCAGCGGCTCGATCACGAACCGGGAGCGGAACTCGTCGACGACCTCTTCGGTCAACGAGGGACGCTGAGCGATCAGCATGTGTGGATCAGATCCTTCTTTCGTGGACGCCCGCTATTTGACGCCCGACGGAACCGCGCCCGTGAAGGACGCGGGTATTGCAAGGGTACGGGCGGTACACCCCTTACGGAGCCGTACCGCCCGGCCAACCCTGCGAAGCGACGTCAGACGCGGCGGCGCTTCGGCGGACGGCAGCCGTTGTGCGGGGTCGGGGTGACGTCCTGGATGGAGCCGACCTCGAGGCCCGTGGCCTGCAGGGAGCGGATCGCGGTCTCACGACCGGAACCCGGGCCCTTCACGAACACGTCGACCTTGCGCATGCCGTGCTCCTGGGCGCGGCGGGCAGCCGACTCGGCGGCCATCTGCGCGGCGAACGGCGTGGACTTCCGGGAGCCCTTGAAGCCGACGTGGCCGGCGGAGGCCCAGGAGATCACGTTGCCGGACGGGTCCGTGATGGAGACGATCGTGTTGTTGAACGTGCTCTTGATGTGCGCGTGGCCGTGAGCGACGTTCTTCTTTTCCTTGCGGCGCACCTTCTTGGCAGCGCCCTGACGACCCTTGGGGGGCATCTACAAACTCCTACGGGGAGGTGGTCGGTCCTACAGCGAAGACCGCTGATGAAGCGTTGTCCGCTGAGGACTACTTCTTGCCCGGCTTCTTCTTGCCGGCGATGGCGCGACGCGGACCCTTGCGGGTGCGGGCGTTGGTGCTGGTGCGCTGACCGCGGACGGGCAGGCCGCGACGGTGACGCAGACCCTGGTAGCAGCCGATCTCGACCTTGCGGCGGATGTCGGCCTGGATCTCGCGACGGAGGTCACCCTCGGTCTTGATGTTGTTGTCGACGTACTCACGAATCGCGACGAGCTGCTCTTCGGTGAGGTCCCGGACACGGGTGTTCGGGTCGATGCCGGTCTCGGCCAGCGTCTGCTGGGAGAGTGTCCGGCCGATGCCGAACACGTAGGTGAGGGCGACCTCCACGCGCTTTTCGCGCGGGATGTCAACACCGGAAACGCGTGCCATTCAATGGCTCCTGGTGATCTTCGGAGGTCTTCCGCAGAACCGGCTCCCAGCCGCCGTACCAGGTACGAACTGGGTCCCCGGCCTCCGAACCGGGGGTGTCAGGCACCTTCGGCGCCTGGGTCCTGCGTATGAACAAATTCAGCTTGCGTCGCGCGAATCTCTGCGGGTGCAGAGGGATCGGTCGTGCGTCAGCCCTGGCGCTGCTTGTGGCGCGGGTTCTCGCAGATGACCATGACCCGACCGTGACGGCGGATCACCCTGCACTTGTCGCAGATCTTCTTGACGCTCGGCTTGACCTTCATGGTGAGGTTCTCCGGGTCAGTGCCACCACCCCGCAAGGATCCGGGGTGCGGGCAAGATCTACTTGTAGCGGTAGACGATCCGGCCACGCGTCAGGTCGTACGGAGACAGCTCCACCACGACCCGGTCGTCAGGGAGGATGCGGATGTAGTGCATGCGCATCTTGCCGCTGATGTGTGCCAGGACCTGGTGGCCGTTCTGGAGCTCGACCTTGAACATGGCGTTCGGAAGAGACTCGACGACAGTGCCCTCGATCTCGATGGCACCTTGCTTCTTGGCCACGCTTCGCCCTTCGAATCGACTACCTTGATCGACTCCCGCACTGTCCCTTACGGGCGCATGCGGACATGCGGGTGCACGAGAGCCGACGAGTCAGTCTACGTCAGCGCACCCGGAAAGACGAATCGAGAAAGCCTGCCCCACCCGGCAGATCATTAAGCACGCGCAAGTGAAGCGCCCCATAGGGGCGCGGGGAACTGCGCGACAGGCCCCCACCGGGCCGCAGTGTGGCGAAATGCTCAGCCCAGCGGATCCGGCGCAGCCGTGATCCCGTGCTCGGCCAGCTTGGCCTTACCGCCGTCGGGAGCCGTCAGCACCAGCGGCCCCTCCTCGGTCAGCGCGACACTGTGCTCCCAGTGCGACGACCACGTACCGTCCGTGGTGATCACGGTCCAGTCGTCCGAGAGGACCTCCGTCCGCGGCGTCCCCAGCGACACCATCGGCTCGATGGCCAGGCAGAACCCGGGGACCAGCTTCGGCCCCTTGCCCCGCCGCCGGTCCACGTAGTTCAGCAGGTGCGGGTCCATGTGCATCTCGGTGCCGATGCCGTGACCGCCGTAGTCCTCGATGATCCCGTACTTGCCGCCGCCCGGCTTCGGCTGCCGGCGGATGTACGTCTCGATCGCCCGCGACACATCCACCAGGCGGTTGCCCTGCTTCATCGCCGCGATGCCGGCCCACATCGACTCCTCGGTCACCCGGGAGAGCTCGATCAGCTCGGGAGCGTGCCCGGAGCCCACGAACGCGGTGTACGCGGCGTCGCCGTGCCAGCCGTCGACGATCGCGCCGCAGTCGATGGAGATGATGTCGCCGTCCTTCAGGACGACGTCCTCGGAGGGGATGCCGTGGACGACCACGTCGTTGACGGACGTGCAGATGGTGGCGGGGAAGCCCCCGTACCCGAGGAAGTTCGACTTGGCGCCGTGCTCGGCGAGGACCTTGCGGGCCACCTCGTCCAGGTCCCGCGTGCTGGCGCCGGGGACGGCCGCCTCGCGGGTGGCCGCGTGGATGGCGGCCACGACCAGGCCCGCCGCCCGCATCTTGGCGATCTGCTCGGGGCTCTTGATCTGCACCATGGGTGGCCTGCGCTTCCCGTCACTCACGTCAACGTCAACCGGATATGTACACAACAGTACGGCCGCGGCACCCGTGGGGGCACCGCGGCCGGGACCGCCGGGGAACTACTTCTTCTCGTCGTCCTCGTCACGCTTGAGCGCGTGCAGCGCCCGCGTGGTGACCTCGTCGACCGGGCCCAGCGAGGAGATGGTGCGGACCAGCCCCTGCGCCTTGTAGTAGTCGATGATGGGCTCGGTCTGCGTGTGGTAGACCTCCAGCCGCGTGCGGACGGTGTCCTCGGAGTCGTCGTCGCGCTGGTAGAGCTCGCCGCCGCAGACGTCGCAGACGCCCTCGACCTTGGGCGGGGTGTAGGTGACGTGGAAGACGTGGGACGAGTCGTTGCGGCAGATGCGGCGGCCCGCGATCCGCTTGACGACCTCGTCCTCCGAGACCTCCAGGTCCAGGACCGCGTCGAGCTTGATGCCCTCGTTCTTCAGGAGCTCGTCGAGCGCCTCGGCCTGCGACACGTTGCGGGGGAAACCGTCCAGCAGGAAGCCCTTCACGGCGTCCGGCTGCTCCATGCGGTCCTTGGCCATCGCGATGGTGACCTCGTCGGGGACGAGGTTGCCGGCGTCCATGTAGGACTTCGCGAGTTTCCCGAGCTCCGTCTGCTGGCTGATGTTGGCGCGGAACAGGTCGCCCGTGGAGATGTGCGGGATGTTCAGCTCCTTGGCAAGGCGAACGGCTTGCGTTCCCTTACCGGCGCCAGGCGGCCCGACGAGGACGATTCGCATCAGCGGAGGAACCCTTCGTAATTGCGCTGCTGGAGCTGGCTCTCGATCTGCTTCACCGTCTCGAGACCCACACCCACGATGATCAGGATGCTGGTGCCACCGAACGGGAAGTTCTGGCTTGCCCCAAAGCCAACCAACGCCATCGTCGGTACGAGAGCGATCAGTCCCAGATACAGCGAACCCGGCCAGGTGATCCGGTTGAGCACGTACGACAGGTACTCAGCGGTCGGTCGGCCAGCCCGGATGCCCGGGATGAAGCCACCATACTTCTTCATGTTGTCGGCTACTTCCTCGGGGTTGAAGGAGATAGCGACGTAGAAGAACGCGAAGAAAACGATGAGCAAGAAGTACAGGGTGATGTAGATCGGGTGGTCACCCTTGGTCAGGTTCGTGGAGATCCACTGCTTCCAGCCCGAGTTCCCGCCGGCGAACTGCGCCACCAGGGCGGGGATGTACAGCAGCGACGAGGCGAAGATCACCGGGATCACACCGGCCTGGTTCACCTTGAGCGGGATGTACGTCGACGTACCGCCGTAGGAGCGACGGCCGATCATGCGCTTCGCGTACTGGACGGGGATCCGGCGCTGCGCCTGCTCCACGAAGACCACCAGGGCGACCATGACCAGGCCGACCGCGATCACGGTGCCGAACTCGATCCAGCCGCCGGCCAGGGTGCCCTGCTTCTTGATGGCCCACAGCGCGGACGGGAAGGTGGCGGCGATCGAGATGAACATCAGGATCGACATGCCGTTGCCGATGCCGCGGTCGGTGATCAGCTCACCGAGCCACATGACGACGGCCGTACCGGCGGTCATGCAGATGACCATCGTGATGGTGGTGAAGATCGCCTGGTCCGGGACGATGCTGGAGGCGACCGTGCAGCCGTTGAAGAGGGCGCCGCTGCGGGCGGTGGCGACGAGGCCGGTGCCCTGCAGGATGGCGAGGGCCACCGTCAGGTAGCGGGTGTACTGGGTGATCTTCGCCGTACCGGCCTGGCCCTCCTTCTTCAGGGCCTCCAGGCGCGGGATGACCACCGTCAGCAGCTGAAGGATGATGCTGGCCGTGATGTACGGCATGATGCCGAGCGCGAAGATCGTGATCTGGAGCAGCGCGCCGCCGCTGAACATGTTGACGAGACCGAACAGGCCCTGGTTGCCGGAGGCCTCGTTCACACACGTCTGGACGGCTTTGTAGTTGACGCCGGGGATCGGGATGTGGGTGCCGACCCGGTAGACCACGATGATGGCCAGCGTGAAGAGCAGCTTCTTGCGCAGGTCGGGCGTCCTGAACGCCCGGGCGAACGCGGTGAGCACGGTGCCTCCTGCGACCCCCGCGCAACTGCGTCAAGGGTGACGGTCTTGAGGTTCGACGAATGGGAAAAAGAACAGTGCTGGCCACCTTACCGGCCGTACTGCCCCCCTAGGAACGACCAACCGGGGATACCCCATTGTGAGGTATCCCCGGTCGGGAGTTGCTTACGTCATCGAGACGTCCGAAGGACTCAGACGAGCTCGGTGACGGTGCCGCCGGCGGCGGTGATCTTCTCCTTGGCGGAGCCGGAGACGGCGTCGACCGTCACCTGCAGCGCCACGGAGACCTCACCCTGGCCGAGGACCTTGACGAGCGCGTTCTTGCGAACGGCACCCTTGGCCACCAGACCCTCGACGGTGACCTCGCCACCCTCGGGGTACAGCGTGGCCAGCTTGTCGAGGTTCACGACCTGGTACTCGGTCTTGAACGGGTTCTTGAAGCCCTTCAGCTTCGGGAGACGCATGTGGAGGGGCATCTGGCCACCCTCGAAGCGCTCCGGAACCTGGTAACGGGCCTTCGTACCCTTGGTACCACGACCGGCCGTCTTACCCTTCGACGCCTCACCACGACCGACACGGGTCTTGGCGGTCTTGGCGCCCGGGGCGGGACGGAGGTTGTGGATCTTGAGCGGGTTCTGCTCCGCCATGATCAGTCGACCTCCTCGACCGTCACGAGGTGGCGGACGGTGTGCACCATGCCGCGGAACTCGGGGCGGTCCTCCTTGACGACCTGCGTGTTGATGCCCTTGAGACCAAGGGAACGCAGGGTGTCACGGTGGTTCTGCTTGCTGCCGATGTAGGACTTGACCTGCGTGATCTTGAGCTGTGCCATGATCACACACCCGCCCCGGCACGCGCACGCAGCAGGGCCGCGGGGGCGACGTCCTCGAGGGGCAGACCACGGCGGGCCGCGATCTCCTCGGGACGCTGCAGACCCTTCAGGGCCGCCACGGTCGCGTGCACGATGTTGATCGCGTTGTCGGAGCCGAGCGACTTCGACAGCACGTCGTGGATACCGGCGCACTCGAGCACGGCGCGCACCGGACCACCGGCGATAACACCGGTACCGGGGGACGCGGGCTTGAGCAGGACGACGCCGGCAGCCTTCTCACCCTGGATCGGGTGCGGGATGGTGCCCTGGATACGGGGGACCTTGAAGAAGTGCTTCTTGGCCTCCTCAACGCCCTTGGCGATGGCGGCCGGCACCTCCTTGGCCTTGCCGTAACCGACACCCACGGTGCCGTCACCGTCGCCCACCACGACCAGCGCGGTGAAGCTGAAGCGACGACCACCCTTCACAACCTTGGCGACGCGGTTGATCGCGACAACGCGCTCAACGTACGCGGTCTTCTCGGCGGCAGCAGCGCCGCCGTCACGGCCCTTCCGGTCCCGCCGCTCGCCGCCACCGGCACCGCCACCGCGGCGCTGGGGTCCAGCCATTGGATTACCTCTCTCTTTCCGCTAGCTACAAGCGGCTCAGAACTTGAGCCCGGCCTCGCGGGCGGCGTCCGCCAGGGCGGCGATGCGCCCGGCGTACTGGTTACCACCACGGTCGAACACCACGGCCTCGACACCGGCGGCCTTGGCACGCTCGGCGACCAGGGCGCCGACCTGCTTGGCCTGCGCGGACTTGTCGCCCTCGCCACCGCGGACCGACGCGTCCAGGGTGGACGCGGAAGCCAGGGTGTGGCCCTTCAGGTCGTCGATCACCTGCGCCACGATGTGGCGGTTGGAGCGGGTCACGACCAGACGGGGACGCTCCGCCGTACCGGAGATGTTCTTGCGGATCCGGATGTGACGGCGCTTGATCGCGGCGCGCTTGTAGGCGTCGCCCTTGAGGATCTTCTGCCCGTATGCCATGGCTTACTTACCCGCCTTTCCGACCTTGCGGCGGATGACTTCGCCCTCGTACTTGACGCCCTTGGCCTTGTACGGGTCGGGCTTGCGCAGCTTGCGGATGTTGGCCGCGACCTCGCCGACCTTCTGCTTGTCGATGCCCTCGACCGAGAAACGGGTCGGAGCCTCGACCTTGAAGGTGATGCCCTCGGGGGCCTCGACCAGGATCGGGTGGCTGTAACCGAGCGCGAACTCGAGGTTCGAGCCCTTGGCGGTCACGCGGTAACCGACACCGCTGATCTCGAGCTTCTTCACGTAACCCTGGGTCACGCCGGTGATCATGTTCGCCACCAGCGTGCGGGACAGGCCGTGCAGGGCCTTGCTCTGACGCTCGTCGTTGGGGCGGGTCACCGCGAGAGTGCCGTCCTCGCCCTTGGCGATGTCGATCGGTGCCACGACGGTGTGGGTCAGCTCGCCCTTGGGGCCCTTGACCTTCACCGTGCGGCCGTCGATGGTGACGTCCACGCCGGCGGGAACCGCGATGGGGAGCTTGCCGATGCGCGACATAGCTGTTTCCTCCGTTCCCTTCTGCTACCAGACGTAGGCGAGGACTTCCCCACCCACGCCCTTCTTGCCGGCCTGCTTGTCGGTGAGGAGCCCGTGCGACGTGGAGATGATCGCCACGCCCAGGCCGCCGAGCACCTTCGGCAGGTTGGTGGACTTCGCGTACACCCGGAGACCGGGCTTGGAGATGCGCTTGATGCCCGCGATGGAGCGCTCACGGTTGGGACCGAACTTCAGGTCCAGGACGAGGTTCTTGCCGACCTCGGCGTCCTCGACCTTCCAGCCCGTGATGAAGCCCTCCTGCTGGAGGATCTCCGCGATGTGAGACTTGATCTTGGACGCCGGCATCGTCACGGAGTCGTGGTATGCCGAGTTCGCGTTCCGCAGACGCGTAAGCATGTCTGCGATCGGATCAGTCATGGTCATGAATTGGCCTTCGGCCTCTCTCGCCGGGGTTTCCTGGTGCGCCATCCCTCTCCCCGATCCGAGACGGGACGGGTGCGGCGCGGTGGACCTACGGCGTAGTAAGTCGTACGGGCGTCAGGCGCCCAACCCTCCAAGCCTAAGCCATGAAGGGGCGGGCACCTGACACGCCCATTGCTTACCGAGAGCCTCTGAAATCCCTAAAAGCGGGGATTACCAGGAGCTCTTGGTCACGCCCGGCAGCTCGCCACGGTGAGCCATCTCACGAAGGCACACGCGGCAGAGGCCGAACTTGCGGTACACGGAGTGCGGACGGCCGCAGCGCTGGCAGCGCGTGTAGCCACGCACACCGAACTTGGGCTTGCGAGCAGCCTTGGCAATCAGAGCCTTCTTCGCCATCTCGCTCACGCCTCCTTGAACGGGAAGCCGAGGTGACGAAGGAGCGCACGGCCCTCAGCGTCGTTGGTCGCCGTGGTGACCACGGTGATGTCCATGCCCCGGGTACGGTCGATCTTGTCCTGGTCGATCTCGTGGAACATGACCTGCTCCGTGAGACCGAAGGTGTAGTTGCCACGGCCGTCGAACTGCTTGGGGGACAGACCACGGAAGTCGCGGATGCGCGGGAGCGCGAGCGACAGGGTGCGGTCCAGGAACTCCCACATGCGGTCGCCACGGAGCGTGACGTGGGCACCGATCGGCTGGCCCTCACGCAGCTTGAACTGCGCGATGGACTTGCGGGCCTTGGTGACCTGCGGCTTCTGGCCGGTGATCGTGGTGAGGTCGCGGATGGCGCCCTCGATCAGCTTGGAGTCACGGGCGGCGTCGCCGACACCCATGTTGACCACGATCTTGACGAGGCCGGGGATCTGCATGACGTTCTCGTACTTGAACTCGTCACGCATCTTGCCCGCGATCTCGTCGCGGTACTTCTGCTTCAGACGCGGAGTGGTGGTGGTAGCCATCAGATGTCCTCACCCGTCCGCTTGGCAACGCGGATCTTGTTGCCTTCGTCGTCGAAGCGGTAACCGACACGCGTGACGACCTTGTTGCCGTCCTTCTCCACGACCAGCTGGACGTTGGAGACGTGGATCGGCGCCTCGGTGGTGACGATGCCGCCGGCCTGGGAACCGCGAGCGGTCGGACCGGCCTTGGTGTGCTTCTTGACCCGGTTGACACCCTCGACCAGGACGCGGTCCTCGCGGGGGAAGGCCGCGATGACCTTGCCCTGCTTGCCCTTGTCCTTACCGGTGATGACCTGGACCAGGTCGCCCTTCTTGATCTTCATGCTTACAGCACCTCCGGCGCGAGCGAGATGATCTTCATGAACTTCTTCTCGCGCAGCTCACGCCCGACCGGGCCGAAGATGCGGGTGCCGCGAGGGTCGCCGTCGTTCTTCAGAATGACGGCGGCGTTCTCGTCGAAGCGGATGTACGAGCCGTCCGGACGGCGGCGCTCCTTGACGGTGCGAACGATGACCGCCTTGATGACGTCACCCTTCTTCACGTTGCCGCCGGGGATCGCGTCCTTGACCGTGGCGACGATGACGTCACCGATGCCCGCGTAGCGGCGACCGGAGCCACCGAGCACACGGATGCAAAGGATCTCCTTCGCACCAGTGTTGTCGGCGACGCGCAGTCGCGACTCCTGCTGGATCACGTCTATCTCCTGTGTGTCTGCCGGTTCCCGGGGCGGGCGGGCGAGTGCTCACCCGCCCCGAGCCTGGCGGAACTGTCCTGCGAGGAATGCCCCGCAGGAGACTTACTTGGCCTTCTCGAGGATCTCGACGACGCGCCAGCGCTTCGTCGCGGACAGCGGCCGGGTCTCCATGAGGAGGACGCGGTCGCCGACGCCCGCGGCGTTCTGCTCGTCGTGCGCCTTGAGCTTGTTGGTACGGCGGATGACCTTGCCGTACAGCGCGTGCTTGACGCGGTCCTCGACGGCGACGACGACGGTCTTGTCCATCTTGTCGCTGACGACGAGACCCTCACGGGTCTTGCGGAAGCTGCTGCGCGCCTCGGTGTTCTCGTTCACGTTGCTCTCGCTCATCAGGCGCTCTCCACCGTTTCGATGCCCAGCTCACGCTCGCGCATCAGGGTGTAGATCCGCGCGATGTCCTTGCGGACCGCCTTCAGACGGCCATGGTTCTCAAGCTGTCCGGTCGCCGCCTGGAAGCGGAGGTTGAACAGCTCTTCCTTGGCCTCGCGGAGCTTGCCGAGAAGCTCCTCGTTGCCCAGCTCGCGCAGCTCGGACGCCTTGGTACCGGCCGACATCACGCTTCACCTGCCTCGCGCTTGACGATCCGGCACTTCATCGGCAGCTTGTGGGCTGCGCGAGTGAGGGCCTCACGCGCAATCTTCTCGTTGGGGTACGACAGCTCGAACATCACGCGTCCGGGCTTGACGTTGGCGATCCACCACTCCGGAGAACCCTTACCGGAACCCATGCGGGTCTCGGCGGGCTTCTTGGTGAGCGGACGGTCCGGGTAGATGTTGATCCAGACCTTGCCACCACGCTTGATGTGACGCGTCATGGCGATACGAGCGGCCTCGATCTGACGGTTCGTCACGTACGCCGGGGTGAGCGCCTGGATGCCGTACTCGCCGAACGCAACCGTCGTGCCACCCTTGGCAGCGCCGCTGCGTCCGGGGTGGTGCTGCTTGCGGTGCTTGACCCTACGGGGGATCAGCATGTCGGTCAGGCCTCCGTTCCGGTGCTCTCAGCCGGAGCGGCGGCGGGGGCCTCGGCCTTGGGGGCCTCGGCGCCGGCAGCCTGCTGCGGCTTGCGACCGCGCCGCTCGCCACCGCGGCCACCACGGGCCGGGCGGTCGGCAGCGCCGCCACCACGGGCCGGGCGGTTGCCGGCACGGGCTGCGGCGTTCTCGGCGCGGACCTCGGCGATGTTCTTGACGTCGCCCTTGTAGATCCAGACCTTCACACCGATGCGGCCGAAGGTCGTCTTGGCCTCGAAGAAGCCGTAGTCCACGTTCGCACGGAGCGTGTGCAGGGGCACGCGGCCCTCGCGGTAGAACTCCGAGCGGGACATCTCGGCGCCGCCGAGGCGGCCACCGCACTGGATCTTGATGCCCTTGGCGCCCGCCTTCATCGCCGACTGCATGCTCTTGCGCATGGCACGGCGGAAGGAGACGCGGGAGGAGAGCTGCTCGGCGACGGCCTGGGCCACCAGCTGAGCGTCGGTCTCCGGGTTCTTGACCTCGAGGATGTTCAGCTGGACCTGCTTGCCGGTCAGCTTCTCCAGGTCACCGCGGATGCGGTCGGCCTCGGCGCCGCGGCGGCCGATGACGATGCCCGGACGCGCCGTGTGGATGTCCACGCGGACACGGTCACGGGTGCGCTCGATCTCCACCTTCGAGATGCCGGCGCGCTCCATGCCGGACGTCATCATCCGACGGATGGCGACGTCTTCCTTGACGTAGTCCTTGTACAGCTTGTCGGCGTACCAGCGGGACTTGAAGTCCGTGGTGACACCGAGCCGGAACCCATGCGGGTTAACCTTCTGGCCCATTACCGGGTTCCTTCCTTGCTGCTGACGACCACGGTGATGTGGCTGGTCCGCTTGCGGATCCGGTAGGCACGGCCCTGGGCACGCGGACGGAACCGCTTCAGGGTCGGGCCCTCGTCGACGTACGCCTCGGAGATGAAGAGGCTGTCGGCGTCGGTGTGGTCGTAGTTGTGCGCGGCGTTGGCGATGGCGCTGTCGAGCACCTTGCCGACCGGCACGGAGGCTGCCTGCGGAGCGAATCGCAGAACAGCCTGAGCCTCCGTGGCATCCATGCCACGGATAAGGTCCACCACGCGGCGGGCCTTCATGGGCGTAACGCGGATGTACCGCGCCTGGGCCCTGGCTTCCATGGTTGTCCCTCTCAGTTACTTACGTGTCTGAATGCGATCCGCTACTAGCGGCGCTTCGACTTCCGGTCGTCCTTGACGTGGCCGCGGAAGGTGCGGGTCGGCGAGAACTCGCCGAGCTTGTGGCCGACCATCGACTCGGTGACGAACACCGGGATGTGGGTCTTGCCGTTGTGCACCGCGATCGTGTGGCCGAGCATGGCCGGGACGATCATCGAGCGACGGGACCAGGTCTTGATGACGTTCTTGGTGCCGGCTTCGTTCTGGACATCCACCTTCTTGATCAGGTGGTCGTCGACGAAGGGCCCCTTCTTCAAGCTACGCGGCATCTCAACCCGTCCTTAGCGCTTCTTGTTCGTCTTGCGGCGGCGGACGATGTACTTGTTCGACGCCTTCTTGGGCGAACGAGTACGGCCTTCCTTCTTGCCCCACGGGGACACAGGGTGGCGACCACCGGAGGTCCGGCCCTCACCACCACCGTGCGGGTGGTCGACCGGGTTCATCACGACACCGCGGACGGTCGGGCGGACGCCCAGCCACCGCTTGCGGCCGGCCTTGCCCCAGTTGATGTTGGACTGCTCGGCGTTGCCGACCTCACCGACGGTGGCGCGGCAGCGCGCGTCCACCATGCGGATCTCGCCGGACGGCATACGGAGGGTCGCCATGGCGCCCTCACGGGCGAGCAGCTGCACCGAGGCACCCGCGGAACGGGCGAACTTGGCGCCACCACCGGGACGGAGCTCGATCGCGTGGATCGTGGTACCGACCGGGATGTTGCGGAGGGCCAGGTTGTTGCCCGGCTTGATGTCGGCCCCGGGGCCGTTCTCCACGGTGTCGCCCTGCTGCAGGTTGCGCGGGGCGAGGATGTAGCGCTTCTCGCCGTCCGCGTAGTGCAGCAGCGCGATGCGCGCGGTGCGGTTGGGGTCGTACTCGATGTGCGCGACCTTCGCCGGCACGCCGTCCTTGTCGTGACGACGGAAGTCGATCACTCGGTAGGCGCGCTTGTGTCCGCCACCCTGGTGGCGAACGGTCACACGACCGGCGTTGTTACGGCCGCCCTTGCTGTGCAGGGGGCGGACCAGCGACTTCTCCGGCGTGGACCGCGTGACCTCGACGAAGTCGGCGACGCTGGCGCCACGACGGCCCGGCGTAGTCGGCTTGTACTTGCGGATTCCCATTTCTCAGTCCTCGTCCGATATCGGACGATCCGACCCGCTTACGCGGTCGGACCGCCGAAGATGTCGATACGGTCGCCCTCGGCAAGGGTCACGATCGCGCGCTTGCTGCCGGCACGCTGACCGAAACCGGTCTTCGTGCGCTTGCGCTTGCCCTGGCGGTTGAGCGTGTTGACCCCGGTGACCGTGACCGAGAAGACCGCCTGGACGGCCTGCTTGATCTGGGTCTTGTTGGCGTTCGGGGCGACGATGAACGTGTACTTGTTCTCGTCGAGGAGCGCGTAGCTCTTCTCCGAGACGACCGGCTTCAGCAGGACGTCACGGGGGTCCGTGTACGACTTGCTCAGCGGCGTCTCGACGGTGTTCTTGCCCTCGGCCTCGTGGCGGCGGGCCTTCGCGACGCGCGCGGCCTTGGCGGCCTTGGCGGCCTTCGAGGCGATGCTGGGGTGACGGATGGCCATCAGACCTCGGTCCCTTCGGTGTCGTTGGCCTTCGGGCCGGCGACGAAGGACTCGAGAGCGGCCTGGGTGAAGACCACGTCGTCCGAGACGATCACGTCGTACGTGTTCAGCTGGCCCGGCTCCAGGATGTGGACCTGGGGCAGGTTGCGGGCGGAGAGCCAGGCGGCCTCGTCGGCGCGGTCGACGACCAGGAGCAGGTTCTTGCGCTCCGAGATCTTGCCGAACAGCGCGCGAGCGGCCTTGGTGCTGGGGGTCTCGCCCTCGATCACGCCGGTGACGACGTGAATGCGGTTGTGACGCGCCCGGTCGGTGAGGGCGTGACGCAGAGCGGCAGCCTTCATCTTCTTGGGGGTGCGCTGCGAGTAGTCACGCGGCACGGGGCCGTGCACGACGCCACCACCGGCGAACTGCGGCGCGCGGGTCGAGCCCTGACGGGCGCGGCCGGTGCCCTTCTGGCGGTACGGCTTCTTGCCACCACCACGGACTTCGCCACGGGTCTTGGTCTTGTGCGTGCCCTGACGGGCAGCCGCGTTCTGCGCGACGACGACCTGGTGGATCAGCGGGATGCTGACCTTCTCCACGCCGAAGATCTCCGCGGGGAGCTCGACGCTACCGGTCTTCTCGCCGGCAGGCGAAAGGATGTCAACAGTGCTCATCGGTTACCTCAGGCCCCCTTGGCCGCGGTGCGGACCAGGACGAGGCCGCCGTTCGGACCGGGAACCGCGCCCTTGATGAGCAGCAGACCCTTCTCCGCGTCAACGGCGTGGACGGTCAGGTTCTGGGTGGTGACACGCTCGTTGCCCATGCGACCCGCCATGCGGAGGCCCTTGAACACGCGGCCCGGGGTGGCGCAGCCACCGATGGAACCGGGCGAGCGGTGCTTGCGCTGGGTGCCGTGACCGGCGCCGAGGCCCTTGAAGTTGTGACGCTTCATGACACCGGCGAAGCCCTTGCCCTTGCTCTTGCCGGTGACGTCGACCTTCACGCCGGCCTCGAAGACCTCGGCGGTGACTTCCTGACCGAGGGTGTACTCGGTGGCGTCGGCCGTCCGGATCTCGACGAGGTGGCGACGGGGGGTGACGTCGGCCTTCGCGAAGTGGCCCTTGAGGGGCTTGTTCACCTTGCGCGGGTCGATCTCGCCGAAGGCGAGCTGGACGGACTCGTAGCCGTCGACGTCGTTCGTGCGGACCTGGGTGACGACGTTCGGGCCGGCCTTGACGACGGTGACCGGAACAACACGGTTGTTCTCGTCCCACACCTGCGTCATGCCGAGCTTCTCGCCCAGGATGCCCTTGATCTGCTTAGCCATTCTCAGATCACCGGCCTCAGAGCTTGATCTCGATGTCGACACCGGCCGGGAGGTCGAGTCGCATCAGGGAGTCAACGGTCTTGGGGGTCGGGTCGAGGATGTCGATCAGGCGCTTGTGGGTGCGCATCTCGAAGTGCTCGCGCGAGTCCTTGTACTTGTGCGGCGACTTGATGACGCAGTACACGTTCTTCTCAGTGGGCAGCGGCACCGGGCCCGCGACCGACGCACCAGTGCGGGTCACCGTCTCGACGATCTTCTTCGCCGAGGAGTCGATGACCTCGTGGTCGTAGGCCTTGAGCCGGATGCGGATCTTCTGTCCCGCCATGGCTACTCAGTAGTCCTGTCTCTTCTTACGCTCCGGAACCCGGTGGTTCCGCCTTCTCCTCCGACCCACGCGGTCGGGCGTGTCGCGCTCCCGCTGACACAGATGCCCCTTGTTCGAACATCCCTGCGGGAATGCACACGGCCCTTCCGGAACCGCAGACCGGGGGCGGAAGGCCCACCGGGTGCCTGGCCGGTGCCGCACCGCACTTCCCGAAAGATTCCCGTACGTCCGTCCCAGCGCTGCCGTGGTGGCAGTTAGGACGACGAGTACTGTGGGACTCGCTTCCGGTCCTCCCGGCGGGAGGCGCGCAGCATCAACACTCGACCGAGCAACTCCGACAGTCTGCCATACGGGGCGGGGGGCTGGCCAATCGGGCCGGGGAGCATACCCCCGGAGTGACGAAGGTCAAACCAGGACCCTCCGCAGTGGCGATCCCGAGACCCCGGCCGGTCCCGGCCGCGGCGTAATCCGCTCGCCCCGCGCCACTGCGCACTCCTACGCTGAGCAGGCACAACGGCTGTCACGGGGGACGTTCACCATGCGTACGCACTATCCACGGACCCGGCATCTGCCCTGGTCGCCCGGCGCGACCGCCGACGACCTCCGGGTCACCGACCTGTCCGGTCTGCGCGGCCGCGAGGTCGTCGTGACGGAGAAGCTCGACGGCGAGAACACCACACTTTACGCGGACGGCCTGCACGCCCGTTCGCTGGATTCGGCCCCGCACCCCTCCCGGACCTGGGTCAAGGCGCTCCAGGCCCGCATCGGCCACGCGATCCCGGACGGGTGGCGGGTGTGCGGGGAGAACATGTTCGCCCGGCACTCGATCGCGTACGACGAACTGGAGAGCTGTTTCTACGGCTTCTCGGTGTGGGACGGGCAGGGCCGCTGCCTGGACTGGGACCGGACGGTGGTCTTCCTGCGCGGGCTCGGCGTCCCCGTTCCCCGGGTGCTGTGGCGGGGCGTGTTCGACGAGCGGGCGCTGCGCGCCCTGCGGCTGGACCCCGAGCGGCAGGAGGGGTACGTCGTCCGGGTCGCGGACGGGTTCGACGCGCCGGAGTTCGGGGAGCGCGTGGCCAAGTGGGTGCGCGCGGGACACGTGCGGACGGACACGCACTGGATGCACGCGGCCGTCGTGGAGAACCGGCTAGGGGCGGGGGCGGCCCTGTGGGCGGTCCGGTCCGGAGCTGCCGTCGACGTGCGGGCGCTGGAGAACGCCGTGGGGCTGCCCGGCGAGGGCGACGCACGGGCCGTCGACCGCTTCGATCCGGCGGGGCGGTTGGGGGACGACCGACTGGCCGGCGTCCTGGCCGCGCTGCTGCACGGCGCGCGGCGGGGGCGGCTGGCGGCGCGGCTCGCCCCGCTGACGGGCCTGCCGCTCGCGCGCCGGGTCGCCGACCTCGTGGGGCTGCACCCGGCGCTGCACCGGCCGTATCCGGACGAGGACCGGCGGACCGGCCTGGTGCGCCTTTCGTACGCCGCCGACCTGGGCCTGCTGCACGCGGTCGCCCGGGCCACGGCGGGCACGCGGGAGGCGCGCGAGCAGGTGGAGTGGTCGGCGCTGCACGCCGAGGACGTACGGAGCCTCGGCCTGCGGGAGACGTTCGCCGGGCTGCCGGCCGACACGGCCGCCCGGTGCCGGGCCGAGGCCCGGGAGGCGTACGCGCTGGGGCGGATCGGCAGTGCCGACGAGGCCGTCGCCGCGACCTGGCGATGGCGGTCCGGCGTGTTCCCGAGGCTGATCCAGACGGTCGGTCCGGCCGGCAGCGGCAAGAGCACCTTCGCGCGGGGACTGGCGGGCGTGGACGCCTACGTCTCCCTGGACGACCTGCGCGAGGCGCGTGGCTCACGCGCCGACCAGCGGGCCAACGGCGAGGTGCTCCGCGACGGGCTCGACCGGCTGGACCGGGCCCTGGCCGGCGGCGGGACCGTGGTGTGGGACGCCACGTCCCTCACCCAGCAGCAGCGCTCGCTGGTGCACGGCATCGCCCACCGCCGGGACGCCCTGATCACCCATGCCGTGGTCCTGGTCGACGAGGACGAACTGGTACGGCGCAACACCCGCCGCGAGCACCCGGTGCCGCCCGACGTGCTCACCGGCCAGCTGCGGCGCTTCGTCCCGCCGTATCCCGGCGACGCCCACCGCACCTGGTACATCGGGGCGGCCGGGACCGTGGAAGAAGAGGTCTGACGCGTGCGTACGAGCGAGGAGATCTACCACCGGGTGCGCTGGGACGCGCGTTTCGACCCGGCCCGCTTCGTCCTCGGCGTCCGCCGGCGCGACGCCGCGCCGAAGCGTGTCCCGCTGCCCGCGTTCGTGCCCGGGGGTGAGATCCCCTGGCACCGGGTGCTGTTCATCGAGGCCGACGGCGAGGTGGTGTGGGACCGGGCCACGGGGGTGGACCGGATCGACGCGACGGAGGCGGGGCGGGTCCGGGAGGCCCGGCTGCTGCGGGCACCGTTCTTCACGGCCCGCACGCCGTACGCGTGGGACGGCGCGGACTGGGGGCCCGCCTCCTCCCGGCGCGAGGACCGGTCCGGCGGTACCCGGGCGTCGGGGGGTCCCCGGGTACTGACCTGGAACACGCTCTGGGACCGGTACGACGCCGACCGCATCGACACCGCCCGGCGCAGGCCTCTGCTGCTGCGGGCGCTGCGCGACGCGGACGTGGACGTGATCGCGTTGCAGGAGGTGGAGGCGGAACTCCTCGCCCTGCTGCTGGCCGAGGAATGGGTACGGGCGGACTGGACCCTGGGCACGGACCCGAGGGGGCGGGACGTCGACGCGTGCGGGCTGCTGCTCCTGAGCCGGCTGCCCGTCATCGAGGCGGCGCACCACGAACTGGGCCCGCACAAGGCGGTGACCGCCCTCGTGGTGGCGGCGGCCGGACGGCCCGTGGTCGTCGCGGCGACCCATCTGAGCAGCGACCATTCGGAGAACGGCGCCGACCGGCGCACGGCGGAACTCACCCGCGTCGCCGAGGGCCTGGCGGGCGTGGAAGCCGATCTGCTGCTGATGGGCGACTTCAACGACGGCGGCTCCGCACCGCAGCTGACCCTGGGCCTGCGGGACGCGTGGAGCGAGGTGCACGGCGCCGACGACACGACCCCGACCTTCGACCCGGGCCGCAATCCGCTGGCCGCGGTCTCGTCGCTGACGGGCCGGGCCTCGCGGCTGGACCGGGTACTGCTGCGCGGGGCGGCGCTGCGGGTTCGGCACGCCGACCTGTGCGGTGACGTGCCCTCGGCGGAGGGGACGTACATCTCCGACCACTACGGTGTCCTGGCCGAGCTGGCGGTGGGCGCTCCGGAGGCGGAGGCGGAGGACTTCCTCACCGAAGGACCGACGCCCCGTACGGCGCTGGCGTGGCTCCCGCCCGAGGAGCTGTGGGCCCCGCTGCAGGAGATCCGCCGGGACCACGACCCGCAGGTCCGACGCTGGCCCCCGCATGTGAACCTGCTCTTCGGATTCGTACCGGAACACGCCTTCGAGCGGGCGGTGGCGGTGCTGGCGACGGCCGACACCGCGCCCTTCGACGCCCGGCTGGAGGGGGTGCACTGGTTCGGCCACCGGGACGACGCGACCGTCTGGCTCGACCCCGCGGCCGCGGGCGAGAAGCCCTGGGCCGACCTGCACCGCACGCTCCTGCGCCATTTCCCCCGCTGCGGCGGCCGCCGCCCCGGGTTCACCCCGCACCTCAGCCTGGGCCGCACCACCGACCCGAACGCCCTGGCCGCCGCCTGCGCGGCCCGGCTCGCCCCGATGCCGGTCAGAGTCGGCGAGCTGGCCCTGCTGTCGCGACGCGGGGACGAGCCGATGCGGGTGCGGGCCACGGTGACGCTGGGAACGGGCGAGGTGCGGTGGGCGGAGGAGGCCGCGCGGGTCGACGAGGCCGGTGCCGGTGCCGGTGCCGGTGCCGGTGCCGGTGCCGGTGCCGGTGCCGAGGACAGGGTGGCGCGGGTGGCCGAGGAGACCACCCACCGCATCGGGGAGGCGTTCCCCGACGGCGTGGTCCATGTCGTCGGCTCCCGGCGGATGGGCTGCGCGCTGCCCGGCGCGGACCTGGACCTGGTCGCGGTGCTGCCGGGCACGGTCGAACTCTCCGCCGTACAGGCGCGGTTGGCCGCCGTCCTCCCCGAGGCGGCGGATGTGCGCGAGGTGGTCGGGGCCCGCGTCCCCGGTCTGCGGCTGCGGACCGGCGGCCTGGACGTCGACCTGGTCGTGGTCACCACGGGTGCGACGGCCCCCGCCGAGGCGGTCTCACGCCGGACCGAGCTGGGCGAGGACGCCGCGATCGCGCTCAGCGCGGTGAGCGACGCGGAGGCGGTGCTGGCGTCGGCGGGCGGGCACGGGGTTGCCTTCACCCGGCTGGCCAGGCAGGTCAAGGAGTGGGCGAAGGCCCGGGGCCTGGACTCGGCACCGTTCGGCGGGCTGCCGGGCCTCGCCTGGTCCGTCCTGGCCGCCCGCACCACGGCCGAGGCCGGCGACCTCGCACCGGGCGCTCTCCTACGGCACTTCTTCGCGACGTGGGCGGCCTGGGACTGGCGGGAGCCGGTGGGCGGGACAGCCGATCGCCTCCTGCCCCTTCTGCCCCTGACCATCACGACGCCCTCCGCCCCTGTCCGCCCCTGCACCGACCAGGTCACGGCGGGCATGCGCGACCTGGTGACCCAGGAGCTGTTCCGCGCCTGGGAGTTGCTGGACGCGACCACGGACCCCTACCCCAGGGCCGAGCTCCTCACCCCTCCCCCGCTCCACCGCCGCCACGCGGCCTGGGCGGTCCTGACGGTGGGGCCGGACGCGGACGAGGGCCGGGTGCGCGGCAGGATGCGCGCGCTCGTCACCGACCTCTCGACGTCGGCTCCCGACTGCCACGCCTGGCCCCGCCCCTTCACCACGACCCCGCTCCGCTACGCCATCGGCCTGGGCACCACCCCACCCACCGCCGACCACCTCACGTCCCTCGCGGAACGCCGACTGCGCGGCCTGCCCGGGGTCACGCTGACGCGGGCCGAGGGGGGCGGGGTACCGACCTTGCGCTGAGGCCCTGCGTCGGACAAGGCGCGCACGGTCCCCCTGGCAGCGCCCTACTCGTCAGAATCCCCAGGGGTCGGGATGGGGCTTGGCCGCGGGATCCTCCGACCAGGTGAGACGGGCCTCGATCTGGTCCCCCGCGAGGTCGAGCAACCGCTCGACGGCCCAACCGTTCCACTGGACGGCACGAGGAAACTGCGGCAGGCGGAACGCAGGCAGCCGGGTCGGCAGTGCCTCGGGACGGTACACGGGCTTCTTGATCTCGCCGTTCCGCTTCGGCTTGGACGACCTGCGGGGGTCGAGACAGTCGACCACCTGATCGACGAGGTACAGGACGTAGTCGTCGCCCTTGCCGTTGCGGATCTCGACGGGTACCAGGCTCCCGGCCGACAGCAGTTCGTCCCCGAACTCCTCGGCCAGACGGCGGCTGAGCACGGGCGCTCCGGGACTGCCGCTCGGGAACTCGCTCTTCGGCGCGGAGTCGTCCATCCATTCGGCACGCAGCGCGGTCGGCCGGTCCGCTTCGTCCCCGCTCCGCTGCCACCGCATGAGCCTGCTCTGGTCGGCACCGTCCAGACGCAGCGTCTCGTAGTCGCTCAGGCTCGGCAGGAGCCGGTAGACCGCCGGGCCCCGCCGGGACGTGCCAGACATCGCGTCACCCATCCATACAGGTCAGAGGACCGGCCGATCGGGAGCGCCGCGCGTGCCGGGATCACAAGCCCCACGGATCGGGGTGCGGAGCCGCCGAGGGATCCGGTGACCACAGCAGGCGGGTCTCCAGACCGTCTCCGAGGATCTCGCCCAGCAGATCACGCATCCAGCCGGTCCAGCACACCGCGACGGGAAACTGCGGAACCCGGAACGCCGGCAACTCGGCAGGCACCGCCTCTGAACGGAAGACCATCTTCCTCATCTCCCCGGTGGCTTTCTTCGGCCGGTCCGACCTGCGAGTGTCCACGCAGTCCACGAGAGGCTCCACCACGTACAGGGCGTACTCGTCCTGTACGGGACCCGGCGTACGGACGGGGACCAGCCGCCCGGCCTGCTCCAGCCGCTCCTGCCCGACCCGGTCGACAAGGCGTCGGCTCAGGATCGGGGCACCCGGATAGTCGGAGGCGAACTCGACCCTGGGCGCCTTGGGGTCACCGGTCCACTCGGCCTCGAACACGTCCGGCAGAGCGACCTGCGGTCCCTGGAACTGCCGGCGCTTGAGATCGATCAGCGAATCTCCCAGGCGCAACGTCCGCAGGTGCCCCGTGCCGGCCAGGAGGCGGTACACAGCGGAGGGGGCCGAGGGGGGCGATACGGAGGTCGGGTCAGAGGTCATGGAGTCATGCCCGGAAGCCAGCCCTGCAGACGCCGTCGGCCTCGGGCGCGTCACGCCCAGTCGTCATCCTCGTCGTCGGCATCGGGGGTGTCCTCGCGAAGTACGACGACGAGTTGGACAGGCGCGTCGGTGTCACTGTGCTTGACCCCGGCCAGAACGACCTTGTCCGCGACGAGCCACGCCCGGTGATCGATGAAGTCCTCGCCACCTGTCAGGCAGCTGCGAGACGACCGTGGGGAGTTCCGCCACTGCCGCTTCATAGATCTCTTCGATGTAGGTGTCCGGGTCCACCCGTTCGTCCTCGACGTCGCGGTGCCAGAGAGTGAACTGCACCTCCACAGGTGCGTTCCCCTGCACCCATGCGCTGGCGCCTTCGCGCCGCCAGGTGGTGGCCCAGGCCTTCGCGGGGTTCCGGCGCTCTCCCGTCCACCCGGCGGCGGTGAGGACTCCCTCCACAGCTTGGCCGCTGAGTTCGTCGAGATCGGACAGCCGACCCAATTCGACACTTACGTCAACCATTTACCGGCCACCGGGCCGAGCCACACTGTCCCTGCGGTTCAGGGCAGGGTGACGTGGGTCAGACACCCGTACCCCGGCCCCTCGTCACCCACCCCGTCATCCGGCTGACCGTAGCAGCCAGCGCTGCCGCGTCCGACAGCCGCAGATGCTCGTCGGAGACCGCGCCGCTGGGCACGTCTCCCAGGGCCAGCTGAGCCTCGCCTGTGTCCCACACGGTCAACTGGGCGAGGCAATCGGGGCCGTCGACGTTCAGAACGGCGGCCTGCGGAGAACGGCCCTGCGCCGGGCCCTGCCACTCGACCGAATAACGCGCCGGGTCCAGTTCGGCACGCAGTCGTTCGTACCACCCGCCCAATTCGTCAACCGGCACCACTGGCCCACTCCTCCTTGCTCATGACCTTCTCGATATTGCGCACCTCACCGGCCCGCTCAGTCCGCGAACCGGAACGTCGACGTGATCGCGTCGAAGATGTCGAAGAAGGAGTCTGCGAGGTCGAGGACCTGGCTGCTGCCGGCCACCAGGGCGACCTTGCCCTCCTGGCCGGGGACCGGGATGAACGTCTGCATCAGGACCGCGCGGATCGTGCGGCCCAGGCTGTCCTCGGGGACCGGGATGTCCTCGATGCCGTACGTCCGGGCGGCCGGACCGACTCCCGGGATGTCGACGGTCGTCACCTTGCGCCAGGAGTCGCCCTCCCGGTGGGCCTCCTTGGGGGCGAGCTGGGCGGCGATGGCGGCGGGGTCGTTGGAGAGCGGCGCGCCCTCCCGGGTCCGGCCGCCGACCAGCGACACCGTTACCGAGCCCGTGATCGGGGTGTCCCCGCCGAAGCTCTCCGCCATGCAGCCGCAGTACATCGCGCCCGACTTCCACGCGTCGGCCGCGGACTTGCGCAGGAAGCCGACGTACGTGTCCCGGTACTGCGCCAGCTCCGGGTGCTGGGCGACGCGCTCGTTCACCATCCGCCGGATCGAGTCGTCCCGCGACTCCGGCCGCACGTCGAACTCCCACCACGACTCCGGCACCTTGATCCGGAAACCGCCGCGCTCGATGGTGAGCGTCTCCATATAGCGCGCCATGCTGTACGCCGCCCCCGTCCGATGATCTGATATACGGTGCGGCCCAGACTACGAGATGCGCGAACGGGGGACGGTCACGTGGGCAACGGCAAGAGCGACCTCGCGATACCGCTGAGCGAGCTGGAGGATTACGGCCGCAAGCTGCGCTCCATCAAGGAGCGTCTCAACCACACCAAGAAGATGTTCGAGTCCTACCAGGACGACGTCGGCAGCAGCACGGTCTACAACGCCCTCGACGACTTCGAGTCCAACTGGCACGACGGCCGCGAGGACATCACCAAGCAGATCGACTCCCTCGCCGACATGTCCGACACCGTGGTCCGCGAGTTCAAGAAGCTGGACGACGACCTCGCGAAGAAGGCGAAGGACGCGGTAAGGCCGGAGGGTCAGCAGCAACAGGGTGGTGGCGGGAACAACGCGGAGTAGACCGCGTCCTCCGCGCACAGGCTCACGCCACCCTGGACACCGCCCCGCTCATCACTGACGTGCAGCGCGCCCTGCTGAAGAGCGCACTCGACCGCGAGGGCCGCCCGGAAGGGTCGCCGACCTCGCGGAGCGGCGCAGGCGTACCTCACTCCCCGGCGGCGGCCGCGTGGGAGAGGAAGGCCGTCCAGGTGGCGGGCGGGAAGGTGAGGTGGGGGCCGCGGGACGGGGTCGCGGTGTTCTTCGAGTCGCGGATGTGGACGGTGGCGGGACCGAGGGCGACTTCGACGCAGGAGTCGCCTTCACTGCTGCTGCTGTAGCTGCTCTTGAACCACGTCAGACCGGAGGCGTCCTCGGCCGTGGTCTTGCGGATCATGTCTCCCCCAGCAGTTGTTCGATGAAGGCCGTCGACTCACGTGGCGTGAGCGCCTGCGCCCGGATGATGCCGTACCGCAGCTCAAGGATACGGAGTTGCTTCGCGTCGAACACCGGTCGGCCGCCGGCCACTGCTACCGAACGGCCCACCGCCGAGCCGTCCTCGGACTTCAACACCTCGATTCCGCCGGCCAGCCCCGCGTGCTCCTCACGGTCCATCGGCATCACCTGAAGCTCGACGTTCCGCAACTGCGCCACCTCCAGGAGGTGTTCCAGCTGCTGACGGAGCACGGTCCGCCCGCCGAGCGGACGCCGGAGCGTCCACTCCTCCAGAACGAAGCTGAGTTCGGGCGCCGGGTCCCGCTCGAAGACGGCTTTGCGGGCCACGCGCGCGGCGATGAACCGCTCCACCTCGTCCCCGGTGTACGCCGGGCGACGCATCAGCAGCAGCCCGCGCGCGTATTCGGGTGTCTGCAACAACCCGTGGATGTTGAGCGGGTCGTAGAGCTGGAGCTCCACCGCCCTCGCCTCCAACTGGGCCAGATCACGCACCTTCTTGGGGTACCGGACCCGCCGTACGTCCTCCTTCATCGCCGAGAGCAGCCCCTCCGCCCCCAGCACCTCGTCCGCCCTGTCCAGATACTCCGGCCGCGGAATCCGCTTCCCACCCTCGATTTTGTAGACCATGTCCTCGCCGTACCCGACCGCCACCCCGAACTCGGCGGCCCGCATCCCCACTGCCTCCCGCCGCAGCTTCAGCTGCCGCCCGACGGTCGCGATGACCGCGACACCCCACTCGTCGTCGGGATCCACCTCCCAACCCGGCTCGTCCGCCTCGCTCCTGAGTCGCACCACAGCGCCGTCCACGCTCATCCCGGACCCCTCCGTCGTACGACCGTGCCTCGACGGCGCCCTACCCGTGCGGCCGCGTCCGACAGCCCGCCCGACACCGGACAAGCAGCGGACAGTGACCGTACGCAGCGACTCCGTCACTGATCACGGTAGGCGCAGGCGACCACACCGAGTGACGCGAACAGAGATTCGCCACCCCCTGAACCGACCGTCACGCGGTCCGCCGCGAGGCGGTGACGCCCGCCTCAAAGTAGTTAAAAAACCCAGGGAAATCCCCCTACCCAACCCCACCCGCCTCCCCGCCGCCGCCCGTCACCCTCCGGAGTGAACATGGCCAACTGGGCTGGATTCGGTGCCGGTTGCCCGGCATATGCTCGCCGCGACGACACCGGGTGACCGTGCGAGCACGCAGACGGCCACCCCCGCACATACGACGGCCCCCGGCCGGGAGTAGCGATCCCGATCGAGGGCCTGACCACCTAGGAAGACTGCAACTTCCCGATGGATGCAGAGCACACTAGCGCGCCCTCGCGCGCCCGGTCAGCCGTTCCGGGGTCGAACCCCTCGTACGGGGTGACCCACGTGAACGTCCGGCTCACCACCCGGTACACGGTGGTCGACAACCGCCTTCTCCAGCACCGCGAACTCTCCCTCACCGCGATCGGACTCGCGGGGCACATCCAGTCGCTGCCGACCGGCGCCCGCGTGGACATCAAGTCCCTGACCGCGCGTTTCCCGGAGGGAGAGGTGCGGATCGCGGCGGCGCTGCGCGAACTGGAGGCCCACGGCTACCTGTCCCGGACGCGTGAGCGGCTACCGAACGGCCGGGTGGTCTCGCGGACGGTGTCGTACAACCGGCCGACGGGGGCGGAGGAGGTACGCGAGATTACGCCGCCACCGCCACTGACACCGGCACCGGCACCGGCACCGCGCCCAGAGCGGGCACACCTCCCGGCAGCACCGCCGCCGCGCCCGCCGAAGCCGCCTCTGCCGGAACCCACGCGCAGCGCCCCCGACCCGCAGCGCCCAGCCGCCACCCTCCTCGCCCGCCTCCACCACGACGACCCCCGCCTCCTCCTCCCCGAACGCGAGGTACGACGGCTCGCCCCGGCGGTCGACGCCTGGCTGGAACGCGGCGCCACGCCCGAAGCCGTACGCCGCGCCCTCACGTCCGGCCTCCCGACCGAGCCGCTCCTGCACCCGGCGGGCTTCTTGGCCCACCGCCTCACCGAGCACCTGCCTCCGCCACCGCCGCCCGCCCCGCCGCGCCCGCTCCCCTTCCAGGACTGCGACGGCTGCGACCGCCCGTTCCGCGCGGCGGAGCCCGGCCACTGCCGTGACTGCCGTCCCCACCAGCCGCTGCAGGAAGCGGCATGACCCCCAGGTCCGCACGACGACGACGAGAGACCCCGACTCCCCTCACGGCACTGGCAGCCGCCCCGAAGGGCCTGCAGGCCGACGACGAAGACACCGCGAGCATCTACATCGAGCTGACCGAACAAGGCCTGGGCAAGACGCCGGCCGCGGACCTCTGGAGGCACCTCATGGCCGTCGACCTCTCCATCTTCCAGTCCCAGACGGCTCAGGCCCTGCGCGCCGAGGGCCTCGCCGAAGCCCTCCTCGTCGTCCTCGGCGGCCGTGGCGTCGACGTCGGCGACGAAGCCCGTGACCGCATCACCTCCTGCGACGACCACGACACCCTCACCACCTGGCTGACCCGCGCCGCCACGGCCACCACCACGGCCGAGCTCTTCGAGCAGCCCGCATAAGTGCTCGCGCGGAGCGCTCAGCGCACCAGTTCGGTGGCCAGGAGGTCCATCAGGAGGCCGTCGTGCCAGGTGCCGTCCGGGCCGCGCTCGTACTGCCGCATGATGCCGACCGGCCTGAAGCCGACCTTGGTGTAGCAGCGGATCGCCGCGATGTTGTCGGCCGCCGGGTCGATGATCAGGCGGTGGTGGCCGTGGACGTCGACGAGATGCCGGGCCAGTGTCCGTACGGCGTCGGTGCCCAGCCCCCTGCCGTGCACCGTGGGATCGAGGAAGAGGTCGATGCCGGCGTGCCGGTAGTCCGGCTCTTCCTCGGCGTACCACTGGATCATGCCGATGATCCGCCGTCCGTGGTCGACGGTCAGGCACCGGGTGTCAGGGTCTTCGAGGTCTGCTGCGACGTCTGCCTCGAGATCGTCCCCGCCCCGCCATCGTGCGCGCACTTCCGGTGTGGCCCGAATGGCGGCCAGGGGAGGGATGTCCTCGCGCACGCTGGGGCGGAGGGCCACGGAGGCGCCACGCAGCACGGTCATCCGGAGAATCTACGCGACCGGCCTCGGAGCGGCTCGCTCCGTACGGCCCCGGAGTCCCCCGTCTGCCGGATGGCCGGGAGCCCCGACGTCCGGCAACGTGAGGGCACAAGCGTCAGTCGCGTGTGGGTGGAAGGACGCCATCGTGCGAAACGTCGTCGGGACCGCAGCTCTCCTCCTGGCCCTCGCCCTCGCCGCCACGGCACCGGGAGCGCCCGGCACCGGCACGGGCCTGGACGGCGTGTGGCGCACCGACGGCTACGGGACCCTCGTCACCGTGGGCGCACGGGGCATGCAGGAGTACCAGACGACCGCCGTCAGCTGCCTCAAGGGGGACTTCTCGAAGGCGAGGGCGGAACAGGGGACGTACGACTCCGACGGTGACGTCCTCACCCTGCGGCTCGCCTCCGACACCCGGCACGCCCTGCTCGGCGACGACAGCGCGGTCGGGCACCGGCGGCTCACGCGGATCAGCGCGCTGCCGGCCGCCTGCACCCGCCCGTCCTCGACCGACCCCCGCGCCTCCTTCGACGTCTTCTGGCAGTCCTTCGAGGAGAACTACCCCTTCTTCGCGGCCAAGGGCATCGACTGGCACGCGGTACGGGACCACTACCGGCCGCTCGTGCACGAGAACACCCCCCGTTCCGAGCTCTTCGGCATCTTCAGCCGCATGATCGAACCCCTGCACGACGCGCACGTCCTCGTCCAGGACGGCGACCGCACCTACGGTGTGGTGCGGCCGGGCACCACCGCGCCGGGCCGGGAACTCGACTCCAGGGTCAAGAAGTTCGTCGTCGCCCGCGACCTGAAGGGGGCCACCGGCCGGCAGGACTTCGCGGACGGCCTCATCACCTACGCGGACCTCGACGGCGGCCTGGGCTACCTCCGGATCGCCGACTTCGACGGGTACGACCCGGACGACGACTCGTACGCCGCCGACCTCACCGAACTCGACCGGATGCTGAACACCGTCCTCACCCCCGCCCGCACGCGTTCCCTGCGCGGTCTGATCATCGATCTGCGCGTCAACGGCGGCGGCTCGGACGCCCTCGGCATCCACATCGCCGAACGGCTGACCGACACCCCGTACGTCGCCTACTCCAAGCGCGTCCGCAACGACCCCGCCGACCCGTCCCGTCACACCCCGCCCGAGCCGGTGCGCGTCACCCCGGCCCGCGGCCCCCGCTACACCGGCCCGGTCGCCCTCCTCACCGGCGGCTCGACGATCAGCGCCGGTGAGACCTTCACCCAGGCCCTGATCGACCGTCCGGGCCGCACGGTCCGCATCGGACAGCCGACCCAGGGCGTCTTCTCGGACATCCTGGTCCGCTACCTCCCCGACGGCATGGCGGCCTGGCTCCCGAACGAGGAGTTCCTGACCCGCACCGGCCGCACCTTCGACGGCGCCGGCATCCCGCCGGACATCACCGAACCGGTGTTCACCGACGAGGAGTTCGCGAAGAACCGGGACTCGGCGTTCGACCGGGCGGTGGCACTGTTGCGGCCCGCCCGCTGACCTGCGCCACGCCACCGACGGGACCCTAGAGCCGCCGGCTCTCCAGCGGCCCCAGGTAGGTCGGGGTCAGGCCGCCCGTGTCGATCAGCAGTCGCTGCACCACCACCGTGGGGTCCACCGACCAGAACTTCAGGCGGTGGGTCCCGGCCGTCAGGGTGTGCCGGGTCGCCGTCCGGTTCACGTTGTCGGACGTGTTCCGCGCCCACACCGTGTTCAGCAGGCCGTCGTCCGCGCCCGCGGTGATGTCGACCGACTGGGGTTCGTCGTCGTCGAAGGACAGCGCGTAGCGCAGCCCCGGGGAGCCGAGCGACGGGTTGCGCGGGGACAGGTACGCCCACACCGTCACCTCCCCCGCCGACACCAGGCTCACCTCGTACTCCAGCCGGGGCCAGGAGGCCGCGGAGCCGCCCCAGCCGCCCGTCACCGGCCACGCCGTCATCCCGGCCCCGGTCCGCCCGATGCCCGGCAGCCGGCGCCACCACCCCACCGCACGGTCGTGGTGCTCCGCGTCGATCGCCACATAGCCGCCCGCCTCGACGAACCCCCGCAGCCCCCGTGACCCGTGCGATCCCCGCGCCGGTGGCTGCTCCGCCACGCACCGCACCGTCACCGACTCCCCCGCCCCGCTCACCGTGAGCGTCCCTGAGGACCGCCCGTCCGGCGCCCGGGACCAGTCCACCCGTACCTCCACCCGCACCTGCTGCTCCACCCGGCCCCGCGGCCGGTCCACCACCAGCCACGGGACCGAACTCTCCACCCGGTAGTCGAAGGGCGTACGGCCCCGGTTGAACACCTCGACGTACTGCTGCGGCCGGGTCTGGTACGGGCTGAACGGCGGCAGCTCCCCGGCCCCCGCGTCCGGTGAGCCGTCCACGCAGACGCCCAGCCCGGCGGCCTGCGGCACCTCGATCCGCCGTACCGCGGGGAAGAGCACGTCCGGCAGTGCCACGTTGTCCTTCTCCGGCTGCTGCCAGGGCGCGTTGGGGCCGTACCGGGCCACGTCGCCGTAGTCGATGTGCGGCTGGGTCTGGAAGCCGCGCCATTTGCCGCCCGCCACCTCGGAGTTGAAGCGGTCGGCCAGGGCGAAGTCCCGGAGCAGGGCCTGCTCCGCGTCCGCCGCGCGGTCGTTCGTCGCCGCCCGGCCCTGCCGGGCGTAGCGCAGGTTGGTGAACTCGGCCTCCCGCAGCGCGTACAGGTTCGCGGTCGCCGCCACCTCGTACCCGACCAGTTCGAACCACGCGTCCCGGCTCGCCTCCGGCAGCCGGCGGGCGATCCTCGCCGCCCGTCCGTCCAGCTCGCGCCACTCCTCGGTGACCCGCTCCAGCTCGCGGTGGCCGAAGGAGAAGGGCGTCTGCTGGTCGTCGTACACCACCTCGCCGGTGTCGGAGAGGGTGATCCGGCGGTTCAGCAGCTCGGGTTTGCGGCGCGCCTGCAACTGGCCGTACCGGGCGAGGACTTCGGCCGCGTCGTCGGCCACCGCGGCGCCGAAGTTCTGCCGCGCGTACCGCCGCTCCCACTCCCCCAGCCGGTCGACGTCCCAGCGCGACGGGTCCCAGGCGTAGGTGAGGAAGAACTCCGTCGGGAGTTCGTTGCCCTTCAGGTCGCCCACGTTGGCCACCCACAGGCCGTGGTTGCCGTAGGCGTGCGCCTGGTGGAGCTGGTCCCAGACGTTGCGGAGGTTCGCCGTGTCCACCCACTTGTAGTTGCGGCCCGCGCCCACGTAGTCGAAGTGGTAGTAGAGGCCGTATCCGCCGCCGCGCGGCTCCTGGGGCGAGGGGTGCTTGCGGATGTTGCCCCAGTTGTCGTCCGTCAGGACGACCGTGACGTCGTCCGGGGCGCGCAGGCCGCGGTCCCAGTAGCGCTGGACCTCCTTGTACAGGGTCCACACCTGGGGGGTCTCGGCGGCCGGCCGGCCCGTCACCTCCTCGATGATCCGGCGTTGCGCGGTGATGATCTCCTGCATCAGCTCGATGCCGTCGCCGTCGGGCAGGCCGGTGTCGCCGTTGCCGCGCATGCCGAGCGTGACCACACCCTCGAACCCCTCGTCGACCATGCGCTGGATGCCGGCCCGCCAGTAGGCCCGGATCGCCTCGGGGTTGCGGAGGTACGACCACTCGCCCGTGCCCCCGTAGGGGTCGGCGCCGGCCGTCGCGTGCCGGTTCCACTCCTCGATGCCACGCATCATGGGCGCCTCGTGAGACGTGCCCATGACAACGCCGTAGTCGGCGGCCCGCCGGTGGTTCTCCGGGTCGTCCTCGGCGAAGGCCCGCCCCCACACCGCCGGCCAGAGGTAGTTGCCCTTCAGCCGGAGCAGCACCTCGAACACCCGGGCGTAGAAGTCCGCGGTGAAGCCACCGGGGTAGCCGGGGGCCTTACCGGGTCCGAAGTAGGCGGGCGCCCAGGTGCCGAGGGCCGGGTTCTCGTCGTTGATGAAGAAGCCGCGGTACTTCACGGCGGGGGTCCCCTGGGTGAACCTGCCCGGCAGGACCCATGCCCCGGCCCGCCGTACCGGCGGCACGTCGTCCCACCAGTACCAGGGGGAGACCCCGAGCCCGTACGAGACGTCGTACGCCCCGAAGATCGTGCCGCGCGGGTCGCTGCCCGCGATGACGAAGGCCTTCTCCACCCCGGGCATCGGATGCTCGACCACCGTCTGGAGCGAGGTTTCCCAACGCCCCCTGACCCCCGTCACGTCCAGCTTCCCGGCGGCCACGAGGCCGTCGATCAGCGGGCTGCGGCCGATCGTGCCGACGAGGACGGCGCGGCGGGCGATCGTGGCGCCCGACCGGGTCCCCGTCACCCGTTCGAGGTCGGCACGGAGGTCGCCCGCGACCCGTACGACCCCTGGGTGATCGTCCGGGCTCACCACGACCGGGACGCCCACCAGAGAGAACGCCCCACCGGTGAAGGAGATGTACGCGCCGGGGTCGGTCACCCGCGGCGCACGCTCACCTCCGGCCCACGCGACGCCCGACGACAGCGCGGGCACGGTGGCCAGCCCGGCCCCCAGCCCCGCCCCCAGGACGGTCCTCCGACGCACGGACATGCCTCACCCCTCCACCCGAATTTGGTCAGCGGCATGACAAATGGTGGAGGGAGTGGCTCCCGGGAGCCAGGGGTCGTACCCGCCGAATACTTTCGAGCCCGCCCTACCGCCTCGGACACGCCCGGACACGCCGAATGGCCCGTACGACCGAAGTCGTACGGGCCATTCAGAGACCTACCAGGTCAGCCCTTACGGGCCGAGATCACTTGTTGATCTTGGTGACCTGGCCGGCGCCGACCGTGCGGCCACCCTCACGGATGGCGAACTTCAGGCCCTCTTCCATGGCGATGGGCTGGATGAGCTCGACCTTCATCTCAGTGTTGTCGCCCGGCATGACCATCTCGGTGCCCTCGGGGAGGGTCACGACGCCGGTCACGTCCGTGGTACGGAAGTAGAACTGCGGACGGTAGTTGTTGAAGAACGGCGTGTGGCGGCCACCCTCGTCCTTGGAGAGGATGTAGGCCTGCGCCTCGAACTCGGTGTGCGGGGTGACCGAGCCCGGCTTGATGATGACCTGGCCGCGCTCGACGTCCTCGCGCTTGATGCCGCGGAGCAGCAGACCGACGTTCTCACCGGCCTGGCCCTCGTCGAGCAGCTTGCGGAACATCTCGATACCGGTGACCGTGGTGGTGGTCTTCTCGGTCTTGATGCCGATGATGTCGACGGTCTCGTTGACCTTGAGGATACCGCGCTCGATACGACCGGTGACGACGGTGCCACGACCGGTGATCGTGAAGACGTCCTCGATCGGCATCAGGAACGGCTTGTCGACGTCACGCTCGGGCTCCGGGATGGAGGTGTCGACAGCGTTCATGAGGTCCAGGACGGACTGGGTCCACTGGGCGTCACCCTCGAGCGCCTTGAGCGCCGAGACCTTGACGACCGGGACGTCGTCGCCCGGGAACTCGTACTCGGAGAGGAGCTCACGGACCTCGAGCTCGACGAGCTCCAGGATCTCCTCGTCGTCCACCATGTCGGCCTTGTTCAGGGCGACGACGATGTACGGCACGCCGACCTGGCGGGCCAGGAGCACGTGCTCCTTGGTCTGCGGCATCGGGCCGTCGGTGGCGGCCACGACCAGGATCGCGCCGTCCATCTGGGCGGCACCGGTGATCATGTTCTTGATGTAGTCCGCGTGACCCGGGCAGTCGACGTGGGCGTAGTGGCGCGCCTCGGTCTGGTACTCGACGTGCGCGATGGAGATGGTGATACCGCGCTGACGCTCCTCGGGCGCCTTGTCGATGTTGTCGAACGGGGTGGCCTCGTTCAGGTCCGGGTACGCGTCGTGCAGCACCTTGGTAATGGCGGCCGTGAGGGTCGTCTTACCGTGGTCGATGTGACCGATGGTGCCGATGTTGACGTGCGGCTTAGTCCGCTCGAACTTCGCCTTCGCCACTGGGGTCCTCCTGTGGAGTGGTTCTGTACGCCTTGGTTCAATCGGCGCCAGGTGATCTTTGCTGTTGGGTCCCGGGCCCCGGGCCGATCCGCCACGAATGCGGAGGAACGACCCGTGAGGCTCCGGGGTCAAGCCTAAAGCGTGGTGCGCACTGCGGTGAACGCGGTGCTTACTCGCCCTTGGCCTTCGCGATGATCTCCTCGGCGACGTTCCGCGGAACCTCGGCGTAGGAGTCGAACTGCATGGAGTAGCTGGCCCGGCCGGACGTCTTGCTGCGCAGGTCGCCGACGTAACCGAACATCTCCGAGAGGGGCACGAGGCCCTTCACGACGCGGGCACCGGCCCGCTCCTCCATGGCCTGGATCTGGCCACGGCGGGAGTTGATGTCGCCGATGACCTCACCCATGTAGTCCTCGGGCGTGGTGACCTCGACGGCCATCATCGGCTCAAGGAGAACGGGCTTGGCCTTGCGCGCGGCCTCCTTGAAGGCCTGCGAACCGGCGATCTTGAAGGCGAGCTCGGAGGAGTCCACCTCGTGGTAGGCACCGTCGTGCAGGATCACGCGGACACCGGTCATCTCGTAACCGGCGAGGATGCCGAACTGCATGGCCTCCTGCGCACCGGCGTCGACCGAAGGGATGTACTCCTTCGGGATACGACCACCGGTCACCTTGTTCACGAACTCGTACGACGTGTCGCCACCCTCGAGCGGCTCGATGCCGATCTGCACCTTCGCGAACTGACCGGTACCACCGGTCTGCTTCTTGTGGGTGTAGTCGACGCGCTCGACGGCCTGACGGATCGTCTCGCGGTACGCGACCTGCGGCTTGCCGACGTTGGCCTCGACCTTGAACTCACGGCGCATACGGTCGACCAGCACCTCGAGGTGCAGCTCGCCCATACCACCGATGATGGTCTGGCCGGTCTCCTCGTCCGAGTGGACCTGGAAGGAGGGGTCCTCCTCCGCGAGACGCTGGATGGCGACACCCAGCTTCTCCTGGTCACCCTTGGACTTGGGCTCGATGGCGACCTGGATGACCGGCGCCGGGAAGTCCATGGACTCCAGGATCACCGGCTGCTTGTCGTCGCACAGCGTCTCACCGGTCGTGGTCTGCTTCAGACCCATGACGGCGATGATGTCGCCGGCGCCCACCGACTCGATCTCCTCACGCTTGTTCGCGTGCATGCGGTAGATCTTGCCGATGCGCTCCTTCTTGCCCTTGACGGAGTTCAGCACGGCGGTGCCGGACTCCAGGCGGCCCGAGTAGACCCGGACGAAGGTGAGCTTGCCGAGGTGCGGGTCGCTCATGATCTTGAACGCCAGCGCGGACAGCGGCTCGTCGTCGGACGGCTTGCGCTTGACCACGACCTCCGGGTCCTTCACGTCGTGGCCCTCGATGGCCTCGACGTCCAGGGGGGAGGGGAGGTAGCGCACGACCGCGTCGAGCAGGGGCTGGACGCCCTTGTTCTTGAACGCGGTACCGCAGAACACCGGGGTGACCGTGGTGTCCTTGGACTTGCCGGACGCGATGGTGATGCGACGGATCGCGGCGTACAGCTGCTCCTCGGTGGGCTCCTCGCCCTCCAAGTACAGCTCCATGATCTCTTCGTCGTTCTCGGCGACCGTCTCGATGAGCTTGCCGCGGTACTCCTCGGCAGCCTCGGTGTGGGTGGCCGGGATGTCGACGACGTCGTACATCTCGCCCTTGGTGGCCTCGGCGGACCACACGAGCGCCTTCATGCGGACGAGGTCCACGACGCCCTGGAAGTCGGCCTCGGCACCGATCGGGAGCTGCATGATGATCGGCTGCGCGCCCAGGCGGTCGCTGATCATGTCGACGCAGCGGTGGAACTCGGCACCGGTCCGGTCGAGCTTGTTGACGAAGCAGATACGCGGGACGCCGTAGCGGTCCGCCTGACGCCACACCGTCTCGGACTGGGGCTCCACGCCGGCGACGCCGTCGAACACCGTCACGGCACCGTCGAGCACGCGCAGCGAACGCTCCACCTCGACGGTGAAGTCGACGTGGCCCGGGGTGTCGATGATGTTGATGGTGTGGTCGACGTCTTCCAGCGGCCAGTGGCAGGTGGTGGCAGCAGAGGTGATCGTGATGCCACGCTCCTGCTCCTGCTCCATCCAGTCCATGGTGGCGGCGCCGTCGTGGACCTCACCGATCTTGTACGACACACCGGTGTAGAACAGGATCCGCTCGGTGGTGGTCGTCTTGCCCGCGTCGATGTGGGCCATGATCCCGATGTTGCGGACCTTGGCCAGGTCAAGTGAAGTGGTAGCCATAAGGCTTCGGTCTTCTCTCGGTCTCGATGTGGGTAGCGACTACCAGCGGTAGTGCGCGAAGGCCTTGTTGGACTCGGCCATCTTGTGCGTGTCCTCGCGCTTCTTGACGGCCGCACCGAGGCCGTTCGAAGCGTCGAGAAGCTCGTTGAGCAGGCGCTCGGTCATGGTCTTCTCGCGACGGGCGCGGGAGTAGCCGACGAGCCAGCGCAGCGCGAGGGTGTTGGCGCGACCGGGCTTGACCTCGATCGGCACCTGGTACGTCGCACCACCGACACGGCGGGACTTGACCTCGAGGGTCGGCTTGATGTTCTCCAGCGCGCGCTTCAGCGTGATGATCGGGTCGTTGCCCGTCTTCTCACGCAGACCCTCCATGGCGCCGTAGACGATGCGCTCGGCGGTGGAACGCTTGCCGTTCAGCAGCACCTTGTTGATCAGGGAGGTCACCAGGGGGGAGCCGTAAACCGGGTCGATGATGACCGGGCGCTTCGGGGCGGGGCCCTTACGAGGCATTCTTACTTCTCCTTCTTGGCGCCGTAGCGGCTGCGGGCCTGCTTGCGGTTCTTGACACCCTGGGTGTCGAGCGAGCCACGGATGATCTTGTAGCGAACACCCGGCAGGTCCTTCACACGGCCGCCGCGCACGAGCACGATGGAGTGCTCCTGCAGGTTGTGTCCCTCACCCGGAATGTAAGCGGTGACCTCGATCCCGCTGGTCAGACGCACACGCGCGACCTTACGCAGGGCCGAGTTCGGCTTCTTCGGGGTGGTCGTGAACACACGCGTGCAGACGCCCCGGCGCTGAGGGGAACCCTCGAGTGCGGGCGTCTTGTTCTTCTCGACCTTGTCCTGCCGGCCCTTGCGGACCAGCTGCTGGATCGTAGGCACTACTTCTCCGGTTTCTGTGTGCCGAATGGTGAAGCTAACCTGGAACGTCGCCGACCCACGCGGTCGGGTGTGTCGGATTCCGCGAACTCCTGCCGGAAAGCAGAAGGGGGCGCGGATCACGGTGGCCACTTCGTCACTCAGGTGCGGTGTGAAGGCACGCACGAGGATCAGGGCACACCCCAGGCACAAGGTCTGAGCGTACCTAGCGCAATCACTCCGGTCAAAACAAAAGAAGCGGGACCGGGTCCGGGCTCTGTGAGCTGCGCTTTCACGAGAGACCTCCGCTATACCACGAAGCCGACCAACACGCGAACCCACGCGCCAGGGGCAGCTCGAGCGAGCGCTGGGCCGGACCGCCGGCCGGCCGCGACGGCCCGACTGGCCGCGCAGTCCGACCGGTGCCCCATTCCCGGGCGGGCGCCCCCTCGGGCCGTCCGGGGGACGCCGCCACACGAGCAGGTGCCCACCCGGGCCGCCAACCTTGCCGTGACAGTCCGACCGGTGCCCCATTCCCGGGCGGGCGCCCCCTCGGGCCGTCCGGGGGACGCCGCCAGACAAGCGGGGTACCGACCGGGCCGCCGGCCGGCCAGCCGTGGTGGTTCGGCCGGTGGGCCCGTCCCCGGATCGGTGGCCCCGTCACGGGACGGTGGCCACCCCCTTGGTTCCTGGAGTGCCCCCTACGGCTCTGCCTGGACTGGAGCGGCGCCTCGACGCCCGTCGGCTGCTCCCCCCGCTCCTGCCGCTCTGTCCGCCCGCTGCGGCCTACGGTGCCCCAACGGCACGGCAGACGGGCTACGCCCCCACCTCGGCCGCTGAGGGCCGCCGGAGCCCTCGTGTGCCGTCCTCCGCCTCCTCCAGCGCCCGCGGGCCACCCCCGCCGGAACAGGGCTTCTGGCGCCCGGCAGGGGCACCACAGCTCACTGACGGCAGCCCCTCTGGTCCGGACGCCGGGCACGCCGAAGGGCGGCCACCCTCGCGGGTGGCCGCCCTTCGGGACCGACTGCTACTGGTTGTACGGACCGTAGTCGTAGTCCTCCAGCGGAACGGCCTGGCCGGAGCCCGTGCCGAACGGCGAGTAGTCGATGTCGTCGTAGCCGACGGCCGAGTACATCGCGGCCTTCGCCTCCTCGGTCGGCTCCACCCGGATGTTGCGGTAGCGGGACAGACCCGTACCGGCCGGGATGAGCTTACCGATGATGACGTTCTCCTTGAGGCCGATGAGCGAGTCGGACTTGGCGTTGATCGCCGCGTCGGTGAGGACTCGCGTCGTCTCCTGGAAGGACGCCGCCGACAGCCAGGACTCCGTGGCCAGCGAGGCCTTGGTGATACCCATGAGCTGCGGACGACCGGAGGCCGGGTGACCGCCCTCCTGGACCACACGACGGTTCTCCTGCTCGAACTTCGAGCGCTCGACCAGCTCGCCGGGCAGCAGCTCGGCGTCGCCGGACTCGATGATCGTCACGCGGCGCAGCATCTGCCGGATGATGATCTCGATGTGCTTGTCGTGGATCGACACACCCTGCGAGTTGTAGACCTTCTGGACCTCGCCGACCAGGTGGACCTGGACGGCACGCTGGCCCAGGATGCGCAGCACGTCGTGCGGGTTGGTGGCACCCACGGTGAGCTTCTGGCCCACCTCGACGTGCTCGCCCTCGCTCACCAGGAGTCGGGCACGCTTCGAGATCGGGTACGCCGTCTCGTCGCTGCCGTCGTCCGGCGTGATGACGATCTTCTTGGTCTTCTCGGTCTCCTCGATCCGCACCCGGCCCTGGGCCTCGGAGATCGGGGCGACACCCTTCGGGGTACGGGCCTCGAAGAGCTCGACGACACGCGGCAGACCCTGGGTGATGTCGTCACCGGCCACACCACCGGTGTGGAAGGTACGCATCGTCAGCTGGGTACCGGGCTCACCGATGGACTGGGCGGCGATGATGCCGACCGCCTCACCGATGTCGACCAGCTTGCCGGTGGCCAGCGAGCGGCCGTAGCACATGGCGCAGGTGCCGACGGCGGACTCACAGGTCAGGACCGAGCGGGTCTTGACCTCCGAGACGCCACGGGCGACCAGCTCGTCGATGAGGACGTCACCGAGGTCGGTGTTGGCCGGGGCCAGCACCACGCCGTCGACGACGATGTCCTCGGCCAGCGCACGGGCGTACACGCTGGTCTCGACGTTCTCCGCCTTGCGCAGCACGCCGTCCGCGCCGACCTCCGCGATGTGCAGCTTGAGGCCGCGCTCGGTGCCGCAGTCCTCCTCGCGGATGATGACGTCCTGCGAGACGTCCACCAGACGACGGGTCAGGTAACCCGAGTCGGCGGTACGCAGGGCGGTGTCGGCGAGACCCTTACGCGCACCGTGCGTCGAGATGAAGTACTCGAGCACGGACAGGCCCTCACGGAACGAGGCCTTGATCGGACGCGGGATGGTCTCGTTCTTCGCGTTCGACACCAGACCACGCATACCGGCGATCTGCCGCATCTGCATCATGTTTCCTCGGGCACCCGAGTCAACCATCATGAAGATGGGGTTCGTCTTGGGGAAGTTCTCGTTCATCGCCTCGGCGACCTCGTTGGTCGCCTTGGTCCAGATCGCGATGAGCTCCTGAGTGCGCTCTTCCTTGGTGATCAGACCGCGCTCGTACTGCTTCTGGACCTTCTCGTCCTGCGCCTCGTAGCCGGCGACGATCGCCTTCTTCGCCTCGGGGACGACGACGTCGGAGATGGCCACGGTGACACCGGAGCGGGTGCCCCAGTAGAAGCCGGCCGCCTTCAGGTTGTCGAGCGTCGCCGCCACGATGACCTTGGGGTAGCGCTCGGCCAGGTCGTTGACGATCTCGCCGAGCTGCTTCTTGCCCACCGAGTAGTCGACGAACGGGTAGTCCTCGGGCAGCAGCTCGTTGAAGAGCGCGCGGCCCAAGGTGGTGCGCAGCCGGAAGGAGTCACCGATCTGGTACTCCGGCTCGCCCTCCTCGACGGGCGGCGGGGTCCAGCCGCGCGGCGGGATGGTGCCCACCGGGAAGCGGATGTCGATCGGCGACTGCAGCGCCAGCTCGCCCGCGTCGAACGCCATGGTCGCCTCGGCCGTGGAGCCGAACGCGCGGCCCTCGCCCTTGGTGTCGCGCAGCTCGCCGTCGGTGGTGAGGAAGAACAGGCCGAGGACCATGTCCTGGGTCGGCATCGTCACCGGACGGCCGTCGGCGGGCTTGAGGATGTTGTTCGAGGACAGCATCAGGATGCGGGCCTCGGCCTGCGCCTCCGCGGACAGCGGCAGGTGCACGGCCATCTGGTCACCGTCGAAGTCCGCGTTGAACGCGGTGCAGACGAGCGGGTGGATCTGGATGGCCTTGCCCTCGACCAGCTGCGGCTCGAAGGCCTGGATGCCGAGGCGGTGCAGGGTGGGCGCACGGTTCAGCAGCACCGGGTGCTCGGCGATGACCTCTTCGAGGACGTCGTACACGACGGTGCGGCCGCGCTCCACCATGCGCTTGGCGGACTTGATGTTCTGCGCGTGGTTCAGGTCGACCAGGCGCTTCATCACGAACGGCTTGAAGAGCTCCAGCGCCATGGCCTTGGGCAGACCGCACTGGTGCAGCTTCAGCTGCGGGCCGACGACGATGACGGAACGCGCCGAGTAGTCGACTCGCTTGCCGAGCAGGTTCTGACGGAAACGACCCTGCTTGCCCTTGAGCATGTCGCTCAGGGACTTCAGCGGGCGGTTGCCGGGACCGGTGACCGGGCGACCACGACGACCGTTGTCGAAGAGGGCGTCGACGGCCTCCTGGAGCATGCGCTTCTCGTTGTTCACGATGATCTCGGGGGCACCGAGGTCGAGAAGGCGCTTCAGGCGGTTGTTGCGGTTGATGACACGGCGGTACAGGTCGTTCAGGTCGGAGGTCGCGAAGCGGCCACCGTCCAGCTGCACCATCGGGCGGAGGTCCGGCGGGATGACCGGCACGCAGTCCAGCACCATGCCCTTGGGGCTGTTGCTGGTCTGCAGGAACGCGGAGACGACCTTCAGGCGCTTGAGCGCACGGGTCTTCTTCTGGCCCTTGCCGGTACGGATGATCTCGCGGAGCTTCTCGGCCTCCTCGTCGAGGTCGAAGGACTCCAGGCGCTTCTGCAGCGCCGCGGCACCCATCGAGCCGTCGAAGTACGTGCCGAAGCGGTCACGCAGCTCGCGGTAGAGGAGCTCGTCGCCCTCCAGGTCCTGGACCTTGAGGTTCTTGAAGCGGGTCCAGACCTCGTCGAGGCGGTCGATCTCGCGCTGCGAACGGTCGCGCAGCTGCTTCATCTCACGCTCGGCACCCTCGCGCACCTTGCGGCGCACGTCGGCCTTGGCACCCTCGGCCTCCAGCTCGGCCAGGTCGCTTTCCAGCTTCTTGGCGCGGGCCTCCAGGTCGGCGTCCCGGCGGTTCTCGATCTGCTGGCGCTCGACGGAGACGTGCGCCTCCAGGGAGGGCAGGTCGCGGGTGCGGCGCTCCTCGTCGACGTACGTGATCATGTACGCCGCGAAGTAGATGACCTTCTCGAGGTCCTTCGGCGCCAGGTCCAGCAGGTAGCCCAGGCGGCTCGGGACACCCTTGAAGTACCAGATGTGCGTGACGGGCGCGGCGAGCTCGATGTGGCCCATCCGCTCACGGCGCACCTTGGCGCGGGTCACCTCGACGCCGCAGCGCTCACAGATGATGCCCTTGAAGCGGACGCGCTTGTACTTGCCGCAGTAGCACTCCCAGTCCCGGGTGGGGCCGAAGATCTTCTCGCAGAAGAGCCCGTCCTTTTCCGGCTTGAGGGTGCGGTAGTTGATGGTCTCGGGCTTCTTGACCTCGCCGTGGCTCCACTGACGGATGTCGTCAGCGGTGGCCAGGCCGATCCGGAGCTCGTCGAAGAAGTTGACGTCGAGCACTATGCGTCAATCCCTCTCAGGGTTGTGAGTCTTTGGTCTGAAACGGGGGCCTGGGGGTCGGCGGGCCCTGAGCGATCAGGGCCCGCCGGACTCCCGTCAGACCTCTTCGACGCTGCTCGGCTCGCGCCGGGACAGGTCGATGCCGAGCTCCTCCGCCGCGCGGAAGACGTCCTCGTCGGTGTCACGCATCTCGATGGACATACCGTCGCTGGACAGCACCTCCACGTTCAGGCAGAGCGACTGCATCTCCTTGATGAGGACCTTGAAGGACTCGGGGATGCCGGGCTCGGGGATGTTCTCGCCCTTGACGATGGCCTCGTAGACCTTCACGCGGCCGGTGACGTCGTCGGACTTGATGGTCAGCAGCTCCTGGAGGGCGTACGCGGCGCCGTAGGCCTCGAGGGCCCACACCTCCATCTCGCCGAACCGCTGGCCACCGAACTGGGCCTTACCACCCAGCGGCTGCTGGGTGATCATCGAGTACGGGCCGGTCGACCGGGCGTGCAGCTTGTCGTCGACCAGGTGGTGCAGCTTCAGGATGTACATGTAGCCGACCGAGATCGGGTCCGGGAACGGCTCACCGCTGCGGCCGTCGAACAGCCGCGCCTTGCCGGACGGGAGGACCAGGCGGTCACCGTCGCGGTTCGGGATGGTGTGCTGCAGCAGACCCGCCAGCTCGTCCTCGCGGGCACCGTCGAAGACCGGGGTGGCGACGTTGGTGCGCGGGGCGACCTGGTCGGCACCGATGGCCTGGAGACGCTGGGCCCACTCGTCGGCGAGACCGGAGACGTCCCAGCCGCGGCTGGCGAGCCAGCCGAGGTGGATCTCCAGGACCTGTCCCGGGTTCATTCGGGACGGGACGCCGAGCGGGTTGAGGATGATGTCGACCGGAGTTCCGTCCTCGAGGAACGGCATGTCCTCGATGGGGAGGATCTTCGAGATGACACCCTTGTTGCCGTGGCGGCCGGCGAGCTTGTCACCGTCGGTGATCTTGCGCTTCTGCGCGACGTAGACGCGGACCAGCTGGTTCACGCCCGGCGGCAGCTCGTCGCCCTCCTCGCGGTCGAAGACGCGCACGCCGATGACCTTGCCGGTCTCGCCGTGCGGCACCTTCAGCGAGGTGTCACGGACCTCACGGGCCTTCTCACCGAAGATCGCGCGCAGCAGGCGCTCCTCGGGGGTCAGCTCGGTCTCGCCCTTCGGGGTGACCTTGCCGACGAGGATGTCGCCGGCGATGACCTCGGCGCCGATGCGGATGATGCCGCGCTCGTCGAGGTCGGCGAGGACCTCCTCGGAGACGTTCGGGATGTCCCGGGTGATCTCCTCGGGGCCGAGCTTGGTGTCACGGGCGTCGACCTCGTGCTCCTCGATGTGGATCGAGGAGAGGACGTCGTCCTGCACGAGGCGCTGCGACAGGATGATCGCGTCCTCGTAGTTGTGACCCTCCCACGGCATGAACGCCACGAGCAGGTTCTTGCCGAGGGCCATCTCGCCGTTCTGGGTGGCCGGACCGTCGGCCAGCACCTGGCCGGTGATGATGCGGTCGCCCTCGTTGACGATGACCTTCTGGTTGACCGAGGTGCCCTGGTTGGACCGGGAGAACTTGGCCAGGCGGTACGTGATGTACGTGCCGTCGTCGTTGGCGGTGGTGATGTAGTCCGCGGAGACCTCCTGGACCACACCGTCCTTCTCGGCCTTGACCACGTCACCGGCGTCGACGGCGGAGCGGTACTCCATGCCGGTGCCGACGAGCGGGGCCTCGCTCTTGATCAGCGGCACGGCCTGGCGCATCATGTTCGCGCCCATGAGGGCGCGGTTGGCGTCGTCGTGCTCCAGGAAGGGGATCATGGCGGTCGCGACCGACACCATCTGGCGCGGCGAGACGTCCATGTAGTCCACGTCGTCACCGGCGACGTAGTCGACCTCACCGCCACGGCGGCGGACGAGGACGCGGCCCTCGGCGAAGCGCAGGTCGTCGGTCAGGCCGGCGTTGGCCTGCGCGATGACGAAGCGGTCCTCCTCGTCGGCGGTCAGGTAGTCCACCTCGTCGGTGACCTGGCCGTCGACGACCTTGCGGTACGGGGTCTCGACGAAACCGAACGCGTTGACCCGGCCGTAGGAGGCGAGCGAGCCGATCAGGCCGATGTTCGGGCCTTCGGGGGTCTCGATCGGGCACATGCGGCCGTAGTGCGACGGGTGCACGTCACGGACCTCGAAGCCGGCCCGCTCACGGGAGAGACCACCCGGGCCGAGAGCCGACAGACGCCGCTTGTGGGTGAGACCCGACAGCGGGTTGTTCTGGTCCATGAACTGGGACAGCTGGCTGGTGCCGAAGAACTCCTTGATGGAGGCGACGACCGGCCGGATGTTGATCAGGGTCTGGGGCGTGATCGCCTCGACGTCCTGGGTGGTCATGCGCTCACGGACGACGCGCTCCATACGGGCCAGGCCGGTGCGGACCTGGTTCTGGATGAGCTCGCCGACGCTGCGCAGACGACGGTTGCCGAAGTGGTCGATGTCGTCGGTCTCGACGACGATCGTCTGACCGTTGTCCGCGGTCGTCTCGGTCTCACCGGCGTGCAGCTTCACCAGGTACTTGATCGTCGAGATGACGTCCTCGACGGTCAGGACGCCCGCGTCGAGCGGAGCCTCCGCACCCAGCTTCTTGTTGACCTTGTAGCGGCCGACCTTGGCGAGGTCGTAGCGCTTGGGGTTGAAGTACAGGTTCTCCAGGAGCGTCTGCGCGGCCTCACGCGTGGGGGGCTCGCCCGGACGCAGCTTGCGGTAGATGTCGAGCAGCGCGTCGTCCTGGCCCTGGGTGTGGTCCTTCTCCAGGGTGGCGCGCATGGACTCGTACTCGCCGAACTCCTCGAGGATCTGCTCGGTGGTCCAGCCGAGAGCCTTGAGCAGCACGGTGACCGACTGCTTGCGCTTGCGGTCGATGCGGACACCGACCATGTCGCGCTTGTCGATCTCCATCTCCAGCCAGGCACCCCGGGACGGGATGATCTTGGCGGAGAAGATGTCCTTGTCGGACGTCTTGTCGATGGAGGAGTCGAAGTAGACACCGGGCGAACGGACCAGCTGCGACACCACGACACGCTCGGTGCCGTTGATGACGAAGGTGCCCTTGTTCGTCATGAGCGGGAAGTCGCCCATGAAGACCGTCTGGGACTTGATCTCACCGGTCTCGTTGTTGGTGAACTCGGCCGTGACGAAGAGCGGGGCGGCGTACGTGAAGTCGCGCTCCTTGCACTCGTCGATGCTGTTCTTCGGCGGCTCGAAGCGGTGGTCGCGGAACGTCAGCGACATCGACCCGGAGAAGTCCTCGATCGGGGAGATCTCCTCGAAGATCTCCTCCAGACCGGACTTGGTGGGGACGTCCTGACCGGACTCCAGAGCCTCCTCGACCCGACTCTGCCAGGCGGTGTTGCCGAGCAGCCAGTCGAAGCTCTCGGTCTGCAGCGCGAGCAGGTTGGGAACCTCGAGAGGCTCCTTGATCTTTGCAAAGGAGATGCGCAGCGGGGCGGTGCTGGCGCCGTTGTTCATATTCGCGTTCGAGGCAGTGCGCGAGGCGGCCAAGAGGGGGTCCTTCCGAGGGCTCGGACTCACTACGCGCTCCCCGGTCCCTTCCTGGACGCAGAGACACAAACCCCAGTTCAGAGGGGATCGGTCGTCGGCGTTCGGGTGAGGGTAGACCCCTGGTGACGGGCAGGGGACAGCTAACAGGCAGCGCAAAGGGTCAGTGTAGCCACTTGGCACACTGATGTCCAGTCTCCATTTTCTGAGACCCTCTTCATCGTCAACGCCTGCGTCATCCCTGCCCTCAACGCACGTTGATACTGCCCTCTTCGTCGCCGATCCATGCCTCGGATTCGGACCGTTCTGGCGACGCGTCCTGAGAATTGCGCGCTGCGTGCGGTTCGTCAAGGCCCCGCTGCGCAAACCCGGCGCGCCGGAGACACGACGAAGATCACCATACCCCCCGCCGTGGCGGGTGCAAGGCAACCGCGGTCGGCCTCCCGGGAACGCCGAAGAGCGACCACCCAGATGGATGATCGCTCTTCGCGGTCTGTGCGTTACAGCCCCCGAGGGGGTGTTTCAGCACACAGAGGTCTCCACGACCTCGGAGGTGTTACTTGACCTCGACGGAGGCGCCGGCGGCCTTGAGGGACTCGGCGGCCTTGTCCGCGGCCTCCTTGGCGACCTTCTCGAGGACGGGCTTCGGGGCGCCGTCCACGAGGTCCTTGGCCTCCTTCAGGCCGAGCGAGGTCAGCTCACGCACGACCTTGATGACCTGGATCTTCTTGTCGCCGGCGCCGGTGAGGATGACGTCGAACTCGTCCTGCTCCTCAGCGGTCTCGACCGGGGCGCCGGGGGCGGCGGGGCCCGCGACGGCAACCGCGGCGGCGGCGGTGACGTCGAACTTCTCCTCGAACGCCTTCACGAACTCGGAGAGCTGGATGAGGGTCATGCCCTCGAACTCGGCGAGCAGTTCGTCCTGGGTGAGAGCCACGATGGCTTTCCTTCCACTAATTTCGGCTGGTGCCGGATGTACATGTCTGGCGGGCGTACGTTCGGCCCGCTACGACCGCTGCTCCGGGCGAGCCGCCGTGCGGCGGCCTGCTTCAGGCGGCGGTCATGATGCGAGCCGAGTTACTCGGCACCGCCCTGCTCGTCCTGCTTGGCGCGAAGCGCGTCCACGGTGCGGACGAGCTTCGACGGGAGCGCCTGGAAGACCTGAGCAGCCTGCGTCTGCTTGCCCTTCAGGGCGCCCGCCAGCTTGGCGAGCAGAACCTCGCGGGACTCGAGGTCCGCAAGCTTCTTGATCTCGTCGGCGGACAGCGCCTTGCCGTCAAGGACACCGCCCTTGATGACGAGGTTCGGGTTGTCCTTGGCGAAGTCACGAAGACCCTTCGCCGACTCCACCGGGTCACCGGTGACGAAGGCGACCGCCGTCGGACCGTTGAACAGGTCGTCGAGCGTCGTGATCCCGGCCTCGTTGGCCGCAATCTTGGTCAGCGTGTTCTTCACCACGGCGTACTGGGCGTTCTCACCGAGCGAGCGGCGCAGGTTCTTGAGCTGCGCCACGGTGAGACCCCGGTACTCGGTCAGCACGGCGGCGTTCGAGCTGCGGAACTGCTCCGTCAGCTCGGCTACCGCGGCAGCCTTGTCGGGCCTTGCCATAGAGCGTCGGCCTCCTTCCGGGTGATGAGGACCGCTCAGAAGGGGCTGGGAAAACGAAACGCCCCGGCGCAGGCGCACGGGGCTCAGCTCGACCGGGCACACACACGCGAGCGCGTGTTCCGGGAGCGTTTCCACAGTCACCTGCGCGGGTCGTCCGCGGTTCAGCGGATCCTTCGGCCACCGCACGCTCTGACGAGCACGCGGCAACGACCAGCGGTCTTTGGCTTCTTTAGGAGCGTACGGGATCGGTGCAGTGTCAAGCAAATCGCCTCCTTGCCACCGCGCTCCGTACGACCGCGCTCGGTACGACCGCGGTCAGGAGGTGGGCCCGCCGACTCCCTGCTTCTTCAGCAGGGTCCCGAAGTCCTCGGTGTCGGCGGCCGGGGGCTGCTCCGCGCTGACCTTCACTCCGTAGTCGCCGTAGTAGGCGGTCTGGTTCATCGCGCCGCTCGCCGTGTCGGCCTTCTCGGTCTTCTTGACCAGGAGGCCCTTGGCGTCGATCCAGAGGTCGACGGTCTCGGCGGTGACGCCGGCCCGGGTGAGCTGTCCGCGCAGGCCGCTGTCGGCGACCAGGTCGGAGACGCGCACCGTGCCCGAGTAGTGGGTGGTGGCGGTGCCGGCGACCTTCTCCTCACCGACCCGGTGCGCGTCGGCGGAGGCGAGCAGCAGCCGTACCGGCCGGTTGGGCGTGGTGTTGCGCATGACGTCCGTCAGCATCGCGCCGGAGCCGCCGCCCAGGGTGGCGAGATAGTCGTACGTGTACTTGATCCAGTGTCTGCCGCCGAGCTGCCGGGCGAACCGCTCGCCGACCTTGGCGTAGTAGGCGTCCCGGAGGTAGCGGGTCTCCAGGGAGCCGGAGTCGAGGCCGCGCATCAGGTCGGCCGTGCTGCCGCCGGTGTAGGTGATGGTGAGGGTGCCGGTGGTTCCGTCGCTCCAGCCGAGGGCGCCCTCGGCCCTGGTGGACATCAGGGTGCCCAGGGCGGTGGTGGAGCGGACCCGGGCGGAACCGGCCCGGCGTGTGGCGCGTTCGGCGGCGCGCAGGGCGGCGGTCGGGCGGGCCTGGGCGGCGGCTGTGCTCCTGGCGCCCTTCGCGGGCGTGTCCGACGGGGAGGTGCAGGCGGCCGACCCGGCCAGCACGGTCGCCACCATGATCGCCAGGGCCGCCCGGCGCCCACCCCTGCTGGTCATCCCGCCCCACCCCCTGTACGAGTCCCGCACCCCCGACGCTAACCCAGCCCGCCGACACCGCGCCGAAAGTAACCGAAGCACCCTGCCGGGGACGGGGCACGGCACAACCCGCCCAGGAGCCGGCACGGCATACCCCTCGGGCGCCGGGATCGGGCCCGGCGGGGGAAAAGCAGGACGGGCCCCGCGATCCTTTCGGATTGCGGGGCCCGTCCTGTGGGCTGTGCGTCCCTGACGCGGCTGCCGGACCGAGCGCGGGGCTCAGACGGCGGCCGGGTCCTCCTCGACGAGGAGGTTGCGGGTGCGGTTCGGGTCGACCGGGATGCCGGGGCCCATGGTGGTGCTGACCGCGGCCTTCTTGATGTAGCGACCCTTGGCGGCGGACGGCTTCAGACGGAGGATCTCCTCCAGCGCGGCGCCGTAGTTCTCCACCAGCTTGTCGTCCTCGAAGGACGTCTTGCCGATGATGAAGTGCAGGTTCGAGTGCTTGTCGACGCGGAACTCGATCTTGCCGCCCTTGATGTCGGTCACCGCCTTGGCGGTGTCCGGGGTGACGGTGCCGGTCTTCGGGTTCGGCATCAGACCACGCGGGCCGAGGACGCGGCCGAGACGGCCGACCTTGCCCATGAGGTCCGGGGTGGCGACGACGGCGTCGAAGTCCAGACGCCCCTTCGCCACCTCGTCGATCAGCTCGTCGGCGCCGACGATGTCGGCGCCCGCGGCACGCGCGGCCTCGGCACGGTCACCGGTCGCGAAGACCAGGACCCGGGCGGTCTTGCCGGTGCCGTGCGGGAGGTTCACGGTGCCACGGACCATCTGGTCGGCCTTGCGCGGGTCGACACCCAGGCGGAAGGCGACCTCGACGGTGCCGTCGAACTTGGTCGTGGAGGTCTCCTTGGCGAGACGGACGGCCTCGAGCGGGGCGTACAGCTTCGCCCGGTCGATCTTCTCGTCCGCAGCGCGAAGGGCCTTGCTGCGCTTGCTCACAACTGCTCCTGTTTGTTCTTGGAAGGAGTCGTGGTGTACGGGCCGAGCAGGCCCTACCACGGTGGTTCTACGAAGGTGGGGATCAGCCCTCGACCGTGATGCCCATGGAGCGGGCGGTGCCGGCGATGATCTTCGACGCGGCGTCCAGGTCGTTGGCGTTCAGGTCGGGAAGCTTGGTCTGCGCGATCTCGCGGACCTGCTCCTGGGTGATCTTGGCGACCTTGGTCTTGTGGGGCTCGCCGGAGCCCTTCTCGACACCAGCGGCCTTGAGGATCATCTTCGCGGCCGGCGGGGTCTTGGTGACGAAGGTGAACGAACGGTCCTCGTAGACCGTGATCTCCACCGGGATGACCCAGCCACGCTGCGACTCGGTCGCGGCGTTGTAGGCCTTGCAGAACTCCATGATGTTGACGCCGTGCTGGCCGAGCGCAGGACCGACCGGCGGGGCCGGGTTCGCCGCACCGGCGTTGATCTGGAGCTTGATGAGCCCCGTGACCTTCTTCTTCTTGGGAGGCATAGCTCTCCGGGTCCTTTCATTTCGGGTCCTGCCCGCATCCGGGGACCACCCGGTTGCAGGCATACCGCACAACGATAACGGGTATAGATGCGCGGCCAAAAACCGAGCAGGTCAGGCACGTGCCTGACCTGCTCGGAAGCTTTACGCCCCACTCGCGAGCGTGACGTCCAGAAGGGGCTGCGCGGAGCTAGTTCTTCTGGATCTGGTCGAACGACAGCTCCACCGGCGTCTCGCGCCCGAAGATCTCCACCAGGCCCTTGACCTTCTTGGAGTCGGGGTTGATCTCGTTGATGGTGGCCTGGAGGGTGGCGAACGGGCCGTCCGTGACGGTGACCGAGTCGCCCACCTCGAAGTCCAGCACCTGGACCTCGACCTTGCGCTGCGGGGCCGGCTTGCCCTCGGCCTCGGCGGCCTCGCGGGCCGCCTTCTCCTCGGCCTCGGGAGCGAGCATCTTGACGATCTCGTCCAGGGTCAGCGGGTACGGGTCGTAGGCGTTGCCGACGAAGCCGGTGACACCCGGGGTGTTGCGGACGACACCCCAGGACTCGTTGGTCAGGTCCATGCGGACGAGGACGTAACCGGGCAGCTTGTTCTGCTTGATCGTCTTGCGGTCGCCGTTCTTGATCTGGACGACCTCCTCCTGCGGCACCTCGGCCTGGAAGATGTAGTCCTCGACGTTCAGCGAGACGGCGCGCTGCTCCAGGTTGGTCTTCACGCGGTTCTCGTAGCCGGCGTAGGTGTGGATGACGTACCACTCGCCGGGGAGCGTGCGCAGCTCCTCGCGCAGGGCGGCGACGGGGTCGACCGGCTCGGCCGGCTCTTCCTCGGCCTCTTCGAGCTCGTCGGCGGCCTCTTCGGTGTCGCCGTCCGTCTCGTCGGCCTCGTCCGCTTCCTCGTCCTCGACGTGGACCGCGGCCTCCTCGGCCGGCTCCCCCAGTGCGGCCTCGGCAGCCTCGAACTCGTCCTGCTCGTCCGCGCCCTCGACGATGTCCAGCTCGTCGTCGACGGTCTCGGCGGGCTCGACGGCGTCGTTCAGGTTCGGGTCAGACACGATGGCTGCTTCTTCCTGGATACATAGGGGTGGAACATGCGAAAACGGGCGCCGCTACCACGGCGCCCTTCGCTCTGTGCTCAGCCGAAGACGTACTTGGCAGCGTGGTTGAGTCCATAGTCAATCACGGTCACCAGAGCGATCATGATGGCGACGAAGAAGATCACCACGGTGGTGTACGACGTCAACTGGTTGCGAGTCGGCCAGACGACCTTGCGGAGCTCCGCGATGATCTGGCGGTAGAAGGTGGCGAGACGCTTCAGCGGGCCCTTCTTGGCACGCTTGCCGCCCTTGCGGGCCTTCTTCTTGGACTCGGGCACCTCATCGGCATCAGGAGTGTCGATGGAGCCCACGGCGTCCGTCATTCGTCCTCACCTGATCCCGGGTCGTGGCCGTGCCGCGCCCGGTTCCAGAGCCGCACGGCGGTGCAATGCTTGTACGTACATGCGCACACATCCTGGCGGTGTGTGTAGCAGGGCCGGAGGGACTTGAACCCCCAACCGCCGGTTTTGGAGACCGGTGCTCTACCAATTGAGCTACGACCCTTTGGTGTCCCCCAACGTACCGCATCCGGACGGGTGCTCGGTGTGTGCACCGTCTCGGCCGCGGCTGCTGAAGGCCAACGAGGTGAGAGTGTACGTGCTCCGTGGCGCCGCGTCGAACAGAAAGCGCCAGTCCGGGGCAGTCGTACCGAAGATCGTCCTGGCCGGGGGCCGGATCCGCACGCTTGTTCATGGTTCGGCCCGAAGCTGTTCAGTCTGTGAAACCGGCGTGCCGGGCAGGTTTCCGGTCTGAAACGATGGGTCCATGAGCGCTGCAACCCCTCCCACCGAGCGCCGGGTCTCCGCCCGAGTCGGCGCGATCTCCGAGTCCGCCACCCTCGCCGTGGACGCCAAGGCCAAGGCCCTGAAGGCCGCCGGGCGCCCGGTGATCGGCTTCGGCGCCGGTGAGCCCGACTTCCCGACCCCGGACTACATCGTCGACGCCGCGATCGAGGCCTGCAAGAACCCGAAGTACCACCGGTACACCCCGGCCGGCGGTCTGCCCGAGCTGAAGGCCGCCATCGCCGCGAAGACGCTGCGCGACTCCGGCTACGAGGTCGACGCCTCCCAGGTCCTGGTCACCAACGGCGGCAAGCAGGCCATCTACGAGGCCTTCGCCGCGATCCTCGACCCGGGCGACGAGGTCATCGTGCCCGCCCCGTACTGGACGACGTACCCGGAGTCCATCCGTCTGGCCGGCGGTGTCCCGGTCGAGGTCGTCGCCGACGAGACCACCGGCTACCGGGTCTCCGTCGAGCAGCTGGAGGCGGCGCGCACCGAGAAGACGAAGGTCGTGCTGTTCGTCTCCCCGTCGAACCCGACCGGCGCGGTCTACACCGAGGCCGAGACCGAGGCGATCGGCCGCTGGGCCGTCGAGCACGGCCTGTGGGTCCTCACCGACGAGATCTACGAGCACCTGGTCTACGGCGACGCGAAGTTCACCTCGCTGCCGGCGATCCTGCCCGAGCTGCGCGACAAGTGCATCGTCGTCAACGGTGTCGCCAAGACGTACGCGATGACCGGCTGGCGGGTCGGCTGGGTCATCGGCCCCAAGGATGTCGTCAAGGCGGCCACGAACCTCCAGTCGCACGCCACCTCGAACGTGTCCAACGTGGCGCAGGTCGCCGCCCTGGCCGCCGTCTCCGGCGACCTGGACGCGGTCGCGAAGATGCGCGAGGCCTTCGACCGGCGCCGCAGGACGATCGTCCGCATGCTCAACGAGATCGACGGCGTCCTGTGCCCGGAGCCCGAGGGCGCCTTCTACGTGTACCCGTCGGTCAAGGCGCTGCTCGGCAAGGAGATCCGCGGCCGACGTCCGGCCTCCTCGGTGGAGCTGGCCGAGCTGATCCTGGAGGAGGCCGAGGTCGCGGTCGTCCCCGGCGAGGCCTTCGGCACGCCCGGCTACCTGCGGCTGTCGTACGCGCTCGGTGACGAGGACCTCGCCGAGGGCGTGAGCCGGATGCAGAAGCTGCTGGCCGAGGCCAGGGACTGACGTTCTTTCGCGCTGCACGCGCGTGCGGGCCGTCTCCCATGGGGGAGGCGGCCCGTTCTCGTGTGCGAGCAAGGCCACTAAAGGGCAATCGGCTACCGGTACGGCGGGTACGTACGGCAGGATCCTGGAATGGAGCACGTACGTGATGTCTCTGAGCTGCCCAAGGCTCACCTGCATCTGCACTTCACCGGTTCGATGCGGCCGGGCACCGTCCTGGAACTGGCCGACAAGTACGGCGTACGCCTCCCAGAGGCGCTCACCGACGCTCTGACCAGCGGCGAGCCACCGAGGCTGCGGGCCACCGACGAACGCGGCTGGTTCCGCTTCCAGCGGCTGTACGACGCCGCGCGCTCCTGCCTCAGAGAGCCCGACGACATCCGCCGACTCGTGCGGGAGGCCGCCGAGGAGGACCTGAGGGACGGCTCGGGCTGGCTGGAGATCCAGGTGGACCCGACGTCGTACGCCCCGCGTCTGGGCGGACTCATCCCGGCCCTGGAGATCATCCTGGACGCGGTGGAGACGACGTCCCGGGAGACCGGGCTCGGCATGCGCGTCCTGGTCGCCGCGAACCGTATGAAACACCCCCTGGACGCGCGCACGCTCGCCCGCCTCGCGGTGCGGTACGCGGACCGCGGCGTGGTCGGCTTCGGTCTCTCGAACGACGAGCGGCGGGGCATGGCACGGGACTTCGACCGGGCGTTCCACATCGCACGCGAGGGCGGCCTGCTGGCGGCCCCGCACGGCGGCGAGCTGACGGGCCCCGCGTCGGTCCGGGACTGCCTGGACGACCTGCACGCCTCCCGGATCGGGCACGGGGTGCGGGCGGCGGAGGACCCGCGGCTGCTCAAGCGCCTGGCGGACCGGCAGATCACCTGCGAGGTGTGCCCGGCCTCCAACGTGGCCCTGGGCGTCTACGAGAAGCCCGAGGACGTCCCGCTGCGGACCCTCTTCGAGGCAGATGTCCCGATGGCCCTGGGCGCCGACGACCCGCTGCTGTTCGGCTCCCGGCTGGCGGCCCAGTACGACATCGCGCGCGTGCACCACGGTTTCACGGACGCGGAGCTGGCGGAGCTGGCCCGCCAGTCGGTGCGGGGCTCGGCCGCGCCCGAGGCCACGAAGGCGGAGCTGCTGACGGGCATCGACGCCTGGCTGACCGCTCCGCTGCCCTAGAGGCTGACGCCGACCGTCACCGGCTCGTTGACGAGGGTCACGCCGAAGGCCTGGTGAACGCCCGCGACGACCTCCCGCGCCAGCTCCAGCAGGTCCTCGGTCGTCGCGCCGCCGCGGTTGGTCAGCGCCAGCGTGTGCTTGGTGGAGATCCGGGCCGCCCCGCTGCCGTATCCCTTGCCGAACCCCGCCTTGTCGATCAGCCACGCCGCCGAGGTCTTGATGCGTCCTTCGCCCGCCGGGTAGGCCGGCGGCTCGACCCCGTCGCCCAGCCGCTCGCGCACGCGCGCGTGGAAGTCGGCGAACTGCGCGTCCGTGAGGATCGGGTTGGTGAAGAAGGACCCGGCGGACCAGGTGTCGTGGTCCTCGGGGTCCAGCACCATGCCCTTCCCCGCACGCAGCTTCAGCACGGTCTCCTGGGCCTCGGCCAGCGGCACCCGGTCCCCCGGCTCCACGCCGAGCGCCCGCGCGGCCTCGGCGTACCGCACGGGCGCCGAGAGTCCGTCCGCGTCCTCCAGCACGAAACGGACGCGGAGCACGACGTACCGCTCGGGGTCGTCCTTGAACCGGCTGTGCCGGTAGGAGAACGCGCATTCCTCGTTGGTGAGGGTCACGGTCTCACCGGCCCGGCGGTCGTACGCGATGACCTCGGTGATGGTCGAGGACACCTCCTGCCCGTACGCTCCCACGTTCTGGATCGGTGTGGCGCCCGCCGAGCCCGGGATCCCGGCGAGGCACTCGACGCCGGCCAGTCCGGCCTCGACGGTGCGGGCGACCGCGTCCGTCCACACCTCGCCGGCCGCCAGCTCCACCGTCGTACCGCGCAGTTCGAAGCCGGTGGTGGCGATGCGCAGGGCCGTGCCCTCGAAGCCCTTGTCGCCGATGACCAGGTTCGATCCGCCGCCGATGACGAGCAGCGGGGTCCCGGTGTCGTCGGCGGCGCGGACGGCGGCGATCACCTCGGCGTCGGTGACCGCGGTGACCAGCCGGGTGGCGGGGCCGCCGAGCCGGAAGGTGGTGAGAGGGGCGAGGGGGGCGTCGTGGAGTTCCTGCACGGGCCCAAGACTACGAGACGCCGCTGACAGCCTCCCTTCCCGATCCGCACGCGCGCGTGGGGCCCCCGTCCGCCGGAACGGGGGCCCCACGCGCGCGTGCGTCAGCTGCCGACGGCCACCGGCTCCGACGCGGACTCCGTCTCCGCGACGGTCCGCGGGGCCCGGCGCCGGCCCGGGATCAGCAGCGCGGCGACTCCGGCGAGGGCGACCGCCGTCGAGCCGGTCACCAGGGCGGGCCGCAGGCCGTCCACGAAGTCCTGAGCTCCGGCGTAGCCGCCCTGTGCGGAGAAGATCGACGACATGACCGCGACACCGAGCGCGCCGCCGACCTCGCGGAGCGCGTTGTTGGCGCCGGAGGCGATGCCCTGTTCCTGCGGGCGCACGGCGGACATCACCAGGTTGGCGGCCGGGGCGAAGTAGAGGCCCATGCCGATCCCGCTGATGACGAGGCCGGGCAGCTGGGTGCCGTAGGAGGCGTGCGCGGTGACCACGGAGGCCAGGTAGCCGAGGCCTGCGGCCTGCAGGAAGAGCCCGGCGGCGACGACCGGACGGCCTCCGATCCGGTCGGAGAGGATGCCGGCGACGGGCGCGACGATCATTGGCATGCCCGTCCAGGGCAGCATCCTGAGACCGGCCTCGGTGGGCGAGTAGCCGAGCACGCCCTGCATGTACTGGCTGAGCAGGAAGATCGATCCGAACATCCCGAGGAACATCAGCAGGCTGGCCGCGTTGATCCCGGAGAAGGCGCGGGACCGGAAGAGCCGCATCGGCAGCATGGGGTTTGCGGCACGGCTGCCGTAGAGCACGAATCCGGCGAGCAGCGTGGTGCCGGCGAACAGACCGGTGAGCACGAGGGGGCTGGTCCAGCCGTCGGCGGGGCCGCGCACCAGGCCGTAGACGATCCCGAAGAGACCGCCGCTGGCGAGCAGGGTGCCGGGGAGGTCGAGCGGGGCCCCGGTGCCGTACGACTCGGCGAGCCGGAGGCGGGCGAACGGCAGTACCGCGACACCGAGCGGGACGTTCAGCCAGAAGATCCAATGCCAGGACACGTGTTCGGTGAGGCTGCCGCCGATGAGCGGCCCGGAGGCGACCGCGAGCCCGTTGACGGCCCCCCAGATGCCGTACGCCATGCCGCGCCTGGCCTCGGGGACGGCGGCCGTCAGCAGGGTGAGGGTGAGCGGCATCATGACGGCCGCGCCGACACCCTGGACCGCGCGGGCGGCGATCAGGGTGTCGATGCCGGGCGCCAGGGCCGCGGCGGCGGAGGCGCCGGTGAAGACGGTGAGGCCGACGAGGAAGAGCCGGCGTCGGCCGAAGCGGTCACCGAGGGCGGCTCCGAACATGAGCAGGACGGCGAAGGTGAGCGTGTAGGCGCTCACGGTCCATTCGAGGTCGTCCAGGGCTCCGCCGAGGTCCTTGCGGATGGAGGGCAGGGCGGTGGTGACGACGAGGTTGTCGAGGGACGCCATGAATCCGGCGACACCAGTGATGACGAGTGCCCATGCGGCGCCGCCGCGAGGTGCGGGCTTTCGTCCGGTCTGCTGCGCGGTCCGTTGTGCTGTCTCTGGTGACATCGCTCCCCCAGGGCTGGCCTGTGACAGTAGATTAGTTATTGATCACTAAGTTTTTGGTCCGGCAAAAACCCCGGACGGGACGCATGAACCGCCCCTCCGGCATCACTGCGCCTGTCCGGCCGTCCGGCCGCCTGGGGCGTCCTGGTACATCCCCTGCCAGACCCGGTGCTCGGGCGGGAATCCCATGGCCGTGTAGGTGTTGATGAGCATCCCCTTGGCGAGGAAGGTGGTGGTGCGTTCGACGTCGGCTCCGGAGAGCAGGTGCACCGTCTCCCAGAGTCGCGTCCAGCCGGCCCGTACGAGCTCACCGAACTCGTGCTCGCCCTCCGCCTCCGCGGCCGCGAGGGTGATGTACGTCTGCATCTGCATCTGGAGCCGCTCCGGCCGCTCCTGGATCAGCCGCACATACGCCTCACCCATGGCATCCAGGGCTTCCTGCCCCTCCAGCCCTTCGGCGGCCTTCTCGAAGAGCTCACGCATCTCGTCGATGCAGAGCAGCGAGGCGGCACCGAAGATCGCCTTCTTGCCCGGGAAGAGCCGGAAGAGATACGGCTGCGAGACGCCGACCCGCTTGGCGATCGCCTCGGTGGAGGTGCCGTAGTAGCCCCTCTGCGAGAACTCGGCGATCGCCGCGCGGACGACGCTCACGCGTCGCTCCTCAGCACTCATCCTGACCATGCGAACAAGTTAGTACTCAATCACTAACTCCGTCAACGAGTGGTCGGCGTCACACTGCGTAAGGAGCGCCCGCAAGGAAGGACGCTCCTTACGACTCCGCACCGCGGGTACCGCGGTCGCTTCGTCGGACGGCCGGCTCTCAGCCGAGTCGCACGACCGCCCGCGCCATGCCCAGCACCTTCTGCCCGGCGCTCGTCGCCGTCAGGTCGACGCGCACCGTGTTGTCGTCCAGCTTGGCCGCGACCTTGCCGCTGACCTCGATCAGGGCGCCCTGGTCGTCGTTCGGGACGACGACGGGCTTGGTGAAACGGACGCCGTAGTCGACGACCGCACCCGGGTCACCGGTCCAGTCGGTGACCACGCGGATCGCCTCCGCCATGGTGAACATGCCGTGCGCGATGACGTCCGGCAGCCCGACCTCCTTGGCGAACTTCTCGTTCCAGTGGATGGGGTTGAAGTCCCCGGAGGCGCCCGCGTAGCGCACCAGGGTGGCACGGGTCACGGGAAAAATCTGCGTCGGCAGTTCGGTGCCGACCTCGACGTCCTCGTACGCGATCTTCGCCGTCATCGGATCCTCACGCCTCGCCTTCTGCCGCGTCCGCAGCGCGGGCCACCAGCTTGGTGAGCGCGCTCACCACGAGCTCGCCCGCCTCGTCGTGGACGTCTCCGCGGATGTCGATGATGTCGTTGCCCGCGAGCGACTTCACGGCCTCGATGGTCGAGGTGACGCTCAGCCGGTCACCGGCGCGCACCGGGCGCCGGTAGGCGAACTTCTGGTCGCCGTGCACGACCCGGCTGTAGTCCAGGCCGAGCTGCGGGTCCTCGACGACCTGTCCGGCCGCCCGGAAAGTGATCGAGAAGACAAAAGTCGGCGGGGCGATCACATCGGAATAGCCGAGCGCCTTGGCGGCTTCCGGGTCCGTGTACACGGGGTTGGTGTCGCCCACCGCCTCGGCGAACTCACGGATCTTCTCCCGGCCCACCTCGTAGGGCTCGGTGGACGGGTAGGCCCGTCCCACGAAGGACTGGTCGAGCGCCATTGGCCCGGCACCTCCTGATGTCTGCTGTGCTGCCCCACAAAGTAGCGGGAAAGCCGGCTGCCGAAACGCCGTGAGGCCGCCCCCGAACCGGGGACGGCCTCACGAACGAGCCTGTAGTTATCGCGTTTCGCGGTGCGCGGTGTGCGCGTTGCAACGCGGGCAGTGCTTCTTCATCTCAAGACGGTCCGGGTTGTTACGCCGGTTCTTCTTGGTGATGTAGTTCCGCTCCTTGCACTCCACGCAGGCCAGCGTGATCTTCGGGCGGACGTCGGTGGCAGCCACGTGAGTGCTCCTAAGACGAACGGATGGACTTGATTCAACGCAAGAAAGAGTAGCCGATCGAAGGACCGACCCCGCAATCGGCTACTGTCAGTAGCGGTGACCGGACTTGAACCGGTGACACAGCGATTATGAGCCGCTTGCTCTACCGACTGAGCTACACCGCTTTGATGAGATCAGCCCCGCCTTGCGACGGGACCTCTCACACCAGAGCCCCAATACGGAATCGAACCGTAGACCTTCTCCTTACCATGGAGACGCTCTGCCGACTGAGCTATTGGGGCGAGCGATGAAGACATTACACGCTCGGCCGCCGTTCACCCAAATCCGTTTCCCGCCGCCCTTCCCGGCCCGTCGCCCACGGCTCCCCGCCGCCTCCCGGCGGCCCCTCGGGCCCCTTCCGACGCTCCCCGCGCGCGCGTGCCCGACCCGTTCCTCGCAGGTCCGACGGCTCCGGTACGACTATTGCGCTCCTCCCGGCCCCGCGCCCGCCGTCAGCCTAGGCTCGACTCACTCTGCGTGATCTTGAGTCCCCCGCCTGGACCGACCTCCATGGAGCGCGATGCCCGACAGCCAGCCGCAGCCGCCCTCGTCGTCCAACTCCTCGGGTTCCTCGGGCCACTCCGACCCGGCCGCGCTCCTCCTGTGCGGCGCGCGGCTCACCGACGGCCGGACCGTGGACGTACGGCTGGGCGGCGGGCGCATCGAGGCGGTCGGCACGGCCGGCAGCCTCGCGTCGGGCCTCGCCCGCGCGGGCGGCACGCGCGTGGACCTCAGCGGCTACCTCCTCCTCCCGGCCCCGGCCGAACCGCACGCCCACGCGGACACCGCGCTCTCCGCCGAGCACGACGGTCCCGTCACGTACGAGCCCGAGGACGTCCAGCGCCGCGCCACAGAAGCGGCTCTGCTGCAGCTCGGGCACGGTGCGACGGCGGTACGCGCGCACGTACGCGTGGGCGACGTCCAGGGACTGGGCGCCCTGGCCGCGGTCCTCAGGGCACGCCGCTCGCTGCGCGGGCTCGCCGAGCTCACGGCCGTCGCGATGCCGCGCGTGCTGACCGGGGTCGCGGGCGCCGACGGGCTCGCGATGCTGCGGGACGCCGCGAAGATGGGGGCGTCCGTGATCGGCGGCTGCCCCGACCTCGACCCGGACCCGACGGGCTATGTGGAGGCCGTACTGGAGGTGGCCTCCGAGCACGGCTGTCCGGTCGACCTGCACACCGACGCCACCGACCCGGCCCGGCTGGCCAGGCTCGCGGCGATGGCGGGCGGTATGCGCCCCGGCGTGACCCTCGGCCCGTGCGCCGGGCTCACGCGCCTGCCCGTCGAGGCGGCGGCCCGGGTCGCGGACCAACTCGCCGCGGCGGGCGTCACGGTGGTGTGCCTGCCCCAGGGCGGCTGCGGTTCCGTCGACCGGCGCGGTACCGCTCCGCTACGGCTGCTGCGCGCGGCCGGGGTACGGGTCGCCGCCGGCAGCGGCGCCCTGCGCGACCTCTCGAACCCCGTAGGACGCGGCGATCCCCTCGAAGCGGCCTACCTCCTGGCCTCCCGCCACGGTCTGCGCCCGGAGGACGCCTACGACGCCGTGAGCGCGTCCGCCCGCGCGGCCCTCGGCCTCCCCGAGGTCCGCGTCGAGGCCGGCTTTCCCGCCGAGCTTCTCGCCGTACGCGGCGACCACCTGGCGGGCGCGCTCTCTCTCGCCTACAGCCGGATCGTGGTGCACCGGGGGCGCGTGGTGGCACGCACGAGCGCGGTGCGTGAGTACTGCAACTCGGCGGTGGCCGCGGAGCTGGGACTGCCGCGACAGGGGCGGGGGGAATTGTCCTGAGGGGGTGGGGTCGAGGGAGCGCGTGCTGAGGGAGCGCGGACCGAGGGAGTGCGGACTTGAGGGGCGCGAGCTGGAAGAAGGTGTGCTGAGGCGCGGTGGGCGGTGGGCGCGCTTCGTGCGAGGTGGGGTGGCGTGCGGCGGGGCGTGGGCACGGCGGCCACCCTCCGAGGGCCACTCGGGCGGCGTGGAGGGCTTCCGGGGCCGGGACGGCAGGACGGGTGGCAGGGGCGGACGCGCGGGCACGCACGGCGCGGAGAGGCACTCGCGCGGGAGCAAGTTCGGGCCCCTTGGGAGCTGCCGCGGGTGACGCCCCCGTAAGACCACGCGTACGAGTGGGGCGCATGAAGTCGTGCGGCGGATGCGGGGCTTCGGGCGTACGGTCGGAAACATGCGCATTGTCATCGCTGGTGGTCATGGTCAGATCGCGCTGCGGCTGGAGCGGCTGCTCGCCGCGCGTGGGGACGAGGTCGCGGGGATCATCCGGAAGGCCGAGCAGGGCGACGATTTGCGGGCGGCCGGCGCCGAACCGGTGCTGCTCGACCTGGAGTCGGCGTCGGTGGAGGAGGTCGCGGCGCATCTGGAAGGGGCGGACGCCGCGGTGTTCGCGGCCGGAGCGGGTCCCGGCAGCGGCACGGCCCGCAAGGAGACGGTGGACAAGGACGCGGCGGTGTTGTTCGCGGACGCGGCCGTGCGCGCGGGCGTACGCCGGTTCGTCATCGTCTCTTCGATGGGCGCGGATCCCCAGCACAAGGGCGACGACGTCTTCGACGTGTACCTGCGGGCCAAGGGTGCGGCCGACGCCCATGTCACCCGGCAGGACGCCCTGGACTGGACCGTCCTGCGCCCCGGCGCCCTGACGGACGAGCCGGGCACGGGCCTGGTGCGGCTGGAGGCGCACACGGGCCGGGGTGCGGTCACGCGCGACGATGTGGCCGCCGTACTGGCGGAGTTGGTGGACACCTCGGCGACGGCCGGGCTGACCCTGGAGCTGATCGGCGGGTCGGTGCCGGTCGCGGTGGCCGTGAAGTCGGTCGCCGGGAACTGACCTCGTCGGCCGCCCGTTCGTGCTGTTGAGGGCCGCCGCTCGGAGCGCTCGGAGTGTTCAGAACAGTGGCAGCTGTCCCGGGAAGTCCGGCACTGCGTAACCGTCCAACGAAGGCTGCACCGCCCCGAGTTGAGCTTGCCGCCGCGAGCCGGTGCAGGAGACCAGGTCGCCGGTCCCGCGCGCCCCGGGCGGGTCGTGCCGTGCGAAGCGACCCGCGACGACGGCGATTTCGCGGTGGCACACCGGACAGGTTCTGCGACGGAAGGACATGTGTTCAGTGTGCCCCGGGGCGCCGCACGCGTATCGGGGGCTGCGGGGGCTACCGGGGGTGACGCGCCCGCACCGGTGCCCATCCGGCACCGGCACGACCGAGCGCGGGTGTGGAACATGTCACGCCGTTCCCTGACACCACCCACGTCATACGAAAAGACCCCTCCTGATCTGCGTTTCCGCAGTCCAGAAGGGGTCTTCCCCGAAGTGGCGGCGCCAGGATTCGAACCTGGGAAGGCTGAGCCGGCAGATTTACAGTCTGCTCCCTTTGGCCGCTCGGGCACACCGCCGGGTTTCGCTGCCGAGTCGAACCGCTTTTCGGCGGTGCTCCCTGGCAACGACGTAAACAATACCCGATCCCGAGGGGTGCTCCGCCACTCGATTGATCGGCGCCCACGGGACGCGGGATGGCTAGGCTGGTGCGGATGCGCCCCGGTCTCCGCGCCGGGCCCTACGGCCGCCGCGACGCGCCGGACCGCATCCCGATACCCCCGATACAAGGAGCCACAGGACATGGCCGACTCCAGTTTCGACATCGTCTCGAAGGTCGAGCGGCAGGAGGTCGACAACGCCCTCAACCAGGCCGCCAAGGAGGTCTCGCAACGCTACGACTTCAAGGGCGTGGACGCCTCGATCTCCTGGTCCGGCGAGAAGATCCTGATGCAGGCGAACTCCGAGGAACGGGTCAAGGCGATCCTCGACGTCTTCCAGTCGAAGCTGATCAAGCGCGGCATCTCGCTGAAGGCGCTGGACGCGGGCGAGCCGCAGCTCTCCGGCAAGGAGTACAAGATCTTCGCGTCGATCGAGGAGGGCATCTCCCAGGAGAACGCCAAGAAGGTCGCGAAGATCATCCGCGATGAGGGCCCCAAGGGCGTGAAGGCCCAGGTTCAGGGTGACGAGCTGCGCGTCAGCTCGAAGAGCCGGGACGACCTCCAGGCCGTGATCGCGCTCCTGAAGGGCCAGGACTTCGACTTCGCCCTCCAGTTCGTTAACTACCGGTAGACACGACCGGCCGGGGCATGGGAGAGGGTGGGCGCCCCTTGGCGCCCACCCTCTCCCATGCCGTCGGGGATCACCGCACTCAGTCGCGCGAGTTCCCGAACAGGAGCCGATAGGCGATCAACAGCACCAGCGAGCCGCCGATCGCCGCCAGCCAGGTCGTCCCGTCGTAGAAGTCCTTGGTGAAGGGGTGGTCCAGCCACCGGGCCGAGATCCAGCCGCCCAGGAACGCACCCACGATGCCGATGAGGGTCGTGCCGATGAAACCGCCGGGATCGCGACCCGGCAGCAGGAACTTGGCGATGGCGCCGGCCAACAGTCCCAGGATGATCCAACTGATGATGCCCATGCCCTGAACCTGCCCTTCCGCCCTGTGTTCGCACTGACCCGGCCCTGTGATCTCCGTCCCGGCCGACTGTTCGTGCTCTGTCGATGGCCAGGACGCTTCGGCGATGCCGGGCGGTTGCGGCGATCAGTAGGGTGCGGCGCATGACTTCCTCGCCCGCAGGCCTGCGGCGCACGCTGGGCGTGCGCGACGCGGTGGTCGTCGGACTCGGCTCGATGATCGGGGCCGGCGTGTTCTCGGCGCTGGGTCCGGCGGCCCGCGCGGCCGGGTCCGGGCTGCTGCCGGGGCTGGCCGTGGCTGCTCTGGTCGCCTACTGCAACGCCATGTCCTCGGCCCGCCTCGCCGCCCGCCACCCCCAGTCCGGCGGCACCTACGTCTACGGCAGGGAGCGGCTCGGCGCCTTCTGGGGGTACCTCGCGGGCTGGGCGTTCGTCGTCGGGAAGACGGCGTCCTGCGCGGCGATGGCCCTCACCGTCGGCGTGTACGTCTGGCCCGGCCAGGCGCATGCCGTGGCGGTCGCGGCCGTGGTGGCGCTGACCGCGGTGAACTACGGCGGCATCCAGAAGTCGGCGTGGCTGACACGGGTGATCGTGGCAGTGGTGCTGGCGGTCCTGGCCGCCGTGGTGGTCGCCTGTCTGACGTCCGGGCAGGCGGACGCCGGGCACCTGGACCTGGGCCTGTCGTCGGGCGTGGGCGGGGTCCTTCAGGGCGCCGGTCTGCTGTTCTTCGCGTTCGCCGGGTACGCCCGGATCGCGACCCTCGGTGAAGAGGTGCGCGACCCGGCCCGCACCATCCCGCGCGCGATTCCGCTGGCCCTGGGCATCGCCCTGGTCGTGTACGCGTGCGTGGCGGTGGCGACGCTGTCGGTGCTGGGCGCGGACGGACTCGGACGGGCGGCCGCGCCGCTGGCGGACGCGGTGCGGGCAGCCGGGGCGCCGGCCTTGGTGCCGGTGGTGCGGGTGGGGGCCGCGGTGGCCGCGCTCGGCTCGCTGCTCGCCCTGATCCTGGGGGTGTCGCGTACGACGCTCGCCATGGCCCGCGACGGCCATCTGCCTCCTGCGCTGGCCGTCGTGCATCCGCGCTTCCAGGTCCCGCACCGCGCGGAACTGGCCGTCGGCGCCGTGGTGGCGGTGGTGGCGGCGACCGCGGACGTCCGGGGCGCCATCGGTTTCTCCTCCTTCGGTGTGCTGGCGTACTACGCGGTGGCCAACGCCTCGGCATGGACGCTGGACCCGGCTCCGCGCGCCCGCGTGGTGCCGGTGGTCGGTCTGCTGGGCTGCGCGACCCTCGCGTTCGCGCTGCCGCCGGGAGCGGTGGGGGCGGGGGCGGCGGTACTGGCGGTGGGCGCGGCGGCGTACGCCGTACGACGGTGGGCGGCGGGCGGGTAGGGCCGCCCGCTCCGGTCGGGGGAACCGGGCCACCGCTGGTCGTCGGGGCCGGCCTCCGCTGGTCGCCGGAGCCGTCAGGTGGCCTGTTCCGGGGCGGTGCGTCTGCGGAAGTCGGCCCAGGGGGCGAGTTCGGTGCCTTCGTCGGTCTCCTCGTACCAGCCCGTACCGGCCAGCCAGACGTGCAGCCAGTCGGTGAGGGTGGGCGCGTCCACGAACCAGGCGGCGTCCGCGTGGTCGGCGTTCGGTTCGTAGAGCAGGACGGTGGCCTGGGGGGTGCTGCAGTCCACACATGCGTACATGCCGCAGCCCCAGTGGGATATCGGCAGCACGCCCTCGGGCCAGGGCCACTGCGGGTCCTTGCGGCCGCTTGCACGGTTCGTGAGGTACTGGACGACGGCGGCCGGTTCGCCGGAGGGTGCGGCGTCCAGCAGGGGCAGCAGACCGTAGGACGGGCCGAAGCCGCCGTCGCCCACCCGTCGGTAGAGCGCGGCGAGGAGGGGCGGCAGGGGGAAGCCCAGGGCTTCCCGCGCGCGGTCGAGCGAGGCCGCGTCGACGGGCGCGGGCAGCGAAGGCCAGCCCCACGGAGGGGAGTTGCGGGCCTTCGCGGTCACCCGTGTCAGCAACTGCTCGATCTCCGTCATGGCTTCATGATGCAGGGCGGCACTGACAATGGGGCCGGGCCCTGGACGACGTTCCGCCGACGCTCCTCGTCCCGGAACGTTCCCGATCACGCTACAAGAGTGCGGCACTTTCGTCCGGGCGCCTGACCGGCTGATACTTGTGGCAGCAGGCATGCCGACGGAGTGACCTGGAGAGGGTACCGACCATGAAGGTGTTCAACCTGCTGCTCAACATCCTGTGGCTCGTCTTCTGCGGCTTCTGGATGGCCCTCGGTTACCTGATCGCAGCGTTGATCTGCTTCGTCCTGATCATCACCATCCCGTTCGGCATCGCGTCCCTGCGTATCGCCGGTTACGTCCTGTGGCCGTTCGGGCGGACGACCGTGGAGCGGCCCGACGCCGGCGCCGGGTCCTTCATCGGCAACGTGATCTGGGTGATCTTCGCGGGGTGGTGGCTGGCCCTGGCACACCTGATCACGAGCATCCCGCTGTTCCTGTCGATCATCGGCATCCCGTTCGGATGGGCCAACCTGAAGCTCATCCCGATCTCACTCATGCCGCTGGGGCGCGAGGTGGTCCCCTCGGACCAGGGATTCGCAGGACGCTGATCGTCCGCCGCGGGCACCGGGGTCTGAAACAACATCCCGGCAGCCGGACTTCAGGACGGTCCTCACCGGGGGCGGCCCGCCATCTTCTCCAGCCGGGCGATCCGTTCCGCCATGGGCGGGTGAGTCGAGAACATCTTGGACAGTCCCTCGCCCGGCCGGAAGGGGTTCGCGATCATCATGTGGCTCGCGGTCTCGATGCGGGGCTCCGGGGGCAGCGGAAGCTGCTTGGTACCGGCCTCCAGCTTGCGCAACGCGCCGGCCAGGGCGAGCGGGTCGCCGGTGAGCTGGGCTCCGGAGGCGTCCGCCTCGTACTCCCGGGAGCGGCTGATGGCGAGCTGGATGAGGGAGGCGGCGAGCGGACCCAGGATCATGATCAGCAGCAGGCCGAGGAAACCCGGGCCGTCGTCGTCGTCCGAACGGCCGACCGGGATCAGCCAGGCGAAGTTGACCAGGAACATGATCACGGAGGCGAGTGCGCCGGCCACCGACGAGATGAGGATGTCGCGGTTGTAGACGTGGCTGAGCTCATGGCCGATGACCCCGCGCAGTTCGCGCTCGTCGAGGATGCGCATGATGCCCTCCGTGCAGCACACGGCGGCGTTGCGCGGGTTGCGGCCGGTGGCGAAGGCGTTGGGCGCCTCCGTGGGCGAGATGTACAGGCGGGGCATGGGCTGGCGTGCCTGGGTGGAGAGCTCGCGCACCATCCGGTACAGGCCCGGGGCCTCGAACTCGCTCACCGGGCGGGCGCGCATCGCGCGTAGCGCCAGCTTGTCGCTGTTCCAGTACGCGTACGCGTTCGTGCCGAGGGCTACGAGGACCGCGACGATCAGACCCGTCCGGCCGAAGAAACTGCCGATGACGATGATGAGTGCCGACAGTCCCCCGAGGAGAACTGCGGTCCTTAGCCCGTTGTGCCGGCGGTGCACGGTACGCCCTCCAAGTCGTGCGGCAGGGGAACCCTTTGCCTGAGCTGCTGCCTTCCGGTCCCCGACGCCACTGGTGCCGTGGCGTCACGTCCAGTGGACATTCCCGAACTGGTCAACGCCAGGCGGTGGCCACTAGTTCCCTTGTGCCCGCTGTGCGCCGTGTGAGCCGTCCGGGTGAGGACGCCCGGAGACACGGGGAACGCGGACTCACGCGCCTGTGCGGGCCCGGTGCCGCCCGCGCGCGGGACGTCAGAACAGACCTGTGGCGGCGAAGCGCAGCACCAGCTGAGGCGCTCCGGACAGTGCTACGCCCAGGGCGCCGGTGAGGGCGAGCGCGGCTGTGAGGGGGCCCGGGAGGGGGTGCTTGGCCGGTTCGCCCTCGGGGGCGCGGAACAGCAGGGCCGCCCACTGGAGGTAGTAGAAGAGGGCGATCACCACGTTGACGGCCATGATGACGGCCAGCCAGCCGAGGCCCGCGTCCACGGCCGTCGAGAAGACGGTGACTTTCGCGAACAGCCCGATGACGCCGGGCGGGAGTCCGGCCAGGCACAGCAGGAAGAACGCCAGGAGCAGCGCGGTGAGCGGGTTCCTTGCGTACAGGCCGCGGTAGTCGGAGAGGCGGTTCAACTGCCGGGTGCGGCCGACCAGGGCGGCCACCGCGAAGGCGCCGAGGTTCACGGCCGCGTACATGAGGGCGTAGGCGATGGTGGAGCCGACGGCCTTCCGGGGGTCGGCGGTGTATCCGGCGGCGGCGATCGGCACCAGCAGGTAGCCCGCCTGGCCCACCGAGGACCAGGCGAGCAGTCGTACCGCGCTGTACGCGCGCGTGGCCTGCTGGCGCAGCGCCGCCACGTTGCCCGCGGTCATGGTGAGAGCGGCCAGGACGGCGAGCGCGGGTCCCCAGATGTCGGCGTACGACGGGAAGGCGACCACGGTGACCAGGATCAGGCCGGAGAAGCCGACGGCCTTGCCGACGACCGACAGGTAGGCGGCGATCGGGAGGGGAGCGCCGACGTAGGTGTCGGGCACCCAGAAGTGGAACGGGACCGCGGCCGTCTTGAAGGCGAAGCCCACGAGGGTGAGGACGACACCTGCCTGGGCGAGGGTGTGGAGTTGTCCGTCGACGTGCTGGACGCGTTCGGCGACCTGGGTGAGGTAGAGGCTGCCGGTCGTGGCGTACACGAAGCTGATGCCCAGGAGGCTGACGGCGGTGGCGGTCACCGAGGACAGGAAGAACTTGAGGGCCGCTTCGGAGGACCGTCTGTCACCGTGGCGGATGCCGACGAGGGCGAAGGCGGGCAGGGAGGCGACCTCCAGGGCGACGACCAGGGTGGCGAGGTCGCGTGCGGCGGGCAGCAGGGCGGCACCGGCGGCCGAGGAGAGCAGCAGGAACCAGAACTCGCCCTGGGGGTAGCGGCTCCTGCCGTCCTTCAGGGTGGTGAGGGACAGCAGCGCCGTGAGCAGGGCGCCGCCGAGGACCAGGAACTGCACGACCAGGGTGAAGCGGTCGGCGGTGTAGCTGCACGCGTGCGCGGCGCCGGTCACGCAGAAGGTGCTGCGGTCGTGGCCCAGGAGAGGGAGCAGCAGGGCGGCGGCCGCGGCGAGTCCGGCGACCGACACCCATCCGAGGAGCGGTTTCCTGGTCTCGGGCACGAACAGGTCGGCGACCAGGACCGCGAGTCCGACGACCGCGGTGAGGGTCGGCGGGGCGATGGCGAGCCAGTCGACGGACTGGACGAGGTGCGCGGCCAGGGGCTGGGCCAGGGCGCTCATCGGGTGCCTCCTGCGAGGAGCTGCTGGACGGCCGGGTCGGTCAGGCCGAGCAGGGCCCTGGGCCACAGTCCGGCGACGACGGTGAGGGCGACGAGCGGGGTCCAGGCAGCGAACTCGTACGTGCGGACGTCGGCGAGTTCCGGCAGGTCCCGTGGTGCGGCGCCCATGCAGACGCGGCGGACCACGGCCAGCATGTACGCGGCGGTGAGCAGGGTGCCGAAGGCGGCGATCGCCATGAAGGTCAGGAAGGCCGGGCGGCTCAGGCCGGCGGCGGGCTCGAACGCGCCGAACAGGGCGAGCATCTCGCCCCAGAACCCGGCGAGTCCGGGCAGTCCGAGCGAGGCGACGGCGGCGAACGCGAGCAGCCCGCCGAGGCGTGGCGCCCTGCCGTACAGCGCGGCGCCGGTGTCCGCGGAGAGGGTGTCGAGGTCGGTGCTGCCGGTACGGTCCTTGAGGCCGCCGACCAGGAAGAACAGCAGGCCGGTGATGAGGCCGTGGGCGATGTTGGCGAACAGGGCGCCGTTGACGCCGGTCGGGGTCATGGTGGCGATGCCGAGCAGGACGAAGCCCATGTGGCCGACGGAGGAGTAGGCGATCAGTCGTTTGAGGTCGCCCCGCACGCCCCGTTTGGCCAGGTTCAGGCAGGCCAGGGACCCGTAGACGATCCCGACGACGGCGAAGGCGGCGAGGTAGGGCGCGAAGGTGCGGAAGCCGTCCGGCGCGACCGGCAGCAGGATCCGGACGAACCCGTACGTGCCCATCTTCAGCAGGACGCCGGCCAGCATCACCGAGCCGACGGTCGGCGCGGCGGTGTGCGCGTCCGGCAGCCAGCTGTGCAGGGGCCACATCGGGGTCTTCACCGCGAGTCCGAGCCCGATCGCCAGCACGGCGACGACCTGCACGGACGTGGTCAGCGACCGGCCGTTGTCAGTGGCGAGTGCCACCATGTCGAACGTGCCCGCCTTGATTCCGATCAGGAGCAGGCCGAGCAGCATGACGACGGAGCCGAGCAGGGTGAAGAGGATGAACTTCCAGGCGGCCCGGTTCCGTCCCTCGCCGCCCCAGCGGGCGATGAGGAAGTACATCGGGACGAGCACGGTCTCGAACGCGAGGAAGAACAGCAGCAGGTCGAGGACGGCGAAGGTGGCGAGGGTGCCGGACTCCAGGACGAGCAGCAGCGCGACGAAGGCCTTCGGGGACGGTCCCGCGGGCGGGTTGAAGTACGAGTAGAGCGCGCACAGGAAGGTCAGCAGCGCGGTCAGGACCACGAGGGGGAGCGAGATGCCGTCGATGCCGAGGTGGATGCGCACGTCGAGTGCGGGGATCCAGCTGATGTCGGTCGTGGCCTGCATCCTGGACGGGTGGTCCTGGTCGAAGCCGAGGGCGAGGACGATCGCGGCGATGAGGACGGCACCGGTGACGGTCACGCCGTGCCGGAGCACGGCCTGCTCGGGTGACTTCCCCTTCAGCCCGGGAGGAGCGGGCAGCAGGGCGGCGACGGCGCCCAGGAGCGGGCCGACGACGATCAATGCCAGAAGGATCTGCATCACGGATTCACTGATATCGATCACGCCTGCTCACACTCCCGTGGCGACGAGGAGGACGGCGACCGCCAGGACGACGGTGCCGGCGAGCAGCGCGCTCACATAGGTCTGGACGTTGCCGGTCTGGGCGCGCCGCACGGCGGCGCCGAGCAGGCGGGGCAGGGCACCCGCCCCACGGACATAGGTGTCGACGACCTCACGGTCGAGGAACTGGACGAGGCTCGCGGCGGCCAGGACCGGGCGGACGAACAGGACGCCGTACAGGGCGTCCAGGTGGAAGCCCTCGGCCGCGTGCCGGTGCAGCGGGCCGAGCAGGAACCGGCCCGGGTCGGCCGGGTCGGGTGCGTAGGCCACGTCGCCGAACGCCGGGGCGTGGGCGGCGATGGCCTCGGCCTCGACCTGACCCGCGTCGCCCTCCGGGTGCGCGGCGACGGCACCCAGCGGGACCCGGGCCGCCGACGTCCGGGTGCGCTGCCAGGCGCCGTAGGTGACGAGACCACCGGCCAGCGCGAGGCCGGTGCCAAGGACCGAGGTGGCGAGGGTCGGGGTGAGGGCACGGCCGTCGAACCAGCCGGGCAGCGAGCGGTAGGCGAACCCGCCGAAGGCCAGGGACGGGACGGCCAGCACCCACAGCACCACCGTCATGGACAGCGGCTGCCTGCCGTGGTCCGGGGCCTCGGTCCCTCGGCCCCGGAAGGCCAGCAGCCACAGCCGGGTCGCGTAGGCGGCGGTCAGCAACGCGGTGACGAGACCGGCGACGAGGACGATCCAGCCGGCGCTGCCGGGGACGTGCTCGGCGTGGCCGTTCGTCGCGTGCTCGGCGGCGCCGAGGACCGACTCCTTGGAGAAGAAGCCGCTGAAGGGCGGGATCGCGGCGAGCGCGAGCAGCGCCACGGTCATCGTCCAGTAGGCGTCCGGGACTCGTTCGCGCAGTCCGGAGGTCCGGGACATGACGGCGAGCGAGTTGGTGCCGGCGGCGTGGATGATCACACCGGCCGCGAGGAACAGGAGCGCTTTGAAGGCTCCGTGGGACAGCAGGTGGAAGACGGCGGCACCACGGTCGCCGACGGCGAGGGCGCCCGTCATGTAGCCGAGCTGACCGATCGTCGAGTAGGCGAGGACGCGCTTGATGTCGTCCTGGGCGAGGGCGGCGAGGGCCGAACCGGTCATCGTGACGGCGCTCATCACGGCGAGGACGACCATCACGGCCGCACTGGCCTCGAAGACCGGAAGGAGCCGGGCGACGAAGTAGACACCGGCCGCGACCATGGTCGCGGCGTGGATCAGCGCGGAGACGGGGGTCGGACCGGCCATGGCGTCCGGGAGCCAGGTGTGCAGCGGGAACTGCGCCGACTTGCCCGCCACACCGCACAGGAGGAGCAGGCCGACGAGGGTCGGGTGGTGCAGGCCGCCGTCCGCGACGGCGCTGAGGATCGTGGTGATGCGGAACGACCCGGCGTCGGTGGCCAGCGCGAACAGGCCGATCAGGAACGGCACGTCACCGAGCTTGGTGACCAGGAAGGCCTTGAGGGAGGCGGCGCGTGCCTCGGGGGTCTCCCAGTAGTGGCCGACGAGGAAGTAGGAGCAGATGCCCATGACTTCCCAGCCGACCAGCAGCACGATCAGGTCGCCGGAGTAGACGACCAGCAGCATCGCGGAGGTGAAGAGGGAGACGAGGGCGGCGTACGACGGGTAGCGCGGGTCGTCGCGCAGATAGCCGGTCGAGTAGATCTGCACGCAGGTGGCGACGAAGGCGACCAGGACGGCGACGAGGGCTGCGAAGCCGTCGACGTCCAGGGCGAGTTCGATCGGCACCGAGCCGGTCGGGGTGAGCTGCGTGTGCGCCTCGACGGCCCGGCCGCCGCCTTGGTCCCAGGCGACCGCGCAGGCGAGGGCGAGCGCGGCGAGCGTCGGCAGGACCGCGAGCGGGCGGACGAACCCGGGAGCCGTGCGCCCAAGGAGCAGACCGGCCACGGCGCCGAGGAACGGCAGGAGGGGGACGAGGACGGCGAGGGTGGTCGTGGTCACGCGGTGGCCTCAGCCTTCTCGTCGGCCGTCCCGTCCGTGGGCGGGCCGGCCGTTCCTTCCTCATGGCCCTCGGCGGTGTCGCGGAGCCGGTCGATGTCGGAGGTGCCGCGGTTGCGGTGGACGGCGAGGACGATCGCTAGGCCGATGCCGATCTCGGCGGCGGCGATGGCGATGGTGAACAGCGTCAGGGCCTGACCGGAGTGCAGGGTGTCCCGGGCCGCCTTGCTCAGCCAGACGTCGAAGGCGACGAGGTTCAGGTTGACGGCGTTGAGCATCAGCTCGACCGACATCAGGACCAGGATCGCGTTGCGGCGTGCGAGGACGCCGTACAGGCCGGTGCAGAAGAGAAGAGCGGAGAGAACGGCGGGATAGGCGAGGTGCATCAGCGGGCGCCTTCCTGCTCGATCGGGTGAATCCCGGAATCCGTGACCGGAGGGGAACTCTGCGTGACGACCCGTCCGTTCACAGGGGGCGGGGACGGATCCGTCTTCGCCTTGCGGGACAGGACGATCGCCCCGACCAGGGCAGCGAGGAGGAGGACGGAGAGGGCCTCGAAGGGCAGGACCCAGTTCTGGAACAGGCTCGCGCCGGTGACCTTCGTCGAGCCGGCTGCGGGGCCGCCCAGGTCGATCCAGGTGGTGCGGAAGGCGTCCACGACCACCCAGACGAGGGCGGCGGCCGCGGCCACGGCGACGGCCAGCGCGAACCAGCGGTTCCCGGAGTCGGCGTCCGGGGACCGGCCGATGGGGGCCTTGGTGAGCATCAGACCGAACAGAAGGAGGACGACGACGGAACCCACGTAGATGAGGACCTGCACCCAGGCGATGAACTCGGCGGTGAGCAGCAGGTATTCGACGGCGAGACCACCGAGGGCGACCACCAGCCAGAGGGCGGCGTGCACCAGCTGGCGGGTGGTGACCGTGACGAGCGCGGCGCCGAAGGTGACCAGGCCGACGAGCAGGAAGGCCACCTCCACGCCGGTCGGGGACAGGAAGCCGTGCGGTGTCTGGGCGAGGGCGGTCATGCCTCCCCCTCCCCCGGCTCGGGGTCGCGAGCGGCCTGCGCCTGCGCGGCGGCGAGCTTCTCGGCGCTCTTGCGGGCGGCGGCGATCTCCTTCGGTTCCTCCGCACCGGCGTCGAGGGCGGGCGGGGCGGGGACCGTCCACATCCATGCGCGGAGCTTGTCCCGCTCGTGGGTGAGTTCGTGGATGTCGGTCTCCGCGTACTCGAACTCCGGGGACCAGAACAGGGCGTCGAAAGGACAGACCTCGATGCAGATACCGCAGTACATGCACAGGGAGAAGTCGATGGCGAAGCGGTCCAGGACGTTGCGGCTGCGTTCACGGCCGCCGGGGGCCGCCGGCGGGACGGTCTCCTTGTGGGAGTCGATGTAGATGCACCAGTCGGGGCACTCACGGGCGCAGAGCATGCAGACCGTGCAGTTCTCCTCGAACAGGCCGATGACACCCCGGGTGCGGGGCGGGAGGTCGGGAAGCGCGTCCGGGTACTGCTCGGTGACCGACTTGCGGGTCATCGTGCGCAGGGTGACGGCCAGACCCTTGGCGAGGCCGGAGCCAGGAACGGGGGCCATCAGGAGATCACCACCTTGACGATGCCGGTGAGGGCGATCTGGGCGAGGGAGAGGGGGACGAGGAGGGTCCAGGAGAACTTCTGCAGCTGGTCCTCGCGCAGGCGGGGGTAGGTGACGCGGAGCCAGATCACGACGAAGGCCAGGAGTGCCGTCTTCAGCAGGGTCCACAGCCAGCCCAGACCGTCGGCACCCCACGGGCCGTGCCAGCCGCCCAGGAAGAGGACGGTGGTCAGACCGCACAGGACGACGATCCCGGCGTACTCGGCGAGCAGGAAGAGGGCGAAGCGCAGGCCGGTGTACTCGGTGTAGGCGCCGAAGATGATCTCCGAATCGGCTACGGGCATGTCGAACGGGGGCCGCTGGAGCTCCGCGAGGCCGGCGACGAAGAACACCAGCGCACCGGTGATCTGCCAGGGCAGCCACCACCAGTGGAAGGCGCCGACGATGCCCGGCAGGGAGACCGTGCCGGCCGCCATCGCCACGGAGGCGGCGGCGAGCAGCATCGGCAGTTCGTAGGCGAGGAGCTGAGCGGCGGTACGCAGGCCGCCGAGGAGGGAGAACTTGTTGGCGCTGGCCCAGCCGGCCATGAGCGAGCCGAGGACGCCGACGCCCATGACGGCCAGCACGAAGAACACACCGGCGTCCAGGACCTGACCGACGGCTCCCTCGCCGGGCCCGATCGGGATGGCCAGCAGCACGAGCAGGTAGGGGAGGAGGGCCACCGCAGGCGCCAGTTGGAAGACACGGCGGTCCGCACCCGCCGGGACCACGTCCTCCTTCTGCGCGAACTTCACACCGTCGGCGATCAGCTGGGCCCAGCCGTGGAAGCCGCCGGCGTACATCGGTCCGAGGCGGCCCTGCATGTGGGCCATCACCTTGTGCTCGGTCTGACCGACGATCAGGGGGAAGGTGAGGAAGACGACGAACACGACGACGAGTCGCAGGGCGACGTCCAGAGCGCCGTTCACTGCGAGCCTCCTGTGCGGTCGTCTCGGGGCGGTTGGTCGGGATCGGCGTGGTCGTGACCGGCTTGGTCCTGACCGGCGTGGTCGGGGGCGGCCTTTTCGGGGGCGGGTTTCTCGGGGGCGGGTTTCTCGGGGGCGGGTTGCTCGGGGGCGGATGTCTCGGTGCCGGGGGCTTCAGAGGCCGGAGGGGCGCTGGCTGCGGGGACGTCCGAGGCCGGGGCCGCGGTACCCGGCTCCTCAGGTGCCGCGCCGTCGGAGACGGGACCCTCCTCGGCGCCGGGTCGACCCACCGGCGGCCTCGACGGCCCTGACGGCTCGGTCGGCCCCGACGGCTCGGTCGGCGTCGCGGGCCGCCCGGCGGGTTCCGGTTCGTCGAAGGCCGGACGGGCGTGGTGCCATGGCGCGTCCGCGCTGCGCGCGGGGCGGGGCGGGGCGGCCGGTTCCGTCGACGGTGCCGCCTCCTGCGCGCGCTGCGAAGCGGAACCACCCGAGGCGGTACGCGCTCGGCGTGGTCCCCGGGGAGCCGCCGACCGCTCGGGCGCCGGAGCGGTCTCCTCCACGGAGGACGGCTCCGGGGACGCCTGCTCCCCGGGGATCTCCTCCGCAGAGGCCTGCTTCGCGGCCGTCTCCGCCTCCCCCGCCGCCCGCTGAGAGGCGGACCCGCCGCTCGCGGTGCGCGAGCGGCGCGCGGGGGTGGGCGGCTGCTCTCCGGCCGCCGCCCGCTGGGAAGCGGACCCGGCGCTCGCCGTGCGCGAGCGGCGTGGAGTGGTCGCCGGCCGGGGTTCGGACGGCGTCGGCCCTGCCGCCGGGGCCTGCCCAGCGGCCCCCGCCCCCGGAACCTGCGCAGCCGCGCCCGCCCCCGGAACCTGCCCAGCCACGTCCGTCGTCGTGGGTGGCTCGGATGTGTCCGTCGTCGTGGGTGGTTCGGTCGGCAGGCTCGCCGAGCCCGCGGCCGCCGTGCGTGCGCGTCGTACCGGGCGGTCGCCGGCCGCGGCGGGCGGGCGGGTGCCGGCGGTTCGGGCCGGACGGGCGGGGGCGGGTGGGAGCTGGCCCTTCAGAGGGCCCCACTCGTTGGGGTCGGGGACGCCCGGGGGGAGCATCTGGCGGCGCTTGGGGCCGCCGTGGTCGGACTCGCCAGGTTCCTTGGCTCCGGGCCAGGCCTTGGCGACGCGGGCGGCCAGCACGAAGTCCTTGCGGAGGGGGTGGCCCTCGAAGGTTTCCGGGAGGAGGAGGTGGTCGAGGCCGGGGTGACCGGTGAAGCGGACGCCGAACATCTCGTGGGTCTCACGTTCGTGCCAGCGGGCGCCCGCGTAGACGCCGACGGCGGACGGGAGTTCGGGGTCGGCGTGCGGCACGGTCGTGCGCAGCAGGAGGCGGCGCGCCGGGGCAAGGGCGACGACATGGGCACAGACGCGGAATCCGGTGCCGGGTTCGTCGACCGCGCTCAGCCAGTCGAAGTAGGTGCAGGAGAGGGTCGTACGGGCGACTTCCAGGGCGGTCGGCCAGGAGGACGGCGGGACGTCGACGGTGAGAACCCCGTAGGACTCCTCGGCCGTCGCGTCCGGGCCGAAGAGTTCCTCGACGGGTGCCGGCAGCCAGCCGGTCGTGGGGGTCATCGGGTGTCCCCCTCCCCCGTCCTCGTCTCCGTCCCCGTCTCCGTCCCCGGGGCCGGCGGGTGCACCAGGCCGCTCTGGAGGGCCGCGGCGGAGGGGCGCTGGGCGCCGTAGCGGTCGCGGAGGGACTCGGCCGCGATCTTCTCCTGGAGTTTCAGGATGCCCTGGAGGAGAGCCTCGGGGCGGGGCGGGCAGCCGGGGACGTAGACGTCGACCGGGATGATCTGGTCGACGCCCTTGGTGACGGAGTAGGAGTCCCAGTAGGGGCCGCCGCAGTTCGAGCAGGCGCCGAAGGAGATGACGTACTTCGGCTCGGGCATCTGCTCGTACAGGCGCTTGACCGCCGGGGCCATCTTGTCCGTGACCGTCCCCGAGACCACCATCAGGTCGGCCTGGCGAGGGCCCGGCGCGAAGGGGATCACGCCGAGGCGGATGAAGTCGTGGCGGGCCATCGACGCGGCGATGAACTCGATCGCGCAGCAGGCGAGGCCGAAGTTGAAGACCCAGAGCGAATAGCGGCGGCCCCAGTTGAGGACGACCTTCATGGGCTCGGGGGCGAGGCGGGCGAGCGCGCCCAGTTTCCCGCTGCCTTCCGCGGGGGGAACAGCGGGTTCCGGCAGCAGGACGGGCTCCGGCGTCACGTCCATGTCAGGACGCCCTTCTTGTATGCGTACAGCAGGCCGACGGTGAGGAAGCCGAGGAAGATGAACATCTCCACGAGCGTGGCCACGCCGTAGCCGGGGGCGGCGAAGACCGTCGCCCAGGGGAACAGGAAGATCGAGTCGACGGCGAAGATGACGTAGAGGAAGGCGTAGACGTAGTAGCGGACCTGGGTGTGGGCCCAGCCCTCGCCGACGGGGTCGACGCCGCACTCGTAGGTGAGGAGTTTCTCGGGGCTGGGGACCACCGGGCGCAGCAGCCGGCCGGCCCCGAAGGCGACGGCGACGAAGAGCACGCCGACGACGGTCAGCAACCCCACGACCGAGTAGGACGCGAAGTAGCCCGCCGCGACGGCCACGGTCGGCTCACCACCCACCGTCTCCCGCATCGTCCGCCCCTCACTCCCTCGACAGACAGCGGACCCGGTCCGGCCCGTTGTCCCGACCTCGGTGCGTGACCTCGGTCAACTCCTGATTCGACGATCTGTACGCACGGGAGTCTAGGCCCTGATAAAGGGACGGTAAGCAGCCCCGTCGCACCGTGGGACCCGTTGCGTGAGGCCACTGGTGGGGTTTTCCCCAGGGTGACCGGGGCGGCGAACTCCATGGCGCGGCGTGACGGCACACGGCACGCTGGCGCGTATGACCGCACCCGTGCCCCGATCCCCCAGCTCCGTCGACGGCGGAGACGACCCTGAGCGGCTGCCGCCCGTGCGCTTCGCCTTCGACGGTCACACCTGGAAGGAGATCGCGCACCTTCTGCTGAACCTGCCGATGTCGCTGTTCGGCTTCGTCTACGTGATGACGACGCTGTGGGCGAGCGGCATCCTGACGATCACGGTGATCGGCATCCCGCTGCTCGCCGCCACCCTGCTGGGCGCCCGGCAGCTGGGGAAGCTGGAACGCGCACGCGCGCGTGCGCTGCTGGGGGTGCGGGTCGAGGAGCCGACGCCGCTGCCGTGGGGGAAGCGCGGCGCGGGCTCGCAGCGGCTGTGGATGACGCTCAAGGACCCGGTGGGCTGGCGGACGCTGTTGTACGACTTCATCCGGCTGCCCTGGGGCGTGCTCACCTTCGCTGTGACGCTGACCTCGCTGTTCGTGCTGTGGCCGGTGCTGCCTTTCCTCGCGCGCGGGTTGGCGAACGTGGACCGGGCGATGGTCCGCGGCCTGTTGTCGCCGTCCGACGAACTGGAGCGCCGGATCGCCGAACTGGAGTCCGACCGGGGGGTGGTCGTGGACACGGCGGCCGCCGATCTGCGGCGGATCGAGCGGGATCTGCACGACGGCGCGCAGGCCCGCCTGGTCAATCTGGCGATGGGGCTCGGCCTGGCGAAGGAGAAGCTGCTGGAGGATCCGGACGCGGCCGCCGCGATGGTCGAGGAGGCGCACGGCGAGGTGAAGCTGGCTCTCCAGGAGCTCCGCGATCTGGCCCGGGGCATCCACCCGGCGGTGCTGACCGACCGGGGGCTGGACGCGGCGCTGTCCTCGGTCGCCTCGCGGTGCACGGTGCCGGTGCAGGTGACCGCCGATCTGCCGGCCAGACCGGCGCCCGCGATCGAGGGCATCGCCTATTTCACCGTCTCCGAACTGCTGCAGAACATCAGCAAGCACAGCGGTGCGCGCAGCGCCTCGGTCGACGTGTGGCGCGCCGACGACCGGCTGATGATCCAGGTACGGGACGACGGGCGGGGCGGGGCGAGCCTGGACCGTGGCACCGGCATGCGGGGGCTCGCGGACCGGCTGGGCGCGGTCGACGGCCTGTTCCTCGTCGTGTCGCCGGACGGCGGCCCCACGACGGTCACCGCCGAGCTGCCCTGGCGCGACCGGTCGTAGGACGGAGGGGCCGGTCGGGGAGCGGACCGGGGGGTGGGGAAAACCCCCCGTCCAAGACGCCGACGGACTCCATGGTCCGTGCGCCTGCGGCGCAGCAGGGTGGAGGTACGGCAGGACAGGGCCGAGGCGACTGGGACAGGACGGGACGGCGGCGATGGCCACGGAGTACGGACAGGCACACGGGTACGGGCAGGAGCGCGGGTACGGCCACGGCCACGGGCCGTACGAGCCCTACGAGGAGCGTCGGCGCCGGGTGCCCGCCGTGCTGCGGGCGCCGTTCGAGGCGCGCAGCCTGCGTGAGTTCGGCTACGTGCTGTCGGGCCTTCCGGTCGGTGTCGCGCTGTTCGTGTGGACCGTGACGATGCTGTCCCTCGGCGTCGGGTTGCTGGTGACCTTCGTCGGGATCCCGCTGCTGGCGGTGGCCCTCGCCGGATGCCGGGGTCTCGGGGCGCTGGAGCGGGCACGCGCGCGGGGGCTGCTGCGGCTGGAGGTGGCGGACCCGGAGCCGTTGCGGATGCGCAAGCCGGGGTTCTTCGCCTGGACGGGCGCGGTGCTGAAGAGCGGCACGTCCTGGCGTCACCTGCTGTACGCGGTGCTCCAGTTCCCCTGGTCGATGTTCTCGTTCGTCGTCGCGCTCAACCTGTGGGTGTACGGCTGGGCCTTGTTGACGTATCCGCTGTGGTTCTGGGTGTTCCCGGTGTACGTCGGGCAGGGCGGGCTCCAGCTCTACGGCGACGCGCATCACAGCGTCTACGTGGACAACCCGTTCGAGATCACCGTGACGGTGCTGGTGGGGCTGCTCTTCACACTGGCCACGCCGTGGATCGTGCGGGCGCTGACGATGGTGGACCGGGTGATGGTGCACGGGCTGCTGGGGCCGTCGAAGCTGGCCTCGCGGGTGGTGGAGCTGGAGTCGGACCGGGGGGTGGTCGTCGACACGGCCGCCGCCGACCTGCGGCGGATCGAGCGGGACCTGCACGACGGGGCGCAGGCGCGGCTGGTCGCGCTGGCCATGGACCTGGGGCTGGCGAAGGAGAAGGTGCGGGAGGACCCGCAGGTCGCGGCACGCATGGTGGACGAGGCGCACGGTGAGGTGAAGACCGCGTTGCAGGAGCTGCGGGATCTGGCCCGTGGGATTCATCCGGCGGTGCTGACCGACCGGGGGCTGGACGCGGCGCTGTCCTCGGTCGCCTCGCGCTGCACGGTGCCGGTGCGGGTGGAGGTCGACCTGGTGGAGCGGCCCGCGGCGGCCATCGAGGGGATCGCGTACTTCACCGTGTCCGAGCTGCTGCAGAACGTCAGCAAGCACGCGCGCGCGAGTGAGGTGACGGTGGATGTGTGGCGGAGCGAGGACCGGTTGATGCTGCAGGTGGTGGACGACGGGGTGGGGGGTGCCGACACGACCAAGGGATCGGGGCTGGCGGGGCTGGCCGAGCGGCTGGACGCGGTCGACGGGATCCTGGTGGTGGACTCTCCGGCGGGCGGGCCCACCCGGGTGACGGCGGAGCTGCCCTGGCGGCGCTGAGGACACGGCTCCGCCCCGCCGCCCCTCCCCCTCGGCACCCCCGTACTCCTGGGGACCGGCCCCCTCAGGCCCGCGTCGCCGCCACTCGATTTTGGCTCGCGTCCTCCCCTACCCGCAGGCACAGCGATCCGAATGCTGGAATGCTGGACTTTCGGACAGGGCAGGCATGTACGCCGGACGGGGTGTGGGGGGCCGCGAGATCGTGGAGGACAGGGTGCGGGTGGTCATCGCCGAGGATTCCGTGCTGCTCAGGGAGGGGCTGACCCGGCTGTTGACCGACCGGGGGCATGACGTCGTCGCCGGCGTCGGAGACGCGGAGGCACTGGTCAAGACCATCGCCGAGCTGGACGCGCAGGGCGCGCTGCCGGACGTCGTCGTGGCGGACGTCCGGATGCCGCCGACGCACACCGACGAGGGGGTGCGGGCCGCCGTACAGCTGCGCAAGGCGCATCCCGGGCTCGGGGTGCTGGTGCTGTCGCAGTACGTCGAGGAGCGCTACGCCACCGAACTGCTGGCCGGGTCCAGCCGGGGCGTGGGCTACCTCCTCAAGGACCGGGTCGCGGAGGTGCGGGAGTTCGTCGACGCGGTGGTGCGGGTCGCCGACGGGGGTACGGCGCTCGACCCGGAGGTGGTGGCGCAGTTGCTCGGACGCAGCCGCAAGCAGGACGTGCTGACCGGGCTGACCCCACGGGAGCGGGAAGTGCTGGGGCTCATGGCCGAGGGACGGACGAACTCGGCAATCGCCCGGCAGCTGGTCGTCAGCGACGGAGCCGTCGAGAAGCACGTCAGCAACATCTTCCTCAAGCTCGGCCTCTCCCAGAGCGACGGTGACCACCGGCGTGTTCTGGCCGTTCTCACCTATCTGAACTCCTGACGGGCGGACACCGTGTCGGCACCGTAAGGCAGCCAGGGGGAGGGAAAATCGTGACAAGTCAGGGCGACAGGTCGTCTCGAAGTGCCGTCCAGTATGCGAGCAGGTACGGGAAGGCGACCCTAACCGACGTAGGGTTGAAGGTGGGATGGTCCGTGGGACGGCCAGGCCCCGGCAGCCGCCTCGAAGGAGGTCCAGTTCAGTGACCAGCCAGGTCAGCAGGACAACGGAACAGGCCGATGGAACCGCCGACGGGACCGTCGTCGGAGAGCAGCGCAGGCCGGGCGGCGTGAAGTCCGTCCGGCGCCTGGACCGGGTGATCATCCGGTTCGCGGGGGACTCGGGCGACGGTATGCAGCTCACCGGCGACCGGTTCACGTCGGAGACGGCGTCCTTCGGCAACGACCTTTCGACCCTCCCCAACTTCCCGGCCGAGATCCGGGCCCCGGCAGGCACGCTGCCGGGGGTGTCGTCCTTCCAGTTGCACTTCGCCGACCACGACATCCTCACCCCGGGTGACGCGCCGAACGTGCTGGTCGCGATGAACCCGGCCGCGCTGAAGGCCAACATCGGCGACCTGCCGCGGGGCGCGGAGATCATCGTCAACACGGACGAGTTCACCAAACGGGCGATGCAGAAGGTCGGCTACGACACCTCGCCCCTGGATGACGGCTCACTCGACGGTTACAGCCTCCATCCGGTGCCGCTGACCACGCTGACAGTGGAGGCACTGAAGGATTTCGACCTCACCCGCAAAGAGGCCGAGCGCAGCAAGAACATGTTCGCGCTCGGCCTCTTGTCATGGATGTACCACCGGCCGACCGAGGGCACGGAGAAGTTCCTCAAGCAGAAGTTCGCCCGCAAGCCCGAGGTGATGAACGCCAACCTGGCGGCCTACCGCGCGGGCTGGAACTTCGGCGAGACGACGGAGGACTTCGCGGTCTCCTACGAGATCGCGCCGGCGACGACCGCGTTCCCGGTCGGCACCTACCGGAACATCTCCGGGAACCTGGCCCTGGCCTACGGCCTGGTCACGGCGAGCAGGCAGGCGGAGCTGCCGCTGTTCCTCGGGTCGTACCCGATCACCCCGGCCTCCGACATCCTGCACGAGCTGTCCAAGCACAAGAACTTCGGCGTGCGGACCTTCCAGGCCGAGGACGAGATCGCCGGTATCGGTGCGGCGCTGGGGGCGGCCTTCGGCGGTTCGCTCGCGGTGACGACGACGTCCGGTCCCGGGGTGGCGCTGAAGGCGGAGACGGTCGGGCTCGCGGTCTCCCTGGAGCTGCCGCTGCTGGTCGTCGACATCCAGCGGGGCGGGCCGTCCACCGGGCTGCCGACCAAGACCGAGCAGGCGGACCTGCTCCAGGCGATGTACGGCCGCAACGGCGAGGCGCCGGTCCCGGTGATCGCCCCGCGCACCCCCGCCGACTGCTTCGACGCGGCGCTGGAGGCGGCCCGGATCGCGCTGACGTACCGCACGCCCGTGATGCTCCTGTCGGACGGCTACCTGGCCAACGGCAGCGAGCCCTGGCGGATCCCGGAACTGACCGAGCTGCCCGATCTGCGGGTGCGGTTCGCGAGCGGACCCAACCACACCCTGGACGACGGCACCGAGGTCTTCTGGCCGTACAAGCGCGACCCCGGGACCCTCGCCCGTCCCTGGGCGGTCCCCGGGACGCCCGGTCTCGAACACCGTATCGGCGGCATCGAGAAGCAGGACGGCACCGGCAACATCTCCTACGACCCGGCCAACCACGACTTCATGGTCCGCACCCGGCAGGCCAAGATCGACGGCATCACGGTCCCCGACATCGAGGTCGACGACCCGGACGGCGCGCGCACGCTGGTGCTGGGCTGGGGTTCGACGTACGGACCGATCACGGCCGCGGTACGACGGCTGCGGACGGCCGGTGAGCCGATCGCGCAGGCGCACCTGCGTCACCTGAACCCGTTCCCGAAGAATCTCGGCACCGTGCTGAGGGCCTACGACAAGGTGGTGATCCCCGAGATGAACCTGGGTCAGCTCGCCACCCTCATCCGGGCGAGGTACCTGGTGGACGCGCATTCGTACAACCAGGTCAACGGCATGCCGTTCAAGGCCGAGCAGCTCGCCGCGGCGCTCAAGGAGGCCATCCATGACTGACGTCACCGACGGACTGCTCCAGCTCGTGCCCAAGGCCGAGGCCAGACAGTCCATGAAGGACTTCAAGTCCGACCAGGAGGTGCGCTGGTGCCCGGGCTGCGGTGACTACGCGATCCTGGCGGCCGTGCAGGGCTTCATGCCGGAACTGGGGCTGGCGAGGGAGAACATCGTCTTCGTCTCCGGGATCGGCTGCTCCTCCCGGTTCCCGTACTACATGAACACCTACGGGATGCACTCCATCCACGGCCGGGCGCCGGCGATCGCCACCGGACTGGCCACCAGCCGGCGGGACCTGTCGGTGTGGGTGGTCACCGGTGACGGTGACGCCCTGTCCATCGGCGGCAACCACCTCATCCACGCGCTGCGCCGCAACGTCAACCTGAAGATCCTCCTCTTCAACAACCGCATCTACGGGTTGACGAAGGGCCAGTACTCCCCCACCTCCGAGGTCGGCAAGGTCACCAAGTCGACACCGATGGGTTCGCTGGACGCCCCGTTCAACCCGGTGTCGCTGGCGATCGGCGCCGAGGCGTCCTTCGTCGCGCGCACCATCGACTCCGACCGCAAGCACCTGACCGAGGTGCTGCGGGCGGCCGCCGCCCACCCGGGCACGGCCCTGATCGAGATCTACCAGAACTGCAACATCTTCAACGACGGCGCCTTCGACGCCCTCAAGGACAAGCAGTCGGCCGAGGAGGCGATGATCCGCCTGGAGCACGGCAAGCCGATCCGCTTCGGCGCGGACGGCGCGCGCGGGGTCGTACGGGACCGCCTGACAGGCGACCTGACGGTGGTCGACGTGACCGCGGACAACGAGTCCGAGATCCTCGTCCACGACGCCCACTCCCCGTCCCCCACCACGGCCTTCGCGCTGTCCCGGCTGGCCGACCCGGACACCCTGCACAACACGCCCGTCGGCGTCTTCCGCTCGGTGACACGGCCCGTCTACGACGTCCAGATGTCCGAGCAGTTGGACACCGCGGTCGAGCAGCACGGCAAGGGCGACCTCGCGGCGCTGCTGGCCGGCGGCGACACCTGGACGGTCGTCGGCTGATCCTGACGGGCTGCGAGCGGGGTCCGGACGGCGCGTCCGGGCCCCGCGGCGCGTTGCGGTCTCAGGCCTTCCTGGCCTCGTCGTACGCCTCGCGCGCGCGTTCCACGTCGGCCATCCGGCGCTCGGTCCACCGGGCCAGGTCCCGTACCTGCCGGGCCGCCTCGCGGCCGAGGCCGGTGAGGGAGTAGTCGACGCGGGGCGGGATGACGGGGTGCGCGTCCCGGTGGACGAGGCCGTCGCGTTCCAGCGTCTGGAGGGTCTGGGTGAGCATCTTCTCGCTGACCCGGCCGATCGCACGGCGCAGCTCGCTGAAGCGGTGCGGGCGGTCGAGGAGTTCGATGAGGACCAGGACGCCCCAGCGGCTGGTGACGTGCTCCAGGACCAGCCGTTGAGGGCACATCGCCTCGGGGACGCGGGCGCTTACGGTCATGCCAGTACCTTACTTCAAAGTGGGTACTTTCGTTTGGTTAGCGCACGCCCTAGGGTTAGTGACAACGGAACCCCACAAGGAGATCGCCCACCATGAGCATCGTTGTCACCGGAGCCACCGGCCAGCTCGGCCGCCACGTCGTGAACCAGCTGCTGGAGAAGGTCCCGGCCGAGCAGATCACCGCCGTCGTGCGCGACGAGGCCAAGGCCGCCGACTTCGCCGCCAAGGGCGTGAAGATCGCTGTCGCCGACTACAACGCCCCGGAGACCTTCGACGGCCTGTTCGCCGCGGGCGACAAGGTGCTGCTGATCTCCGGCAACGAGTTCGACAAGGGCCGCCCGGCCCAGCACCAGGTCGTCATCGACGCCGCCAAGGCGGCCGGTGTGGCCCTGCTCGCGTACACCAGCGCCCCGGGCAGCCTGAAGGCCGGCCTGGTGGACGACCACCGGGTCACCGAGAAGGCGCTGCTCGCCTCCGGCCTGCCGTACACCCTGCTGCGCAACGGCTGGTACCACGAGAACTACACCGAGAACCTCGCCCCGGTCCTGGAGCACAACGCCGTCGTCGCGGCCGCCGGTGAGGGCCGGGTCTCCTCGGCCTCCCGCGCGGACTACGCGGCCGCCGCGGCCGCCGTGCTGACCGGCGAGGGCCACGAGAACCAGACGTACGAGCTGGGCGGCGACACCGCCTGGAGCTTCGCCGAGTACGCGGCCCTGATCGCCGAGCAGACCGGCAAGGAGATCGTCTACAACTCCGTGCCCGGCGAGGTGCTCCAGTCCATCCTCACCGGCGCCGGCGTGCCCGAGTTCTTCGCCGCGATGCTGGCCGGCGTCGACGAGTCGATCGCCAGGGGCGAGCTGGTCGTCGACTCCGGCGACCTCTCCCGGCTGGCCGGCCGCCCGACCACCCCGCTCTCGGAGACCCTCGCCGCCGCACTCAAGAGCTGACCCGCCCCCGGCGACCCCACCCCGGTCTGTCATGACCGTATGCCGATACGGCCATGACAGACCGGGGTGCCCGGCGTTACCTTCGTCCAGGTGTGCTGAACCAGGGGACGAGGAGGACCGGTGGCCGGGATATCGGAGGGCGTCGAGACATCCAGGGGTGAATCGAAGGGCGAGCAGCGGGCGGGACTGCTGAACGGCATCGCGGCCTACGGGATGTGGGGCCTGGTCCCCCTGTTCTGGCCGCTGCTGAAGCCCGCCGGGTCGGTGGAGATCCTCGCCCACCGGATGGTGTGGTCCCTGGCCTTCGTGGCCGTCGCCCTGGCCTTCGTACGGCGCTGGGCCTGGGCCGGCGAACTGCTGCGGCAACCGCGCCGGCTGGCCCTGGTGGCGGTGGCCGCCGCCGTGATCACCGTCAACTGGGGCGTCTACATCTGGGCCGTGAACGCGGGCCACGTCGTCGAGGCCTCCCTGGGCTACTTCATCAACCCCCTGGTCACCATCGCCATGGGCGTGCTGCTGCTGAAGGAACGGCTGCGGCCCGCGCAGTGGGCGGCCGTGGGCATCGGCTTCGCCGCGGTCGCCGTCCTGACCGTCGGCTACGGACAACCGCCGTGGATCTCCCTCACCCTCGCCTTCTCCTTCGCCACCTACGGTCTCGTCAAGAAGAAGGTCAACCTCGGCGGCGTCGAGTCCCTCGCGGCCGAGACCGCCATCCAGTTCCTGCCCGCGCTCGGCTATCTGCTGTGGCTGGCCGGCCACGGCGAGTCCAGCTTCCTGAACGACGGCACCGGGCACGCGGCCCTGCTCGCCTCCACCGGCGTCGTCACCGCCGTCCCGCTGGTCTGCTTCGGCGCCGCCGCGATCCGCGTCCCGCTCTCCACGCTGGGCCTGCTCCAGTACCTGGCGCCGGTTTTCCAGTTCCTCTGCGGCATCCTCTACTTCCACGAGGCCATGCCCGTGGAACGCTGGGCCGGCTTCGCCCTGGTCTGGCTCGCCCTCTCCCTGCTCACCTGGGACGCGCTGCGCACCGCCCGCCGGGCCGCACGGGCTCTCGCCGCGGCCTCCGTACCACGGCCCACCGCACCGCCGGCGGAGACTCCCGCGACTCCGGTGTGAGCCCCACGTCCGTCGGCTATAAGTGGGCGGCATGACGCAGACGCCCGCACCCCTGCACTGGAAGCTCGTCGTCGACGCCCGCGACCCGCACGGGCAGGCCGACTTCTGGGCCGCCGCGCTGCACTACGTGACCGAGGACAACAGCGCGCTCGTCGAACACCTGCTTGAGCTGGGCGCGCTGCCCGGCGCGGCCACCGTGGAGCACCACGGCCGCCCGGCCTTCCGCGACCTCATCGCCGTACGGCACCCGGACGACCCGTACGACGAGCAGCGCGGGACGGGCCTGGGGCGGCGCCTGCTCTTCCAGCGGGTGCCGGAGGCGAAGTCCGGCAAGAACCGGCTCCACATCGACCTGCACGCCGCGCAGGGGAGGCGGTCGCAGGAGGTGGCACGGCTGGAGGCGCTGGGCGCGACCGTCCTGCGGCACGTCTCCGAGCCGGCCGGCGCGTGGACCGTGATGGCCGACCCGGAGGGCAACGAGTTCTGCGTCCACTGACCCGGGCGCGCCGGGCCTGACGCGGCTCAGGCGTTCTCCGCCGCGCGGCGGGCGCGTTCCGTCAGGCGGCCCATCCGGGTGCGGGCCGAGTCCAGTTCCTCGATGTCACCGGCCGCCGGGCCCTCCTCGGTGGTGAGCTGCGCCCACAGGTCGATCAGGTCACGGCCGAGGCGCAGCCCCTGCTCGGGGTCGCGCACCGCGCGCCAGGCGGTCGCCGCACTGCGCACGTTGCCGTACGCCCCCTCGGCGTCGCCCGCGCGCCGGTGCTGCCGGGCCACGTCGAGGGAGAGGTGGAAGGCGCGCTCCGGGTCACCCGCCAGGTAGGCGATGTACGCGGTCAGGCCGCGCAGGTGCAGCACCTCGGTGTGGCCGTCGCCGAACGCCGCCCGGGCCTCGGCGACGGTGTGCTCGGCGAGTTCGGCGGCCGCCTCGATACGGCCCGTCCTGACGGCCTCGTTGATCCGCGCCACCGATGCGGTGAGCAGCGCGGCCCCCTCCACCGTCACGGTCACGGGTTCGTCCCCGAGCACCTCCTCGGCGACCGCGTCGAACCCGCGGGCGGGGGTGTGGCCGGGGTCGGGGTCGAGGGCACGGACGACGTCGGCAGCCAGGAGGGGTTCCGGGCGAGGTGTCGGCAGGAGTTCGGTGACGGCGTGCGCCGGCGCGACCGCCGGGGCGGGCGTCACTCCCCCAGCGCTCGGCGTCCCGTCCATGGCGCTCGGCGTTCCGTCCATGGCGGGCGGCGGGCCGAACACCCCGGTCGGCGGCCGGACCGTGCCGAGGGCCACCGGGTCCGCGGGCGTGGTGTCCGCAGGAACGTCGACGGCCCGCGGAAACGGGGTCCCCCGGTGCGCGTGCGCCTGACGGTCCGCGCGGGGCTGCCGGTCCGCGCGGGGCTGCCGGTCCGCCGCCTCGGGCTGCACGGGCGCCGCCGTGTGCGCCTCCCCGGGCGCGGCCATCCGTACCGGGTCGCCGGTGAAGCTGCTGGAGCCGTCCAGGTTCACCCGGAGGCGGACGACGAACCCGATCCGGGCGTCGTGGACGGTGGCGAGGACGGGACGGCCGGTGGCGCGGGCGAGCCGCTGCAGGTGGTTGAGGACCGTCTGCTGCGGTTCCTCGCCGGGCGCCGGAAACAGCGGTACGCCGTCCACGGTCGCGGCGGCGCCCGTCACCCGGACCTCGACCGGTTCCGCCGGCTCGGCGTCCTGCTGCGCTTCCCGCTTCGTCTCGCGGCTGAGTCGGGACATCGGCCCTCATTCCCCCGGCGTCACCGTCCGGTCGTACCCGTGCGTACCGTCCAGTCTGGCCGCTCGCCCCGGCTCACGCGTCACCACGACGTCACAGCCTCGCATCAGGAAGGGCCTCGTACGGCCTGGCGGAATTCAATGCACACACATAAGATGCACACGCCTCTATTTATTGTGCGCCGTTCACTTGGGGGATCTCATGACACGCCGTTTCCTGTTCGTGCTGGGCAGCGCCCGTGCGGAGGGCAACACCGAGCTCCTGGCACGCCGTGCCGCCGAGCAGCTGCCCGCCGACGTCGAGCAGCAGTGGATCAGCCTGGCCGAGCACCCGCTGCCGGACTTCGTGGACCTGCGCCGCGACAGCGACCATGTGCGCCCGCCGTCGGACACCGCCGCCGGTCTGTTGCTCGACGCCACGCTCGCGGCGACGGACATCGTGATCGCCTCACCGGTCTACTGGTACTCGGTGTCCGGCCTCACCAAGCGCTACCTCGACTACTGGGCGGGCTGGCTGCGCACGCCCGGCGTCGACTTCCGGGGGACCATGGCGGGGCGCACCCTGTGGGGGGTCGCCGTGCTGGCGGGCCAGGAGCCGTCGGTCGCGGACCCCTACGTCGGCTCGCTCAACAACTCGGCCGCCTACCTGGGCATGCGCTTCGGCGGGGTGCTGCTCGGCAACGGCAGTGCGCGCGGTGACGTGCTCGAGGACGCCGGGGCGCTGGCCCGGGCCAAGGAGTTCTTCGCCACTCAGGCGCCGCCGGCCAGGTTCCCCCACGCGTCGGCCTGAGCGCTGCGCGCCGAGCGACGGGCTACACGGTGATGTCCCTCGTCGTGAAGCGCGCCCAGGCCGCCGAACCGAACACCGCCACGTACAGGGCCTGCAGTTCCAGGTTTCTGACCAGGTCGTGCCAGTAGACGGGATCACGCACCAGATCGGCGAAGGACAGCCAGTAGTGCGAGAAGAAGTACGGCTGGAGCGCGTGCAGCTGGGGTATCTGGTCGAGGATCTGGACGGTGATGAGCAGGCCGACCGTCGTCGCCATCGCCGCGATGCCGCTGTTCGTGAGGGTGGACACGAACAGCCCGAGGGCGGCGACACCGGTCAGGGAGGCCGCCACCACCAGGGCGATCAGCAGGGCGCGGCCGAGGCCGTCGGCGAAGGAGATCCGGGTGCCCGAGATGGTCGTCAGGTCGCCGAGCGGGAAGAGGAGCGCGCCGACGGCCAGGGCGGAGGCCGCCACCACCAGGGTGGCCAGCAGGCAGAACGCCATCGTCGTCGTGTACTTGGCGAGCAGCAGACGGGTACGGCCGGCGGGGGCGACCAGCAGATAGCGCAGGGTGCCCGCGTTGGCCTCGCCCGCGATCGCGTCGCCGGCCACCACCCCGACGGCCATCGGCAGGAAGAACGGCAGGGTCGCGGCCAGCGCCGTGAACACCAGGAACAGGCCGTTGTTGGTGACCTGCGAGATGAACGCGGGGCCTTCGCCGCCGCCCCGGCCGACCTGACCGTCACCACTCGTCTCGATCTTCACGGAGATGCCGACCAGGATCGGCACCGCCGCCAGGACGCCCAGCAGCGCGAGGGTGCGCCAGCGCCGCAGCGTGGTGACCAGCTCGCTGCGCAGCAATCCGAGGGTCCACAGCGGGTTCGGCCGTACGGCCGGACGGGAGGGGGCCGGTCCCGAGGCGGCCGGACCCGACCCGGCCGGTTCCGGTACGGTCGTCATGTCAGCCCGCGACATCGAAGCCCTCCCCGGTCAGCGCCACGAACGCGTCCTCCAGCGAGGCCCGTTCGACCAGGAAGCCCCGGACCCTGACGCCCGCCGAGACGAGCGCCGCGTTCACCTCGGCCAGGTCGCGCTCGGGCGGTTCGCCGGTCACCCGGTCCTCGGTCACGACCACGTCGGCGACGCCCAGTTCCTTGAGCACGCGGGCCGCTTCCCCGGGGTCCGGGGTGGTCACCACGAGCCGGCCGCGTGCCCCGGCCGCCAGGTCGGCGACCGCGCCCTGGGTGATCAGCCGGCCCTGCGCCATCACGGCCGCGTGGGTGCAGACCTGCTCGATCTCGTCGAGGAGGTGGGAGGAGAGGAAGACGGTCGTACCGTCCCCGGCCAGCTCCCGTACCAGCGAGCGGATCTCGCGCATGCCCTGCGGGTCGAGACCGTTGGTCGGCTCGTCCAGGACCAGCAGCTTGCGGGGCTGGAGCAGCGCGGCGGCGAGCCCGAGGCGCTGTTTCATGCCCAGGGAGTAGGCCCTTGCCTTCTTCGCCGCCGCGGCCGTCAGGCCCACCCGGTCCAGCGCGGCCCCGACGCGGGCACGCCGGGTGCGCGGATCGGCGGTCGGGTCGGCGGCGTCGTACCGGAGCAGGTTGTCACGGCCCGAGAGGAAGCCGTACAGCGCCGGGCCCTCGATGAGGGCCCCGACCTGCGGCAGTACGGCCCGCGAGGCGCCCGGCATCGGGCGGCCCAGGACGCGGGCCGTGCCCGAGGTGGGTGCGATCAGGCCCATCAGCATGCGGATGGTGGTGGTCTTGCCGGAGCCGTTCGGACCGAGGAAGCCGAAGACGCTGCCCGCGGGGACGGTCAGGTCGAGACCGTCCACGGCGAGCTGTCCGCCGCGGTAGCGCTTCGTGAGGCCACGGGTGTCGATGACGCTCCCGCCCGCCGGGGCGTCGGCCTCGGCGGTGCCGCCCTCCGCGCCCGGGCCCTCCGGCTCCCGCTCCGTGGCGGACGGTCGGTCCATCGGCTCCCTCGTTTCGTCCTGTATCGCGGCGCAGGTGACGAACGCTTCCCGCGCCGCCCCCGGCTAACCCGCGTTCGCCGCCTTCACCAGGGCCGCCTTGTCCACCGCGCCGACGTACACCTTGCCGTTGTCCGTGATCAGGGCGTTGATCAGCCGGGTGGAGAAGACAGTGCCCTTGCCGAACTTCCCGGAGACCGGGTCACCGAGCGAGCCGAGGAAGCCGCTCAGGTCGCCCGCCTTGCCGGAGGCGGAGCCGGAGCCCGTGGGCAGGCCGCCCTTGCTGCCGGAGTCCAGGACGGCTATGGAGTTCCAGCCCTTGCCGAGGACGTCGAAGCCGCCCTTCTCCAGGTCCTTGGGGGCGCCCTTGCCGGGCGTCCCGGTGGGCCTGCCGCTCTCGCCGCCGTCGCCGTGCCGGTGTGATCCGGCGGCCCTGTCGGCCTTGTCGCCCTCGGTGACCTTGGCACCCTTGGGCGGGGTGAAGTCGAAGGTCGACGCGGCCGGCTTCGCGAAGCTGACCTGGGTGTAGCCGGCGTCCACGACGGCCGCGCCGCCGCTCGACGGGGTGAGCGTGAACTTCAGCGGCGTGCCGGTCTTGGCGTCCACGGCGATGCTGATCGCGCCGACCGTCGTGCCGGACTGCTTGGGCTTGATGACCAGGCGGTAGGCGTCCCGGCCGGCCACCTGGGCGGTGCCGTCGACCTTCACCGACGTGGTGTCGTCGACCGACTTGAGCACCTCGTCGGCGAAGTCCTTGGGCGTGGCCGGGGCTGCGTGGCGCTCCTTGCCGGAGTCCGCGACGGTGGAGTGGTAGACCTCGTCGGACTTGCTGTCGTAGCCCCAGACGTCCGTGCCGTTGTGGATGAGGCTGTACTCGGCGCCGCTCTCCAGCAGCGACACCTTCTGCTTCTCGGGTCCGTCGGCGGCCACGCGCAGGGTGTGCGTGCCGGAGGCCAGTTCGGTGAGCTTGGCGGTGGGGTCGGCGGAGGAGCCGGCGCCGCCGCCCTGGGTGGCGCCGGACAGCAGGCTGCTCTCCAGGCCGCCGAGGTCGGGCAGGCCGAGGTCGGTGCTGATCTTCACAGTGCCGGACAGCTGCTGCACGTCCGACTTTGCGATCTTGTTGATGAGTTCCTGCGCGCTGATCTTCGGCAGGTGGGGGTCACCGGAGTCGGCGAGCGCCGGGACCAGGCCGATCGTGGCCGCGGCCACCCCCACCACCGTGACCGGCACGACGTACCGCGTGGCCTTGCGCCGCCGTTCGGCGCGCCGCTCGTCGTCGGCCTGCGCGATCCCCGCGCTGTCGTCGGATTCGTACGGTGCCATGTGTGCCTTACCTCCGTCGTCGGCGGCGGCCGTCTCGCACGTGTCCCACCCTGAGCCGCCATTCTCACCCGAATCGGTGAGCGGTGGTGATTTCCGTGGTTTCCATCTCACCAAATCGGAGGCGTTCAGGCGTCAGACCGGGGAGCCAACTCCGCGTACGACTGCGGTATGACACGAGGGGGTCGGCGCCTCCACCGACCCGTAGGGGTCAAGCGGTGCGAACGCCTCCCGCGGGATGCCGGAGGCCGGTGTGTCACAGGAGGTGACAGGTGCCGGCAGGTGCCGTCGGGCCGCAGGCCGGCCCGGTCCCCGGGCAGAACCGACGGGTCCGCACGGTCGGCAGGGCCCGCACGGTCGGCAGGGCCCGCACGGTCGGCAGGGTGCCGGGACTAGCCGGCCCGGTGCACCACCGCGTCGCACAGCTCCACCAGCGTCACCTTCGGGTCGCAGTCGGGCAGCGGTGCGAGCGCGGCCCGCGCCTCCTCCGCGTACCGGACGGCGTCCCGGCGCGCCTCCTCCAGCGCCGGGTTCACCCGCAGCGCGGCGAGCGCCTGCGCGTGCCGGGCGTCGTCGGTGAGGTCGGAGTCCAGCAGCTCGCACAGCGCGATGTCCTCGGCCAGCCCCAGCCGGGCCGCCCGCTCCCGCAGCCGCAGCACGGGGAGGGTGGGAACGCCCTCGCGGAGGTCCGTGCCCGGGGTCTTGCCGGACTCGTGCGAGTCGGAGGCGATGTCGAGGACGTCGTCGGCGAGCTGGAAGGCGACTCCGAGGCGTTCGCCGTACTGGGTGAGGACGTCCACGACCGTCTCGTCGGCACCGGACATCATCGCGCCGAAACGGCAGGAGACCGCCACCAGCGAGCCCGTCTTGCCGCCGAGGACGTCGAGGTAGTGGTCGACCGGGTCGCGCCCGTCCGAAGGCCCCGCCGTCTCCAGGATCTGGCCGGTCACCAGCCGCTCGAACGCGAGGGCCTGAACGCGGACCGCCTCGGGCCCGAGGTCGGCGAGGATCTGCGAGGCACGCGCGAACAGGAAGTCGCCGGTGAGGACGGCGACGGAGTTGCCCCAGCGGGTGTTGGCGCTGTCCACACCGCGCCGCACGGCGGCCTCGTCCATGACGTCGTCGTGGTACAGGGTGGCGAGGTGGGTCAGCTCGACGACGACGGCCGACGGCACGACACCCGGTGCGTAGGGGTCGCCGAACTGCGCGGCGAGCATCACCAGCAGCGGCCGGAACCGCTTGCCGCCAGCCCGTACGAGGTGCTGCGCGGCCTCCGTGATGAAGGGGACCTCGCTCTTGGTGGCCTCTAGCAGGCCTTCCTCGACAGCCGCCAATCCGGCCTGGACATCGGCTTCCAGAGCCTGGTCCCGCACGCTCAGCCCGAACGGCCCGACGACGGTCACGAGGGTCTCCTGTCTGCTGGTGTCCACTGGCGATTACACGGTTTGTCGATAGGTCGCTGCCATCACTCAAGTCAGCGTATCCGGTCAGGTTTCGATCACCGAGGGCGCCCACGGTTACGCCCCGGGCACCATCGGATCACGACCGGTATGTTTTTGATCAGATGATAAGACATGACATCCACCGACTTGGCCGATGTCACCCACCTGGACGCACTCTCCCCGGGTGACCAGGATCACGCACGCCACCCCTCGGGAATTCCCGGCGCTCCGCGCGGCCTTGACGCAATCGGCCGTCAACACGTCGACCACGCCCGACGAATGACGCCCGAATGACTCATTCACTCCCTAGAGCCGCAATTCCATTCAATAAGACAATTAGGACAATCACCGAATCCCTGGGCGACGCGGACGGATTCAACTAATCCCTCATGCCCTTTTTGCCGTGATTGCGGTTTCGTGAAGTAGGTCACTCGGACCCCCGTGTCCCGCACGCCGCACGACGCCCTGCCTCGCCTTTCCCTGTGCGCCAGTTGAGGCTTGGCAACCGCAAAGGATCAAGTGCCCCATACGCCTCAGATCAAGGTCAATCGGCGCGTTGTGTGAATCCACCACTTGTTCCGGACATGTGCTCTCGCATACGTTCCCGCTCGCCGGGCGGACGCCGAATCCTGCCGCCGCCCGGCCCAACCCATCGACGAGTTCATTCGCACGGCAGGAGCGGGGGACCCAGGTAAGTCGCCGGACCGGGCGGCCGCCGTCATCGACGGACGCCGTCCCGGACCGGCTAGGGGTGAAGTCGCGTCGCCTTCGGGTGACGCGACCGGGCACTCCCCGAGCCCGAACCCGACAGCTCACCTCGCAGGCGACGGAGAGGAACTTCGCCATGCCTGCTGCCGCCCAGTCCCGCCGCACCCGCATCGCCCGCACGCTCGCCGCCGCCGGTACCGGCGCCGCCGTACTCGCCCTTCCGCTCATCGGCGCGGCCGACGCCTCCGCCGCCACCCCCACCACCGCCGTCACGGCCTCGACGACGCCCGCCGGGTACCCGAACAACCTCGACGGCTGGATCCGCGAGTCGCTCGCGATCATGGCCCAGAAGGGCATCCCGGGCACCTACAACGGCATCTACCGCAACGTGATCCGCGAGTCGTCCGGCAACCCGCGGGCCATCAACCTCTGGGACTCCAACGCGGCCGCCGGCATCCCGTCCAAGGGCCTGCTCCAGGTGATCGACCCGACGTTCAACGCGTACCACGTGGCGGGCACGTCCTTCGACATCTACGACCCGGTCGCGAACATCACCGCCGCCTGCAACTACGCCGCCGCGCGGTACGGCTCGATCGACAACGTCCACGGCGCGTACTGACCGGCGCGCCCCGCATCAGACGAAGAGTCTTTCGAGGACGACGGCGATGCCGTCGTCCTCGTTCGACGTGGTGATCTCGTCGGCCCTCGCCCGGAGCTCGGGGTGCGCGTTGGCCATGGCCACTCCGTAGGCCGCCCAGTCGAACATCGGGATGTCGTTGGGCATGTCACCGAAGGCGATGGCCCGTTCGGGGCACAGCCCCAGGTGGTCGGCGGCCAGCGCCAGCCCGGTCGCCTTGGTCACCCCGCACGGCTGGAGCTCCACCGTCCCCGGTCCCGACATGGTGACCGTCGCCAGCGAACCCACCACCGCGCGGGCGGTCGCCGCCAGTTCGTCGTCGGACAGGGTGTGGTGGCGCAGCAGCACCTTGCTGATGGGCGCGCACCACAGGTCGTCACGCCGGTCCACGCGCAGGGCGGGCAGCGTGGGGTGGGGCATCAGGTAGCCCGGTTCGATGAGCGTGAGCCCGTCCACGCCGTCCTGATCGACCGCCGCGTACACCTGGCCGACCTCGGCCTCGACCTTGCCGAGCGCGGTCTCCGCCAGTTCCCGGTCCAGGGTGACCGACCACAGCAGACGGTGCGTGCCGGCGTCGTACACCTGCGCGCCCTGGCCGCAGACCGCGAGTCCCGTGCAGCCGAGATCGTCGAGGAGCGGGCGCACTCTCGGCGCGGGGCGGCCGGTCACCACGAGGTGCGTGGCACCGGCCCGGCCGGCCCGCGCCAGGGCGGCGAGCGACCGGTCCGACAGGGTGTCGTCGGCACGCAGCAGCGTGCCGTCCAGGTCGGTGGCGATCAGCGAGTACGGGGAAGGTGCGACCATGATCAGAGAATACGGACGGCACGCCCCTGAGACTCACGGTGCGTTTCGGCCTCAAGTGGCGTCCGCCGTCTCGGTGGTGAGGCGCCGTCAGTGCGGCCGGTGACGTCTGCGCGGGCGCGGCTGCGGGAGGCGCCGGCCGGGGGCCGGAGAGGTTTCCTGCGGCCGACGCCGACGACCACCGCCTTGACGTGGCGACCTGGCACGACGCCGAGCGCCAGGACCGGGCCGAAAGGCGCCTGGCGGATCCGGGCAGGACGTGCTCGCGGATAGGACTCCGGTTCGACGGGGACGGTGACGCCGCCGAACTGGACGTCGGCGCGGCGAGCGTCAGGGGCGGGTGTCCGGTCCGGCGCCGAAACGTGGCGCCTACCTCCGGGAGGTGCCGGAGCCGCGCCGGTTGGTCCGCCACATCTGGTAGAGGTGCTTCGCCCCGGGACGCACGAACCGCGCGAGCATCGTGACGAACGGCAGCGGGTCGTCGCCCGCCAGCCAGGCCAGCTCGGTGCCGCTCGGCCGTCCGGGCGCGTGCGGCGTCGTATAGCCGCTGCGGCGGTAGGCCAGGAGGGCGGGCAGGTCGATGTTCTCCACGACGTACCGGTGACCGGCGCGCTGCTCCCCCTCCGGGACGCGGCGCCCGGTCAGATCCAGGTGCATGGCGCGGACCACGTCCACACCCGTGTCGCTCTCGAAGAGCCGGAACTGGGCGCCCATGCGCGGGTTGAAGTCGAGCAGCTTGTACTGCCCGTCGCGACGGTCGAAGCGCAGGTCGAGGTCGATGACGCCGGTGAAGCCGATCTGTTTGATGAAACGCGCGGCGAGGTCCGCGAGTTCCGGGTTGTCCACGACGTACGCGTTCGCGGTCATGCCCGCGTGCGGTGGCCAGGAACGCACCTTCACCCCGGTGAACAGCGCGCGCGGGGTGGAGTCGGCGTCGAAGTAGGCGTGCACGATCCAGTCCTCGGCCTCCTCCCGCGGCAGGTACTCCTGGAGGATGACACCCGGACGGGGACCCCAGTCACGGGCGAGGGCGAGCAGTCCCTCGCGAGTGGTGATCCGTGTCGTGCCGTTGACGGCGGGCTGTTTGCGCCGGACGAACGCCTCGCGGTTCTTGGCCACGATCGGGAAGCGTGCCTTCTCCGCGAAGTCGACGATCTCGTCGTACGACTGCGGGAAGGCGGCCTCCGGACTGGGAATGCCGTGTTCCACGCACAGGTCGTGCAGCCCCTGCTTGCTGGCCAGCCGACGCGGCAGTCCGGGCTCCACGCGCGGGAAGAGGAAACGGTCGCCGAGCGCGTCCTGGTGCTCGGCGATCAGGACGGCGGCCTCCTCGTCGGTGGGGATCAGCACGGTCGGACGGCCGATACGGCGGCCGATGCGCAGCAGTCCCTCGACGAGATGATCCGGTTCCTCGGCGCCTGTCGTCGGCCACACGAACGCCCGCGTGAGATACCGAGAGGAGGCCGCGGGTGTGTACGGATCCTCGGTGATCGCGTACATGGGCACACCGAGGCGGCCCAGACTGCGTATCGCGCCGACCCCGCCGTGGTGCAGCGGATAGTCGCCGAACTTGACGATCAGGCCCGGCACGTCGCGGTCCGCCTCGAACGGCACGCCGACGGCATTCCTGGCCACGGGTCCCCCCACGTGTCCCCCCTACGGACCGGACCCACCCCGTCCGTGTCCCCCAAAGGACGCTAAGCCGGAATTGCCCCCTCCGACAAGGCCTATTCGGACATTGCGAACTCTTTAGACACTGCCACGACAGCCAACTCACCCGTAACGTGTGGCGCGACCACTTGGAACGCCGTGCACCGTCCCGACGACGCCCCCACCGGGCCGGGCCACGCACGACACGGATGAGAGCGAGGCAGCCACCCCATGCCCCCCTTGCCCCCCTTCGAGGTCCCCGAGGGCGACCCCTTCGGCCCGCACAACCTTCCGTATGGCGTGTTCTCGACCTCCGGGAGCACGGAGCGGAGGGTCGGCGTCCGCCTCGGTGACCACGTCCTCGACGCCGGCGCCGCGGCCCTCGCCCTCGGCTCCCCCTACGCCTCCCTGCTCGCCCGCCCGACCCTCAACCCGCTGCTGGCGGCGGGCCGGACCACCTGGTCGGACGTACGCCGCGCGCTGACCGCGTGGGTGAGCGTCCCCGCGCACCGCGCGACGCTGGAACCGCTCTTCCACCCGCTGTCCGCGGTGACCCTGCACCTGCCCTTCGAGGTCGCCGACTACGTGGACTTCTACGCCTCCGAGAACCACGCCCGCAACGCCGGCCGCATCTTCCGCCCCGACGCCGCCGAACCGCTCACCCCGAACTGGAAACACCTGCCGATCGGTTACCACGGCCGGGCGGGCACGGTCGTGGTGTCGGGCACGGACGTCGTACGGCCGTCGGGCCAGCGCAAGGCGCCCTCGGACCCGGAACCGGTGTTCGGCCCGTCCGTGCGGCTGGACATCGAGGCCGAGGTCGGCTTCGTCGTCGGCGCGCCGTCGCGGCAGGGAGAGCCGGTCGCACTGGGTGACTTCCGGGACCACGTGTTCGGGCTCACGCTCCTCAACGACTGGTCGGCACGCGACATCCAGGCCTGGGAGTACGTACCGCTCGGCCCGTTCCTCGGCAAGTCGTTCGCCACCTCGATCTCGGCGTGGATCACTCCCCTGGAGGCGCTGGAGGAGGCGCGGGTTCCACCGCCCCGGCGGACGCATCCGCTGCTGCCGTACCTCGACGACACGACCGAGGAGCCCGCCGGCTACGACCTGCGCATCTCGATCGCGATCAACGGGCAGACGGTGTCCGAGCCGCCGTTCTCCACCATGTACTGGACCGCCGCCCAGCAACTCGCCCACCTGACCGTCAACGGCGCCTCGCTGCGCACCGGGGACCTGTACGGCTCCGGCACGGTGAGCGGCGCGGAGCCCGGGGAACGCGGCTCGCTGCTGGAGCTGACCTGGAACGGACAGGAGCCGCTCGAACTCCGCGACGGGAAGCGGACCTACCTGGAGGACGGGGACGTGGTGACGTTGTCGGCGTGGGCTCCGGGGCCGGGCGGGAGCCGGGTCGGGCTCGGGGACGTCAGCGGGCGGATCGTGGCGGGGTGAGGGGTGGAGAGCGGGGGCTGCGGGGCCCGGCGGGCGGCGGGCGGAATCGTCGTGGGCACCTGACGCCACCCGCGCGCACCGTCATACTGGCGTAACACGCACCATGCGATGCGCCACCACCGCGCACCATGCGATGCGCCTCCGGCGTGCACCACGCGTGACGGCGGCGCATGCACGGCGCGATGCACCGGCGCACGCGCCCCCAGCACAACCCCCAGCACCATCCACGGCACAACCCGCAGCACCACGGCGCGGCTTCCGCACCACCGCCCCGCCACCCGCACACCTCTCCGATCAGGAAACGGAGCCGCGGCATGACCGTCTGCCTGCTCCTGCTGACCGCCGTCGCCCTGACGGCCGCGGTTCCGGCGCCGCGCGCACTGGTGCAGGCGCTGTGGCCGGAGCGCGAACCGGTGGTCGCCCTGTGGGTGTGGCAGTGCCTGGTCGCCACCGTCCTGATGTGCTGCCTGGCGGCGCTGGTCCTGGGCGCCGCGGCCGTCTTCCACACCGTGCGCGACCGGGTGTTCGCGCCGGCGCCACCGGCGGTCACCGCGGCGTACGACCTCTCCGTCGCGCCCCTGTGGGCGGTCGCCCTCACGGTGTTGCTGGCGTGCGGGGCCGCGTGGACGACGGCGATGCTCGTCCGTGAACTGGTCGAGGCCCGGCGGGGCCGCGACCGCACCCGCGCACACCTGCGGGAGCGCGCGCCGGAACTGCCCGCCGGGCTGCCGGCGGCACGCGGGCCGATGCTGGTGCTGGAGGACGATTACCCGGACGCCTGGTGGATGCCCGGGCACCCGCCGCAGCTCGTGGTGACGACAGGGGCGCTGCTCCGCCTCACCGACCACCAGCTCGACGCGGTCCTCACCCACGAACGGGGACACGCCCGCGCCCACCACGACTGGCTGCTCCACCTGTCCAGCGCCCTCGCCACGGGTTTCCCCCGGGTGCCGCTGTTCGCCCACTTCTGCGACCAGACCCACCGGCTCGTCGAACTCGCCGCCGACGACATCGCATCCCGCCGCTGCGGCCACCTCACGACCGCGCTGGCCCTGATCGAACTGAACCAGCACCGCGGAGTGCTCTCCTGCGCGTCGAGCCGCCGCCTGCTGGGCGAGCGCGTCGACCGGCTCCTGGAACCACCCCCACGGCTGCTGCGCCGCCAACGGGCCCTGACGACCACCGTGGCCGCCCTGATCCCGCTGCTCCCCCTGCTGATCACCTTCGCACCGGGCCTCACGGCACTCGGCTAGACGTTCGGTCTGCGGCGGCGGTGGATGTCGGCCAAGGCCCCCGCAGACGCCCGCGGGTCTACATCCAGTCCTCCTCCGGCTCGGGCTCCTCGTCCGGCTCGGGCCAGGGGTCACCGTCCCCGGCTTCCGCCGGCACGCCATCCGGGGATCCCTGCGGTTCCGGCGCGTTCAGGGAGGCCAGGACGCCGAGTACGCCCTCGCCGTACGTCATCAGCTTCTTCTCGCCGACCCCGCCGACGGTGGCGAGTTCGGCGATCGACTCGGGCCGGCGGCTGACGATCTCCCGCAGGGTGGCGTCGTGGAAGATCACATAGGCCGGTACGCCCTGTTCACGGGCCTGTTCGGCACGCCAGGCGCGCAGTGCCTCGAAGGCGGGGAGCAGGTTCTCGGGCAGCTCCGCCACCGCCGCCTTCGCCTTGCTCCTGCCCGCGGACCCGGAGGTGCCGGCTGACGCGGAGCGCGGGACCGCCGGCTTCTTGGGTTCCTTGCGCAGCGGGACTTCGCGTTCCCGTCGCAGTACCGCTCCGCTGGCCTCGGTGAGCACGAGGGTGCCGTACTCGCCCTCGACCGCCAGGAGCCCCTGGGCGAGCAGCTGCCTGACGACGCCCCGCCATTCGGCTTCTTCGAGGTCGGTGCCGATACCGAAGACGGACAGCTGGTCGTGGTCGAACTGGATGACCTTGCCGGTGCGCTTGCCGAGCAGGATGTCGACGATCTGGACGGCGCCGAACTTCTGCCCGCGCTCCCGCTGCAGGCGCACCACGGTGGAGAGGACCTTCTGGGCGGCGACGGTGCCGTCCCAGGTCTCGGGCGGGGTGAGGCAGGTGTCGCAGTTGCCGCAGCCGGCGGGGTCCGGTTCCTGGCCGAAGTAGTTCAGGAGCTGACCGCGTCGGCACTGGGCGGTCTCGCACAGGGCGAGCATCGAGTCGAGGTGGGCCTGGGCGCGGCGGCGGAAGGCCTCGTCGCCCTCACCGGACTGGATGAGCTTGCGCTGCTGTATGACGTCGTTGAGGCCGTAGGCCATCCAGGCGGTGGAGGGCAGTCCGTCACGGCCCGCGCGTCCGGTCTCCTGGTAGTAGCCCTCGACGGACTTGGGCAGGTCCAGGTGGGCGACGAAGCGGACGTCGGGTTTGTCGATGCCCATGCCGAAGGCGATGGTGGCGACCACGACCAGGCCTTCTTCGCGCAGGAAGCGTGACTGGTGGGCGGCGCGGGTGGCGGCGTCGAGGCCTGCGTGGTAGGGCACGGCCTCGATGCCGTTGCGGCTGAGGAATTCGGCGGTGGCTTCGACGGACTTGCGGGAGAGGCAGTAGACGATGCCCGCGTCGCCCTCGTGCTCCTGGCGCAGGAAGGCGAGGAGCTGCTTCTTCGGGTCGGCCTTGGGGACGATCCGGTACTGGATGTTGGGCCGGTCGAAACTGGCTTCGAAGTGCCGGGCGGCCGGCATGCGCAGCCGCTGGGTGATCTCCTGGTGGGTCGCGCGGGTGGCGGTTGCCGTGAGCGCGATGCGCGGGACGTCCGGCCAGCGCTCGCCGAGCAGGGAGAGGGCGAGGTAGTCGGGGCGGAAGTCGTGGCCCCACTGGGAGACGCAGTGCGCCTCGTCGATCGCGAAGACGGCGATCTTGCCGCGGCCGAGCAGGTCGAGCGTGGCGTCCAGGCGGAGCCGTTCGGGGGCCAGGTAGAGCAGGTCGAGTTCACCGGCGAGGAACTGGGCCTCGACCACGCGTCGCTCGTCGAAGTCCTGGGTGGAGTTGATGAAGCCGGCGTTCACGCCGAGGGCACGCAGGGCGTCCACCTGGTCCTGCATGAGGGCGATGAGCGGGGAGACCACGACGCCCGTACCTGGTCTGACCAGGGCGGGGATCTGGTAGCAGAGTGACTTTCCGCCGCCGGTCGGCATGAGGACGACGGCGTCGCCGCCCGCCACCACGTGCTCGATGATCGCTTCCTGCTCGCCGCGGAAGGCGTCGTACCCGAAGACCCGGTGCAACGTGGCCAGTGCCTCGCTGTCCGCTGGTCCGGGCTTGTGCGGCGCCTGCGGCGTCTCGGTCGTCCCTGGCATCTCGTCGGTCCCGCCCGTCGCGCCCATCGTCGTGTCCCCCGTACGTCGTCCCTCGACCACTGCCTCCACGATAGGGGTCCGGACCGACAGCGCCGGAGTTGTCCACAGGCCGGCCGGCCGGCAGGGGGGCGGTGACCGGGGTCGGCCGTCCGGCGGTGCCCTCAGTCCTTTGGCGGACTCCGCATGGCGGCCCGGGCGTGGCGCGGGCCATGCTGCACGGGCGGGACCGGGGAGGCCCGCGTCGTCACGGAGGCGTCGCGTCCGCGTGCCTCTTCCGCCCCGAGGAGCTTCAGGATGTCTCTCAGGTCCCGCACGGCCGGCGTCGCGATGGCGCTGGCCGTGCCGTTCGCTCTGGCCGCGGTCCCCGCCGACGCGGCTCCCGTCCCCACCGCCGATCCGTTCGTGTGGACGGACCTGACCCCGGCCTACACGGCGACGGCGGACTACGAGTACGAGCCGTTCGCCGTCACGGACGGGTTCGCCCCGGCCGCCGCCTGCGACGCCCGGACCGGCCGGGGAGGCGCGGGCTACCACTACGTCAGGTCCGCCGGTGTCGGCAGTCTCGACCCGTCCGAGCCGGCGGGTCTGCTGTACGAGGAAGACGGCGACGGCGGGCGTGCGCTGGTCGGGGTGGAGTGGATCGTGCCGGCCGGCAGCGGTACGACCCCGCCGACGATGTTCGGTCAGGCGTTCCAGGGGCCGACGACGGTGCCGGGGGTCAAGGGGCCGGTGTACACGCTGCGGGCGTGGATCTGGAAGGACAATCCGAGCGGTCTGTTCGCGCCGTGGAACCCGACGGTGGCGTGCGGGTAGCCGGTCGACGGCCGGTGGCCGCCGGCCGGGGACGCGCCCGGGCCCCGGTTCCCGCGCGAGGAACCGGGGCCCGTGGCCGTACCGAAGGGGTCAGCGCACGAAGACTCCCGCCTGGCTGGCCAGGTCGAGGAAGTACTGGGGTGCCACGCCGAGCACGAGGGTGACGGCGACGCCCAGGCCGATGGCGGCCATGGTGAGCGGTGACGGTACGGCGACGGTGGGGCCCTCGGGCCTCGGTTCGCTGAAGAACATCAGGACGATCACGCGGATGTAGAAGAACGCGGCGATCGCCGACGAGATCACGCCGATCACGACCAGCGGGACCGCCCCGCCTTCGGCCGCCGCCTTGAACACGGCGAACTTCCCGGCGAAGCCCGAGGTCAGCGGGATTCCGGCGAAGGCCAGCAGGAAGACCGCGAAGACGGCGGCCACCAGAGGGGACCGTCGGCCGAGTCCCGCCCACTTGGACAGGTGGGTCGCCTCGCCGCCCGCGTCGCGCACCAGCGTGACCACGGCGAAGGCGCCGATGGTGACGAAGGAGTACGCGGCGAGGTAGAAGAGGACGGACGACACGCCGTCCTTCGAGGTCGCGATGACACCGGCGAGGATGAATCCGGCGTGGGCGATCGACGAGTAGGCGAGCAGGCGTTTGATGTCGGTCTGGGTGATCGCGACGATCGCGCCGCCCAGCATGGTGATGATCGCGACGCCCCACATGACCGGCCGCCAGTCCCAGCGCATGCCGGGGAGCACGACGTACAGCAGGCGCAGCAGCGCGCCGAACGCGGCGACCTTGGTGGCGGCGGCCATGAAGCCGGTCACCGGGGTGGGTGCGCCCTGGTAGACGTCGGGCGTCCACATGTGGAAGGGGACGGCGCCGACCTTGAAGAGCAGCCCCATGACGATCATGGCGGAGCCGATGAGGAGCAGGGCGTCGTTGCCCATGGTGCCGGCGAGGGCGGGGTCGACGTTGGTGACGGTGCCGTCGACGACCTGGGCGATGGTGGCGTACGACACCGAGCCGGCGTAGCCGTACAGCATGGCGATGCCGAACAGGGTGAACGCGGAGGCGAAGGCGCCGAGCAGGAAGTACTTGACGGCGGCTTCCTGCGACATGAGGCGCTTGCGGCGGGCCAGGGCGCACATCAGGTAGAGCGGGAGGGAGAAGACCTCCAGGGCCACGAAGAGCGTCAGCAGGTCGTTGGCCGAGGGGAACACCAGCATGCCGGCGACCGCGAAGAGGAGCAGCGGGAAGACCTCGGTGGTGGTGAACCCGGCCTTCACGGCGGCCTGTTCGCTGTCGCTGCCGGGGACCGACGCGGCCTGGGCGGCGAAGGAGTCGACGCGGTTGCCGTGGGCGGCGGGATCGAGCCGGCGTTCGGCGAAGGTGAACAGGCCGACGAGTCCGGCCAGCAGGATGGTGCCCTGGAGGAACAGGGACGGTCCGTCGACGGCGATCGCGCCCATGGCCGCGATGTGTGCCTTCGTGGTGCCGTATCCGTCCGCGGCGAGGGCGACGACCGCCGCGAAGGCCGCGCACAGGGCGACGGCGGAGACGAAGACCTGCGCGTAGTAGCGGGATTTACGGGGGACGAACGCCTCGACGAGCACCCCGACGATCGCCGCGCCGACGACGATCAGGGTGGGTGACAGCTGTCCGTACTCGATCTTCGGCGCGCCGATCTTCGAGATCGGTTCGGCCGCGTCTGTCCACAGGCTGTGGACGGCTGCTGCGCTCACTTCGCCGCCTCCGCCTCGGGCTTGGGGTCGGTCTTGTGTACGTCCGACATGGTCTGTTTGACCGCCGGGTTGACGATGTCCGTGACGGGTTTCGGATAGACGCCCAGGAAGATCAGCAGAACGATCAGCGGGGCGACGACCACGAGCTCACGCGCGCGCAGGTCGGGCATGGCGGAGACCTCCGGTTTCACCGGGCCCGTCATCGTCCGCTGGTAGAGGACGAGGGTGTAGAGCGCGGCGAGGACGATGCCGAAGGTGGCGATGATCCCGATGGCCGGGTAGCGCGTGAACGTGCCGACCAGGACGAGGAATTCGCTCACGAAGGGGGCGAGTCCCGGCAGGGACAGGGTCGCCAGGCCGCCGATCAGGAAGGTGCCGGCGAGCACCGGGGCGACCTTCTGCACGCCGCCGTAGTCCGCGATGAGGCGCGAGCCGCGGCGGGAGATCAGGAAGCCGGCGACCAGCATCAGCGCGGCCGTGGAGATGCCGTGGTTGACCATGTACAGGGTGGCGCCGGACTGGCCCTGGCTGGTCATCGCGAAGATGCCCAGGATGATGAAACCGAAGTGCGAGATCGACGCGTAGGCGACCAGGCGTTTGATGTCGCGCTGGCCGACGGCGAGCAGTGCGCCGTAGATGATGCCGATCACGGCGAGGACGAGGATGACGGGGGTCGCCCACTTCGACGCCTCGGGGAACAGCTGGAGGCAGTAGCGGAGCATCGCGAACGTGCCGACCTTGTCGACGACCGCGGTGATGAGGACGGCGACGGGGGCGGTGGACTCCTGCATGGCGTTGGGCAGCCAGGTGTGCAGCGGCCACAGCGGCGCCTTCACGGCGAAGGCGAAGAAGAAGCCGAGGAACAGCCAGCGTTCGGTGCTGGTCGCCATGTGCAGCGAGCCGTTCGCCCGGGCCTGGGCGATCTCCGTGAGGGAGAAGTTCCCGGCGACCACGTAGAGGCCGATGACCGCGGCCAGCATGATCAGACCGCCGACCAGGTTGTACAGGAGGAACTTCACGGCGGCGTAGGACCGTTGCGTGGACGCCGTCTCCTCGCCGTGCTCGTGCGCGCGGTCGCCGAAGCCGCCGATGAGGAAGTACATCGGGATCAGCATGGCTTCGAAGAAGATGTAGAACAAAAAGACGTCGGTGGACTCGAAGGAGATGATGACCATCGCCTCGACGGCCAGAATCAGGGCGAAGAAGCCCTGCGTCGGGCGCCACCGCTTGCTGCCGGTCTCCAGCGGGTCGGCGTCGTGCCAGCCGGCCAGCACGATGAACGGGATCAGCAGGGCGGTCAGGGCGATGAGGACGGCGGCGATGCCGTCCACGCCCAGGTCGTACCTGACGCCGAAGTCCGCGATCCAGGCGTGGGACTCGGTGAGCTGGTAGCGGGCGCCGCCCGGGTCGAAGCGGACCAGGACGACGATCGCGAGGACCAGGGTGGCGAGCGAGACCAGCAGCGCGAGCCATTTGGCGGCGGTGCGCCGGGCGGCCGGTACGGCGGCCGTGGCGATCGCGCCGACGGCCGGGAGGGCCGCTGTCGCTGTCAGCAGAGGAAAGGACATCGGTATCAGACCGCCCTCATCAGCAGGGTCGCGGCGACCAGGAGGGCCGCGCCGCCGAACATCGAGACCGCGTACGAGCGCGCGTAGCCGTTCTGGAGCCTGCGCAGCCGGCCGGAGAGGCCGCCGAAGCCCGCCGCCGTGCCGTTGACGACCCCGTCGACCAGGGTGTGGTCGACGTACACCAGGGAGCGCGTGAGGTGTTCGCCGCCGCGGACCAGGACGACGTGGTTGAAGTCGTCCTGGAGGAGGTCGCGGCGGGCCGCGCGGGTGAGCAGCGAGCCGCGCGGGGCGACGGCGGGGACGGGACGGCGGCCGTACTGGAGGTAGGCGATGCCGACGCCGATGACCAGGCAGACCATGGTGGCGCCGGTGACGGTGGCCGCACTGAGCGGGGAGTCGCCCTCGCTGTGGCCGGTGACCGGTTCCAGCCAGTGCAGGAAGCGGTCGCCGATGCTGAAGAAGGCGCCGCCGAACACCGATCCGACGGCCAGCACGATCATGGGGATGGTCATGACCTTCGGGGACTCGTGCGGGTGCGGTTCCGCGTGCTCGCCGTGGTGTTCGGCGGCCGGTTCGGCGCTGGGCGCCTGCGGGGAGCGGGTGGGCTGGTTGCGCCAGCGTTCCTCGCCGAAGAACGTCATCAGCATCACGCGCGTCATGTAGAAGGCGGTGATCGCGGCGCCCAGCAGGGCGCAGGCGCCGAGAATCCAGCCCTCGGTGCCGCCCTTGGCGAACGCCGCCTCGATGATCTTGTCCTTGGAGAAGAAGCCGGACAGGCCCGGGAAGCCGATGATGGCGAGGTAGCCGAGGCCGAAGGTGATGAAGGTGACCGGCATGTACGTGCGCAGGCCGCCGTACTTGCGCATGTCGACCTCGTCGTTCATGCCGTGCATGACGGAGCCGGCGCCGAGGAAGAGACCGGCCTTGAAGAAGCCGTGCGTCACCAGGTGCATGATCGCGAAGACGTAGCCGATCGGGCCGAGGCCGGCGGCGAGGACCATGTAGCCGATCTGCGACATGGTCGAGCCGGCGAGCGCCTTCTTGATGTCGTCCTTGGCGCAACCGACGATCGCACCGAACAGGAGCGTGACGGCGCCGACGACGGTGACGGCCAGCTGGGCGTCGGGGGCGGCGTTGAAGATCGCTCCCGAGCGGACGACGAGGTAGACGCCCGCGGTCACCATGGTCGCCGCGTGGATGAGGGCGGAGACCGGGGTGGGGCCCTCCATGGCGTCCCCGAGCCAGGACTGCAGTGGTACCTGTGCGGACTTGCCGCAGGCGGCGAGCAGCAGCATCAGGCCGATCGCGGTGAGCCGGCCCTGGGAGGCGTCGCCGACGTGGCTGAACACCGGCCCGAAGGCGAAGGTGCCGAACGTCGTGAACATCAGCATGATCGCGATCGACAGGCCCATGTCGCCGACGCGGTTGACCAGGAAGGCCTTCTTCGCCGCGGTCGCCGCGCTGGGCTTGTGCTGCCAGAAACCGATCAGCAGGTAGGAGGCGAGACCGACGCCCTCCCAGCCGACGTACAGCAGCAGGTAGTTGTCGGCGAGGACGAGCAGCAGCATCGCCGCGAGGAACAGGTTGAGGTAGCCGAAGAAGCGGCGGCGGCGCTCGTCGTGCTCCATGTACCCGATCGAGTACACGTGGATGAGCGAGCCGACGCCGGTGATCAGCAGGACGAAGGTCATCGACAGCTGGTCGAGGCGGAAGGTGACGTCCGCCTGGAAGCTGCCGACGGAGATCCACGTCCACAGGTGCTGGGTGAGCGTGCGGTGTTCGGCGTTCCTGCCCAGCAGGTCGGCGAAGAGGATCACGCCGAAGACGAAGGAGGCCGTCGACAGGAGGGTGCCGATCCAGTGCCCCACGCCGTCCAGGCGGCGGCCGCCGACCAGGAGGACGACCGCTCCGAGCAGAGGCGCCGCGATCAGCAGCGCGATGAGGTTCTCCACGATTCAGCGACCCCTTACAGCTTCATCAGGCTGGCGTCGTCGACCGAGGCCGAGTGGCGGGTACGGAACAGCGACACGATGATCGCGAGCCCGACCACGACCTCCGCGGCGGCGACGACCATCGTGAAGAAGGCGATGATCTGGCCGTCGAGATTGCCGTGCATGCGGGAGAAGACGACGAACGCGAGGTTGCAGGCGTTGAGCATCAGCTCGATGCACATGAAGACGACGATCGCGTTTCGTCTGATCAGCACACCGGTGGCGCCGATCGTGAACAACAGGGCGGCGAGGTAGAGGTAGTAGACGGGGTTCACTTCGACGCCTCCTCGCTCCGCTTGTGGTGGGCGGGTTCGACCGGGGTGCGCTCCAGCCGTTCCTCGGCGCGCTGTTCCAGGGCCCGCAGGTCGTTGAGTGCCTGCGTCGACACGTCGCGGATCTGGCCGCGGTCGCGCAGTGTCTTGCTGACCGTGAGCTCCGAGGGGGTGCCGTCGGGCAGCAGGCCGGCGATGTCCACGGCGTTGTGCCGGGCGTAGACGCCGGGGGCGGGCAGCGGCGGCACGTGCTTGCCCTCGCGGACCCGCTGCTCCGCCAGTTCGCGCTGGGTCCTGGGGCGTTCGGTGCGCTCGCGGTGGGTGAGCACCATGGCGCCGACGGCCGCGGTGATGAGCAGGGCGCCGGTGATTTCGAAGGCGAACACGTACTTGGTGAAGATGAGGGCGGCGAGGCCCTGCACGTTGCCGTTCGCGTTGGCCTGGCCGGTGCCGTTGAACTGCTTCAGGGAGGCGTTGGCGATGCCCGCGAAGAGCAGGACACCGAAGCCGACGCCGCACAGCAGGGCCAGCCAGCGCTGGCCCTTGATGGTCTCCTTCAGGGAGTCGGCGGCGGTCACGCCGACCAGCATCACCACGAAGAGGAACAGCATCATGATCGCGCCGGTGTAGACGACGATCTGCACGATGCCGAGGAAGTAGGCGCCGTTGGCGAGGTAGAACACCGCCAGGACGATCATGGTGCCGGCGAGGCACAGCGCGCTGTGCACGGCCTTCCGCATGAAGACGGTGCACAGGGCGCCGATGACGGCGACGGTGCCGAGGACCCAGAACTGGAAGGCCTCGCCGGTGGAGGTGGCATAGGCGGCGAGCTGCTGCGGGTTCATCGGCCGATCACCTCCTGCGAGGCCGGTTCGTCCGGACCGAAGGTGGACTCGGCCTCCTGGGGGACCTCGCCCTTGGAGACGGCGACCTGGCGTACGGTCCCGGGCGCGGCCTCGGTGACCAGGCCCCGGTAGTAGTCCTGTTCGTCGGTCCCCGGGAAGATCGCGTGCGGGGTGTCGACCATGCCCTCTTCGAGGCCGGCGAGCAGCTGTTCCTTGGTGTAGATCAGGTTGGCGCGGCTGCTGTCGGCCAGTTCGAACTCGTTGGTCATCGTCAGCGCGCGCGTGGGGCACGCCTCGATGCACAGCCCGCACAGGATGCAGCGGGCGTAGTTGATCTGGTAGACGCGGCCGTACCGCTCGCCCGGCGAGTAACGCTCCTCGTCGGTGTTGTCGGCGCCCTCCACGTAGATGGCGTCGGCGGGGCAGGCCCAGGCGCACAGTTCGCAGCCGACGCACTTCTCCAGGCCGTCCGGATGGCGGTTGAGCTGGTGCCGTCCGTGGAACCGCGGGGCCGTGGTCTTCTTCTGCTCCGGGTACTGCTCGGTCAGCCGCTTCTTGAACATGGCCTTGAAGGTCACGCCGAAGCCGGCCGCGGGGTTCAGGAAACCGGGCTTGCTCTCCTTGGGCTCCTCAGCCATCGGACGCCTCCTTTCCATCCGAAGATCCGTCACTGACAGTGTCCGTGCCGCCACTGACAATCAGCTCCCGCTCCCGGCGGGGACGGCGCCGGGGCACCGGCGGCAGCTCCTGTCCGGGCAGCGGCGGTACCGGGAACCCGCCCGCCATCGGGTCGAAGCCGGCCGGCTCCGCGGCGGGCTGCCCGGCCTCCCTGCCCTTGTCGCGGAAGAGGTCGACGACGAAGGACAGGACCAGCAGGGTGAGGACGCCGCCGCCGACGTAGAGGGCGATGTCGGCGAAGCCGTAGTTCTCGTTGCGCAGGGTCCGTACGGTCGCGACGAGCATCAGCCAGACGACCGAGACCGGGATGAGGACCTTCCAGCCGAGCTTCATCAGCTGGTCGTAGCGCACGCGCGGGAGGGTGCCGCGTACCCAGACGAAGACGAACAGCAGCACGACGACCTTGGCGACGAACCAGAGCATCGGCCACCAGCCGTGGTTGGCGCCCGCCCAGACGGTGCTGATCGGCCAGGGGGCCCGCCAGCCGCCGAGGAACAGCGTGGTCGACACGGCGGAGACCGTCACCATGTTGACGTACTCGGCGAGCATGAACATCGCGAACTTGATCGACGAGTACTCGGTGTTGAAGCCGCCGACCAGGTCGCCCTCGGACTCCGGCATGTCGAAGGGGGCGCGGTTGGTCTCGCCGATCATGGTGACGACGTAGAGGAGGAACGAGACCGGCAGCAGCAGGATGTACCAGCGGCCCTGCTGCTGGTCGACGATCGTGGACGTCGACATCGACCCGGAGTACAGGAACACGGAGGCGAACGCGGCGCCCATGGCGATCTCGTAGGAGATCATCTGCGCGCAGGAGCGCAGGCCGCCGAGGAGCGGGTAGGTCGATCCGGAGCTCCAGCCGGCGAGCACGATGCCGTAGATGCCGACGGAGGCGACCGCGAGGATGTAGAGCATCGCGATCGGCAGGTCGGTGAGCTGCATCGTGGTGCGGTGGCCGAAGATCGACACCTCGTTGTCGGCGGGGCCGAACGGGATGACCGCGATGGCCATGAACGCCGGGATGGCCGCAACGATCGGCGCCAGGACGTACACGGCCTTGTCGGCGCGTTTGACGACCACGTCTTCCTTGAGCATCAGCTTGATGCCGTCGGCGAGCGACTGGAGCATGCCCCAGGGGCCGTGCCGGTTGGGGCCGACGCGCAGCTGCATCCAGGCGACGACCTTGCGCTCCATGACGATGGAGATCAGTACGGTCACCATCAGGAAGGCGAAGCAGAAGACGGCCTTGATGACGACCAGCCACCACGGGTCGCGGCCGAACATGGAGAGGTCTTCAGCGGCGAGGAACGGGCTCATGCCTCCACCTCCTTGGGTGCCTCACCGGCGGTGGCCGCCGGGCCGATACGGACGAGGGCGCCGGGCTGCGTGCCGGTGTCGGAGGCGACACCGCCGCCCACCGAGTTCAGCGGGAGCCAGACCACGCGGTCGGGCATCTCGGTGATCATGAGGGGGAGTTCGACGGTGCCGGAGGTTCCGGTGACGGCGACGAGAGCGCCGTCCGCGACGCCCGCCTCGGCGGCCGTCGCGGCGGACAGGCGCGCGTGGGCCGCGTGCCGGGTGCCGGCCAGTGCCTCGTCGCCGTCCTGGAGGACGCCCTGGTCGAGGAGGAGCCGGTGTCCGGCGAGCACGGCCTCCCCGGCGGCCGGCCGCGGCAGCGGGGCGCCGGTCTCCAGCGGTGCGGAGGCCTTCGGCCCGTCCCAGCCGCCGAGCCGGTCCAGCTCCGCGCGCGTGGTGCGCAGGTCGGGCAGTCCGAGGTGGACGTCCATGGCGTCGGCGAGCATCTGCAGCACGCGCGCGTCGGTGGGTGCGAGCCGCCGGGTCATCTGGTCGGGCTTGACGGCGGCCTCGAAGAGGCGGGCCCGTCCCTCCCAGTTGAGGAAGGTACCGGCCTTCTCGGCGACCGCGGCGACCGGCAGGACGACGTCGGCGTGTTCGGTGACCTCGCTGGGCCGCAGCTCCAGGGAGACCAGGAAGCCGACGGCTTCGAGCGCCTCACGCGCGCGTGCCGGGTCGGGCAGGTCGGCGACCTCGACACCGGCCACCAGCAGGGCCGACAGTTCGCCGCGGGCGGCGGACTCGATGATCTGGCCGGTGTCCCGGCCGTGGCCGGGCGGGAGTTCCGACATGCCCCAGGCGGCGGCGACCTCCTCACGCGCGCGCGGGTCGGTGGCCGGGCGGCCGCCCGGCAGCAGCGACGGCAGCGCACCCGCCTCGATCGCGCCGCGCTCCCCGGCCCGGCGCGGGATCCACACCAGCTGCGCGCCGGTGGCCGCGGCGGCCCGTACGGCGGCGGTGAGTCCGCCGGCGACCGACGCCAGCCGCTCTCCGACGACGATGACCGCGCCGTCGGTGCGCAGTGCCTCGGCGGCCAGGGTGCCGACCTCCTCCAGGCCGACGCCGCCGGCGAGGGCGTCCAGCCACTCGGTCTCGGTGCCGGGCGCGGCCGGCAGCAGGGTGCCGCCGGCCTTCTGCAGGCCGCGCGTGGCGTGCGTGGCGAGCGCGTACACCTTCTGCTTGTGCTTGCGCCAGGCCTTGCGCAGCCGCAGGAAGACGCCGGGTGCCTCCTCCTCCGACTCGAAGCCGACCAGCAGGACGGCGGGCGCCTTCTCCAGGGTGGTGTAGGTGACGCCCGTGCCGTCGAGGTCCCGGCCGCGTCCCGCGACGTGTGCGGCCAGGAAGTCGGCCTCCTCGCCGCTGTGCACGCGCGCGCGGAAGTCGATGTCGTTGGTGCCGAGCGCCACGCGCGCGAACTTGCTGTACGCGTAGGCGTCCTCGACGGTGAGCCGGCCGCCGGTGAGGACGCCGGCCCGGGAGCGGGCGGCGGACAGGCCCCGCGCGGCGGCTTCGAGGGCCTCCGGCCAGGAGGCGGGTTCGAGGACGCCCTGGGCGCTCCGGACCAGCGGGGTGTCCAGGCGGTCCTTCTGCTGCGCGTACCGGAACGCGAAGCGTCCCTTGTCGCAGATCCACTCCTCGTTGACCTCGGGGTCGTTGGCGGCGAGCCGCCGCATGACCTTGCCGCGCCGGTGGTCGGTGCGGGTGGCGCAGCCGCCCGCGCAGTGCTCGCACACGGACGGCGAGGAGATCAGGTCGAAGGGGCGGGAGCGGAAGCGGTACGCCGCCGAGGTCAGTGCGCCGACCGGGCAGATCTGGATGGTGTTCCCGGAGAAGTACGACTCGAACGGGTCGCCCTCGCCGGTGCCGACCTGCTGGAGCGCGCCGCGTTCCAGGAGCTCGATCATGGGGTCGCCGGCGACCTGGTTGGAGAACCGGGTGCAGCGCGCGCACAGCACGCAGCGTTCGCGGTCCAGCAGCACCTGGGTGGAGATCGGGACGGGCTTCTCGTAGGTGCGCTTCCTGCCGTCGAAGCGGGACTCGGCGTTGCCGTGCGACATCGCCTGGTTCTGCAGCGGGCACTCGCCGCCCTTGTCGCAGACCGGGCAGTCCAGCGGGTGGTTGATGAGCAGCAGCTCCATCACCCCGTGCTGGGCCTTCTCGGCCACGGGCGAGGTGAGGTGGGTCTTCACGACCATGCCGTCCGTGCAGGTGATCGTGCAGGACGCCATGGGCTTGCGCTGGCCCTCGACCTCGACGATGCACTGCCGGCAGGCGCCGGCCGGGTCCAGCAGGGGGTGGTCGCAGAAGCGGGGGATCTCGATGCCGAGCTGTTCGGCGGCGCGGATGACGAGGGTGCCCTTGGGCACGCTGATCTCCACGCCGTCGATCGTCAGCGTGACGAGGTCCTCCGGCGGGACCGCCGCCGTTCCCCCCGAGGAGGGGGAACTCGTGGTCACGGTCATGCGTTCACCTCCGGGCGGTCCGCCCAGGCCGTCGACTTGGCCGGGTCGAAGGGGCAGCCCCGGCCCGTGATGTGCTGTTCGTACTCCTCGCGGAAGTACTTCAGCGAGGAGAAGATCGGGGACGCTGCGCCGTCGCCGAGGGCGCAGAAGGACTTGCCGTTGATGTTGTCGGCGATGTCGTTCAGCTTGTCCAGGTCGGACATGACGCCCTTGCCGGCCTCGATGTCGCGCAGCAACTGCACGAGCCAGTAGGTGCCTTCACGGCAGGGGGTGCACTTGCCGCAGGACTCGTGGGCGTAGAACTCGGTCCAGCGGGTGACGGCGCGCACCACGCAGGTGGTCTCGTCGAAGCACTGCAGGGCCTTGGTGCCCAGCATGGAACCGGCGGCGCCGACGCCTTCGTAGTCGAGGGGGACGTCGAGGTGCTCGTCGGTGAACATGGGCGTCGAGGACCCGCCGGGCGTCCAGAACTTGAGGCGGTGGCCGGTGCGCATGCCGCCGCTCATGTCGAGGAGCTGACGCAGGGTGATGCCGAGCGGTGCCTCGTACTGGCCGGGGCTCGCGACGTGGCCGCTGAGGGAGTAGAGCGTGAAGCCGGGCGACTTCTCGCTCCCCATCGACCTGAACCATTCCTTGCCCTTGTGCAGGATGGCGGGAACCGAGGCGATGGACTCGACGTTGTTCACCACAGTCGGGCAGGCGTAGAGCCCTTCGACGGCAGGGAAGGGGGGACGCAGCCGCGGTTGGCCGCGGCGGCCTTCGAGCGAGTCGAGCAGCGCGGTCTCCTCACCGCAGATGTACGCGCCGGCGCCGGCGTGCACGGTGAGGGTGAGGTCGAGGCCGCTGCCGAGGATGTTCTCGCCGAGGTAGCCGGCCGCGTAGGCCTCGCGCACGGCCTCGTGCAACCGCCGCAGGACGGGGACGACCTCGCCCCGCAGATAGATGAAGGCATGCGACGACCGGATGGCGTAGCACGCGATCACGATGCCCTCGATGAGGCTGTGCGGGTTCGCGAAGAGGAGCGGGATGTCCTTGCAGGTCCCGGGCTCCGATTCGTCGGCGTTGACAACAAGATAGTGCGGTTTGCCGTCTCCCTGCGGGATGAACTGCCACTTCATCCCGGTCGGGAAGCCCGCGCCGCCGCGGCCGCGCAGTCCGGACTCCTTGACATAGGCGATCAGGTCGTCCGGCGACATGGCGAGCGCCTTGCGGAGCCCCTCGTAGCCTTCGTGCCTTCGGTAGACGTCGAGCGTCCACGACCGGTCCTCGTCCCAGAAGGCCGACAGCACGGGTGCGAGCAGCTTCTCGGGGCTGGTGTCCTTGAGGTCGGGTACCACCGTCATCACTCCCCCTCCTCGGCGGCAGGCCCTGCCGGGTGCGACGGGTCGGAGGCCGAGGTCTCCTGCGGTGCGTCGTGGGAGCTGAGGTGTTCGGTCGGGGACGGCTCGTGCACCGTCCGGTCCGGCACCTCCTCCGGACCTCCGCGCGGGTGGACCACGCGCGCGGGCGCGGTCTCTCCCCTTGCCAGGCGGAGGCCCACCAGCGACGCGGGCCCCGCGCTGCCGCTCTCCTCGACGGCACCGGGCCGCTCGTCGGGGAAGCCGGCCAGGATCCGGGCGGTCTCCTTGAAGGTGCAGAGCCGGGCGCCGCGTGTGGGTTCGACGTCCCGTCCCGCGCGCAGGTCGTCGACGAGGCGCTTGGCGCTGGCGGGGGTCTGGTTGTCGAAGAACTCCCAGTTGACCATGACGACCGGTGCGAAGTCGCAGGCCGCGTTGCACTCGATGTGCTCCAGGGTGACCTTGCCGTCGTCGGTGGTCTCGCCGTTGCCGACGCCCAGGTGCTCCTGGAGGGTCTCGAAGATCGCGTCGCCGCCCATGACCGCGCACAGTGTGTTGGTGCAGACGCCGACCTGGTAGTCGCCGGAGGGCCGGCGCCGGTACATGGTGTAGAAGGTGGCGACGGCGGTGACCTCGGCGGTGGTGAGGTTCAGCATGTCCGCGCAGAACTGCATCCCGGTGCGGGTGACGTGTCCCTCCTGCGACTGCACGAGGTGCAGCAGCGGCAGCAGGGCGGACCGGGAGTCGGGGTAGCGGGCGATGACGTCGCGCGCGTCGGCCTCCAGCCGGGTCCGGACGTCGTCCGGGTACGCGGGGGCGGGCAGCTCGGGCATGCCGAGGCTGATGCCGCGCTCCGAGGAAGAGGTGGTCACCGGTCGACGCCTCCCATCACGGGGTCGATGGACGCGACGGCGACGATGACGTCGGCGACCTGGCCGCCCTCGCACATCGCCGCCATGGCCTGCAGGTTGGTGAAGGACGGGTCGCGGAAGTGGACCCGGAAGGGGCGGGTGCCGCCGTCGGAGACGGCGTGCACGCCGAGTTCGCCCTTGGGGGACTCGACGGCCGCGTAGGCCTGGCCGGGCGGCACCCGGAAGCCCTCGGTGACCAGTTTGAAGTGGTGGATCAGGGCCTCCATGGAGGTGCCCATGATCTTCTTGATGTGGTCGAGGGAGTTGCCGAGCCCGTCGGGGCCGAGGGCGAGCTGGGCGGGCCAGGCGATCTTCTTGTCGGCGACCATGACCGGTCCGGGCTGCAGCCGGTCCAGGCACTGTTCGATGATCCTGAGCGACTGGCGCATCTCCTCCAGGCGGATCAGGAAGCGGCCGTAGGAGTCGCAGGTGTCGGCGACGGCGACGTCGAAGTCGTAGGTCTCGTAGCCGCAGTAGGGCTGGGTCTTGCGCAGGTCGTGCGGGAGGCCGGTGGAGCGCAGGATCGGTCCGGTGGCGCCGAGGGCCATGCAGCCGGACAGATCCAGGTAGCCGACGTCCTGCATACGGGCCTTGAAGATGGGGTTGCCGGTGGCGAGCTTGTCGTACTCCGGGAGGTTCTTCCGCATCTTCTTCACGAACTCGCGGATCTGGTCCACGGCGCCGGGCGGCAGGTCCTGGGCGAGTCCGCCGGGGCGGATGTACGCGTGGTTCATGCGCAGGCCGGTGATGAGTTCGTAGAGGTCGAGAATCATTTCACGATCACGGAATCCGTAGATCATGATCGTGGTGGCGCCGAGTTCCATGCCTCCGGTGGCGATGCACACCAGGTGGGAGGAGAGCCGGTTCAGCTCCATGAGGAGCACCCGGATGATCTTGGCGCGCTCGGTGATCTCGTCCTCGATGCCGAGGAGCTTCTCGACGGCGAGACAGTAGGCGGTCTCGTTGAAGAAGGACGTCAGGTAGTCCATGCGGGTCACGAACGTGGTGCCCTGCGTCCAGGTGCGGAATTCGAGGTTCTTCTCGATCCCGGTGTGGAGGTAGCCGATGCCGCAGCGGGCTTCGGTGACCGTCTCGCCGTCGATCTCCAGGATGAGCCGGAGCACTCCATGGGTGGACGGGTGCTGGGGACCCATGTTGACGACGATGCGTTCGTCGTCCGCGCGGGCCGCGGACTGGACGACCTCGTCCCAGTCGCCGCCGGTGACCGTGTATACGGTGCCCTCGGTGGTCTCGCGGGGGGAAGCCTGTGACGTGCTCACGAGTACGACCTCCGCTGGTCCGGAGCCGGGATCTGGGCGCCCTTGTACTCGACGGGGATGCCGCCGAGCGGGTAGTCCTTGCGTTGCGGATGGCCCTGCCAGTCGTCCGGCATCATGATCCGCGTCAGGGCCGGGTGACCGTCGAAGACGATCCCGAAGAAGTCGTAGGTCTCGCGCTCGTGCCAGTCGTTGGTCGGGTACACGGAGACCAGGGACGGGACGTGCGGGTCGGCGTCGGGGGCGCTGACCTCGAGCCGGATCAGCCGGTTGTGGGTGATCGACCGCAGGTGGTAGACGGCGTGCAGCTCGCGGCCCTTGTCGTGCGGGTAGTGGACGCCGCTGACGCCGGTGCACAGCTCGAAGCGGAGCGCCGGGTCGTCGCGCAGGGTGCGGGCGACGCGGACCAGGTGCTCGCGTTCGATGTGGAAGGTGATCTCACCGCGGTCGACGACGGTCTTCTCGACGGCGTTGTCGGGGAGCAGGCCCTGCTCCTCCAGAGCGCCCTCCAGCTCGTCGGCGACCTCGTCGAACCAGCCGCCGTAGGGGCGGCTCGCCGGTCCGGGAAGGCGGATCGAGCGGACCAGTCCGCCATAGCCGGAGGTGTCGCCGCCGTTGCCGGCGCCGAACATGCCCCGCTGGACGCGGATCTCCTCACCGCCCTGCCCCCGCTGGCCGGGGAGGTTGTCGGCGGCCAGGTCCTTCTCGGGGTTGACCCCGTTGTGGCCGTTGGCGTCGCTCACCGCAGCAGCCCCTTCATCTCGATCGTGGGCAGGGCCTTGAGCGCCGCCTCCTCCGCCTCGCGGGCCGCTTCCTCGGCGTTGACGCCGAGCTTGGAGTTCTGGATCTTGTGATGGAGCTTGAGGATGGCGTCCATCAGCATCTCGGGGCGCGGGGGGCAGCCGGGGAGGTAGATGTCCACGGGGACGATGTGGTCGACGCCCTGGACGATCGCGTAGTTGTTGAACATGCCGCCCGAGGAGGCGCAGACGCCCATGGAGATCACCCACTTGGGGTTGGGCATCTGGTCGTAGACCTGCCTCAGTACCGGTGCCATCTTCTGGCTGACCCGGCCGGCGACGATCATGAGGTCGGCCTGGCGGGGCGATCCGCGGAAGACCTCCATGCCGAAGCGGGCCAGGTCGTAGCGGCCGGCGCCGGTGGTCATCATCTCGATGGCGCAGCAGGCGAGGCCGAAGGTGGCGGGGAAGACGGAAGCCTTGCGCACCCAGCCCGCGGCCTGCTCGACGGTGGTCAGCAGGAATCCGCTCGGCAGCTTTTCTTCGAGTCCCATGTCTAAAGGCCCCTCAGTCCCATTCCAGGCCGCCGCGCCGCCATACGTACGCGTACGCGACGAAGACGGTGAGCACGAAGAGCAGCATCTCCACGAGCCCGAAAACACCCAGGGCGTCGAAGGTGACGGCCCACGGGTAGAGGAAGACGATCTCGATGTCGAAGACGATGAAGAGCATCGCCGTCAGGTAGTACTTGATCGGGAAACGCCCGCCGCCGGCCGGCGTGGGGGTCGGTTCGATACCGCACTCGTAGGCTTCGAGCTTGGCGCGGTTGTACCGCTTCGGACCGATCAGCGTGGCCATGACCACGGAGAAGATCGCAAAGCCTGCCCCGAGGGCTCCCAGTACGAGGATGGGCGCATAGGCGTTCACCGCTCCTCGCTCCTCTCAGTCGGCACTGACTGGTGGCGGTTCGGCTGGGCTCACCTGCCTCGTCCGTCACACGAACCCCGCGCGTCCCGGGCGAAGATCGCGAACATGTGAAGCAGGTCACAAGCCCAACTGCCTCGCATCTTATGCCCGACGCTCTGTGATCTGCGACACGGGGTATTGCACAAGCTTTGTGATCTCCACCACCTGACGATCGATCATGAAGTCGGATGAGTAGTGATCTTCACACCCGAAGCGTTCACCTGATCACCAGAAGTGACATTTTCGCCCGTCGGCGCAGGCGGGAGGGGGTCCGAAGCGAGCGTCTCTATATCAAGAGAGTTCCCCTGCATGCAAATTGGCGATGGACCGAGCGTCCTGATAGAGGGCCGCGTTCACACATCAGAGGGAGGGGCGGAGCCCGGTGTGGACGCGTGCGCGCGTTCACGAACTCGGGCGGGCATCACTCCTGCCCCGATCCCCGCGCGAGACGCACCCCTCCCGGTGACCGTTCCGTGACCTCCGCCACATCGATGAGAGGGGTCCGAGAACGGGGGTTGGCCAACGACCCCAACCGATGGTAGGTCGCGGGCAATTCGGGCGTAATGGCGAAAGAACGTGATCACAGGCCTGATCACAGGCGTCCGCAATGTCCGTTACGGCGTCAATAAGGAAGGACACGCGGGTGATTTGGGGCCCCGATTGAACAACTGTGGCGCAGCACACGTTTCTTGTAGATATGAAGGAGCCCCTGATACCGGTTGTTCCCATGTCCCACACCGCTCACATACGCAGCCACCGGAAGCCCCGCCGCAGCGCGACGACGAACATCGCCGTGCGCGCCGGAGTTGCCAGTGGCGTCCTGGGCATGGCAGCGGCGGGCGCGGCGTCGGCGAGTGCCGCCGAACCCGTGACGCAGACGCTCGAACTGCCCATCCTGACGGCCGATGTGGCCACCCAGGTGGCCCAGTCCGCCGACGCCACGCAGCAGGCAGCCGCGAACTACTCCCTCCAGGCCGAGCGCGACGCGGCCGCCGCGAAGGCCGCGAAGCAGGCCAAGGCGGACCTCGCCGAGGCGAAGCAGAAGGCCGAGGCCAAGAAGAAGGCCGAGGAGGCCCGCAAGGCCGCCGCCGAGCAGGCCGTTTCGCGCAGTGCCGAGCGGACCACCCTCAGCGCCACCGCCGCGAGCTCCAGCAGCTCCACGAGCACGTCCACGGCGACCGGTTCGGCCGCCGCCGTGGTCGCCTTCGTGAAGGCGCAGATCGGCGACGCCTACGTCTCCGGCGGCACGGGCCCCAACTCGTGGGACTGCTCGGGCCTCGTGCAGGCCGCCTTCAAGTCGGTCGGCGTCAGCCTGCCGCGCGTCTCCCAGGACCAGTCGACGCAGGGCACCCAGGTCTCGCTGAGCAACCTGCAGCCCGGCGACATCCTCTACTGGGGCAGCGCCGGCAGCGCGTACCACGTGGCGGTGTACGTCGGCGACGGCATGTTCGTCGGCGCGCAGAACCCCTCCAGCGGCGTCGGGGAGCACCCGCTGTCGTACGACCCGCCGACCGGCGCGGTGCGGGTGCTCTGACCGACCCGAGCCAGCCGGACAACCCGAACGACTCGGGCATTTCACAAGCACGGTGAGGGCCGCAGCCGCTCGGGGGCAGCGGCCCTTCCGGCTTGTCCGCACGGGCCCCTGAAGGGGGCTCGCCCTGAGGGGGCTCGTCGCGTTCCCCGCGCGTCTCCCCCGGTTCTCCACAGGTGCCTCGCGGGGTTTTCCACAGGCCCGCCCGCGATCCCTCGTCTCCTGGGATCCTCGATGCGGGCCGCTCGCACGGAGCGGCCCGGGATGCGAGAAGGAGACACCGCGATGCCACGCGTCTTCGTCCAGGGCAACCCCGTGGACCACTACCCCCGGCACGCCCCCGAGGCCCGGCGCGGTTCGGTGCGCCGGATCACCGAGACCGGTGAGGACGTCCTGCACAAGCCGTGCCGGGACGTCACCGAGTTCGGGCCCGACCTCGCCGCGCTCGTCGACGACATGTTCCTCACGATGTACGTCGCCGACGGAGCAGGCCTGGCCGCCAACCAGGTCGGAGTCGACCTGCGGCTGTTCGTGTACGACTGCCCCGACGACGACGGTGTCCGGCATGTCGGACACATCGTCAATCCCGTCCTGGAGGACCAGGACCCGGCCGAACGGCGACTGCTGGACGACAGCGAGGGATGCCTGTCGGTGCCGGGTGCCGTCATGGAGGTGCCTCGGCCGGACCGGGCGGTCGTGCACGGGCAGGACAAGGACGGCAATCCGCTCACCGTCGTGGGAACGGGGTATTTCGCCCGCTGCCTCGCGCACGAGACCGACCATGTGAACGGACGCGTGTACCTCGACCGGCTCTCCCGGCGGGAGCGGAAGGAAGCGCTGCGGCAGATGGCGGACCGGCGCCAGGACGTCCACGCCCGCCGGTCCGCCGCCATCGAGGCGCTCGGTTCCTAGGGCCTGCCGACCTGGGCGCGGTCAGGCCTTGGGGGCCACCTTGCTCAGGCCGTTGATGATGCGGTCCATCGCGTCGCCGCCGGTCGGGTCGGTGAGGTTCGCCAGGAGCTTCAGGGTGAACTTCATCAGCAGCGGGTGGGTCAGGCCGCGCTGGGCCGCGATCTGCATGACCTTCGGGTTGCCGATGAGCTTCACGAAGGCGCGGCCGAGCGTGTAGTAGCCGCCGTAGGTGTCCTTGAGGACGCGCGGGTAGCGCTGGAGGGCGAGTTCCCGCCCGCCGGGCGTGGCCCGCGCGTGCGCCTGGACGATGACGTCGGCGGCGATCTGGCCGGACTCCATGGCGTAGGCGATGCCCTCGCCGTTGAAGGGGTTCACCAGGCCGCCGGCGTCGCCGACGAGCAGCAGGCCGCGCGTGTAGTGGGGCTGGCGGTTGAAGGCCATGGGGAGCGCGGCGCCGCGGATGGGGCCGGTCATGTTGTCCGGGGTGTAGCCCCAGTCCTCGGGCATGGATGCGCACCAGGCCTTGAGGACCTCGCGCCAGTCCAGTTCCTTGAAGGAGTCGGAGGTGTTCAGGACGCCGAGGCCGACGTTGGAGGTGCCGTCGCCCATGCCGAAGATCCAGCCGTAGCCGGGAAGGAGGCGGTCCTGGGGGCCGCGGCGGTCCCAGAGTTCCAGCCAGGACTCCAGGTAGTCGTCGTCGTGACGGGGGGAGGTGAAGTAGGTCCGGACGGCCACGCCCATCGGGCGGTCCTCGCGGCGGTGCAGGCCCATCGCCAGGGAGAGCCGGGTGGAGTTGCCGTCGGCGGCCACCACGAGGGGGGCGTGGAAGGTGACTTCGCGCTTCTCCTCGCCGAGCTTGGCGTGCACGCCGGTGATCCGGCCGGTGCGGTCGTCGATGACCGGGGCACCGACGTTGCAGCGCTCGAAGAGCCGGGCACCGGCCTTCTGGGCCTGGCGGGCGAGCTGTTCGTCGAAGTCGTCGCGCTTGCGCACCAGGCCGTAGTCGGGGAAGGAGGCGAGATCCGGCCAGTCCAGCTGGAGGCGGGTGCCGCCGCCGATGATGCGCAGGCCCTTGTTGCGCAGCCAGCCGGCCTCCTCGGAGATGTCGATGCCCATGGCGACGAGCTGCTTCACGGCGCGCGGGGTGAGTCCGTCGCCGCACACCTTCTCGCGCGGGAACTCGGTCTTCTCCAGCAGGAGGACGTCGAGGCCGGACTTGGCGAGGTGGTAGGCCGTCGTGGAGCCGGCTGGCCCCGCGCCGACGACGATGACATCGGCGGTGTTTTCGGAGAGGGGCTCGGTCACGACGGGGTCTCCCCAAGGCTCGAAATCTGCGTGCCGACGGGCACTGGACATGGGCAGTCTATTCAGCGGAACTGATCACCCGGCTGAAGGGCTGCCCCTGTGAACCGAGCTCTCCCCGCGGTACGGCTGCGTGTGCCCACGCACGAGGACGCGTTCGCCTGGCACCGGGCGTTCGACGACCCGGAGGTCATGGAGTTCTACGGCGGCAGGTCCGCGGAGCTGTCCGTCTACGAGGAGCTCACCGCGCGCCAGCGCCGGCACGACGCGGAGCTGGGTTTCTGCCTGTGGACACTGACCGGTGAGGCGGGGGAGGTCATCGGCTTCACCGGTGCGCAGCCGTGGGCGCCCGGCTGGGGACCGACGGGCGAGATCGAGATCGGCTGGCGGCTCGGGCGGGCCCACTGGGGGAAGGGGTACGCGACGGCGGCGGCGCTGCTGACCCTGGAGCGGCTGCGGGCGGCCGGTGTGCCGAGGGTGGTGGCGATGGTGCGGCCGGGCAACGAGCGGTCGGTCGCGGTCACCCGGCGCCTCGGGATGGAGCCTGCCGGGTCCTACCCGCATCCGCGGCTGCCGGAGGACGCGCTCTGCTTCCGGCTCGACCTGCGGGCGGCACCGCAGGGTCAGTGACGCAGAGTAACGATCTGTCACAGAAAGACACTTGGTGCTTCCGGCGGCCGCGAGTGGAGAGTTACCCTTCCAGTACCGCTGGGGGTGACATCTGTGTACATAACGCGCAAAACACCCGAAGTGCGTGTGCCACGGCTGGTCGGCCTGATGGCCGTGGACGCGCGCGAGACCGCCCAGGCGCGGGGGCTGTCCCTCCACGCGCCGGACCGGCCGGACTTCCACCTCACGGTCGTCGACTACGTCGTGCGCCAGTTCCCGCAGCCCGGTGCCGAGGTGCCGCGGGACTCGATGGTGTACGTGTGGTTCGACTTCGGTGAGGGCGAGGGCGGCGGGGGCGTGCGCGAGCCACGCGTGCCACGGCCGCCGAGCGGCGGGCTGCAACGGGAGCTGGACCGGCCGGGGGACGCCTTCGAGGTGAGCAGCCCCTGAGGCGCCGACCGCGGCTCAGGCCTCCTTGAAGCCGCGGTGCAGGGCGACGATCCCGCCGGTGAGATTGCGCCAGGCCACCTTCGACCAGCCCGCCCCGCGCAGCCGGGCGGCCAGTGCGGGCTGGTCGGGCCAGGCGCGGATGGACTCGGCGAGGTAGACGTAGGCCTCGGGGTTGGAGGAGACCGCGCGGGCCACCGGCGGCAGCGCCCGCATCAGGTACTCGGTGTAGACGGTCCGGAAGGGTGCCCAGGTCGGGTGCGAGAACTCGCAGATCACCACCCGTCCGCCGGGCCGGGTCACCCGGTACATCTCGCGCAGGGCGGCGTCGGTGTCCTGGACGTTGCGCAGCCCGAAGGAGATCGTCACGGCGTCGAAGGTGCCGTCCTTGAACGGCAGCCGGGTCGCGTCCCCGGCGGTGAAGGGCATCCAGCCGGTGCGCTTCTTGCCGACCTGGAGCATCCCCAGCGAGAAGTCGCAGGGCACGACATAGGCACCGGCCCGGGCGAACGGCTGGGAGGAGGTGCCCGTGCCGGCCGCCAGGTCCAGGACCTTCTGCGCGGGCCGCGCGTCGACGGCCCTGGCGACCTCCTTCCGCCAGTGCCGGTCCTGGCCGAGCGACAGGACGTCGTTGGTCAGGTCGTACCGTTCCGCCACGTCGTCGAACATCGAGGCGACTTCGTGCGGCTGCTTGTTCAGGGAGGCGCGGGTCACGCCCGCCATTCTTGCAGCACGCCCCTACGGCAGGAGCTTCGGCTTCTTCTTCGCGGCCACGTCCTCCACCCAGCCGCACAGCAGGACGAAGACCGCGATCAGGATCCAGCCGACGCCGAACATGAACCACTGGCTGTCCAACGGGAGCCACTTCTCGAACGCGGGCACGTTCCACATCTGGTCGATCAGCGGGACCGCGAGGATCAGGGCGATCTCGTGCCAGAGGTAGATCGTGACCGCCCGCGCGTTGAAGACGGTGACGGTGCGGTCGAGCCGCCTGAAACGGGTCAGCCAGGCGAAGTCGATGCGGAAGTACGCCTTCGCCCACATCAGCAGCAGCACGAACCCGGCCGACCAGAAGGCCTGGGCGAGGGGGTTCTCGTCCAGGTCGTAGGTGCCGAAGTCGGCCTGGTGCGAGAAGGCGTACCAGCCGCCGTACCCGAGCGCGGCGAGCGCGCCGACGACCACCGGGACCGGCTTCATCCGCCGGAGCACGCCGTCGCGGTGCGCGAAGCCGAGGATCCAGCAGAAGAGGTACGTCGACAGGTCCCACAGGGCGCTGCCGAAGCGGTTGTCGGGGCCGGCCCACAGGAAGTTCAGGACCAGGATCGGGGCCGCCGAGGCCAGCAGCACCGGGACCGGGGCCTTGCGGAAGATCCACAGCAGCGCCGGGGAGAGGAGGACGAACCAGAGGTACGTCCTCAGGTACCAGAGGATCTCCCAGGCCTGCTCGCCCCACGCGTTGCCCGGGGGGTCGCCGAGCGGCACGATCCAGTAGACGATCTCCCAGCCGGGCATCCAGTCGTGGATCAGCATCGCCAGGACGACGAAGAGACCCCAGAACCAGAACGGGGGCAGCAGGCGGCGCAGGCGGCTCTTCACGACCCTGGGCGCCGGGCGTTCCAGGGACTTCGCCATCAGGGTGCCGGCGAGGCCGAACATGATGCCCATGGAGGGGAACACCATGCCGCACCAGGCCCAGCCGAAGGTGTGGTACGTGACCACGCGGACGAGGGCGACGGCGCGGAGGGTGTCGAAGTAGCGGTCCCTCGTGGGGGGCCCGGGCCGAGGGGCGGTGTCCCTGGCGTCCGTCGCCTCGGCGCCCGGCGCAGCGGTCGCGGCCGGTTCCAGCTCCGGCTCCGGTTCCGGGTCCACCAGGGGGGTGTAGCCGTAGCCCTGCTGGTACGGGTGCCCCTGGTACAGGTCCTGCTGGTACAGGTCCTGCTGGTACGGGTTCTGCTGGTCCCAGGTCATCAGCCGCTCGCCCCCGCCGGGGTGCCGACCTCGCCGGTGCGCTTGAGTTTCTGCCAGCGCAGGCGGCCGCCGGTGAGGGCCGTGATGCAGGAGTGGATGAGGACCAGGTACATCATCTGACGGTAGGCGATCTGCTGGAGCGGCATCATCAGGAGGTAGCGGTACCGCTCCTTGTCCAGGCGGAACGCGTAGGCCGCGCAGACCAGTTGGACGCCGAGGACGGCGAGCCAGGCCAACAGGGCCGCCTCGAAGTCGACGAAGATCATGGAGTAGACCGTGAACACGTCGATGAGGGGAGCGAAGACCGGCGTGATGATCTGGAAGAGCACCACCAGGGGCATGCCGACCCGGCCGAAGCGCCCCGACGGCCCCTTGTCCGTCAGGGACTTGCGGTGCTTCCACAGGGCCTGCATGGTGCCGTACGACCAGCGGTAGCGCTGGGACCACAGCTGCTTCAGCGAACCCGGTGCCTCCGTCCAGGCCTTGGCGTGCTCCTGGTAGACGACCCGCCAGCCCGCGCGGTGCATGGCGATGGTGATGTCGGTGTCCTCGGCGAGGGTGTCCTCGCTCATGCCGCCGACCTGGAGCACCGCGTCCCGGCGGAACGCCCCGATCGCGCCGGGGATCGTCGGCATGCAGCGCAGCAGGTCGTACATCCGGCGGTCCAGGTTGAAGCCCATCACGTACTCGATGTGCTGCCAGGCGCCGATGATCGTGCCGCGGTTGCCGACCTTGGCGTTGCCCGCGACCGCGCCGACCTCGGGGTCGGCGAACGGCTGCACCAGCTGGTGCACCGCGTCCGGCTCGAAGACGGTGTCCCCGTCCATCATGACGACGATGTCGTACGTCGCGTTGCGGACGCCGTTGTTGAGGGCGGCGGGTTTGCCCGCGTTCTCCTGGCGGAGGACCCGGACGTTGGTCATGCCCAGTTTGTCGGCGGCGGCGCGGGCGATCTCGGAGGTGCCGTCCGTGGAACCGTCGTCGACGACGACGATCTCGATCGGGTGGGTGCTCTGCGCCAGCGACTCCAGGGTGTTGGCGATGCACTCCTTCTCGTTGTACGCCGGGACGATCACGCTCACCGGCCTGTTGACCGCCGTACCCCAGCTGAAGCGGCGTTTGTTGCGCTGTCTGTGGTGGCGCCGGGCGATGAGCAGCATCATCCCGAAGCGGCCCAGCACCGCGATGCCGACGACGAGGAGCAGGTAGGAGAGGACGGGCAGGGCCCATTCGGCGATCGCGACGGCCACGATGAGCGCCTCGCCCTCGTAGAGGGTCATGCCGGTGGCCGTGCGATGGGCGGCCTGGAGGGGCCGGACGGCGGTGTTCGGGGCACTCGCGTCGGCAGCCGCACGGTTCGCGGCGTTCTGCTCGATCACACCGCTGATGGTGGTGAAGGTGTAGCCCTTCGCCTTCATCTTCTCGATGTACGCCGGCAGCGCCGTGATCGTCTGCGAGCGCTCGCCACCCGCGTCGTGGAACAGGACCGACGCGCCCTCGTCCTTAGTCGGCGTGGCCCACTTGATGATCTTCGAGACACCCGGCCTCTTCCAGTCGTCGCTGTCGGTGTCGACGAAGACGCTGGTGTAGCCCTCCTTGCCGAGCCTCTGGTAGACCGGCCAGCTGTAGTTGTCGATGGCGTCCGTCTCCGAGGAGTACGGCGCGCGGAAGAGCGTGGTCGTGATACCGGCCGCGCCCGCCAGGGCGAGTTGGGTCTGCTGCATCTCGCGGTCGACCCGGGCGTTGCTCTGGTACGACAGGTCGACGTGCGTGAAGGTGTGGATGCCGACCTCGTTGCCCTGCTCCACCATCGACTTCACGATGCCCGGATAGCGCGACACCATTGAGCCGACCAGGAAGAACGTGCCCGGTACGTCGTACCGGTCGAGGATCTTGAGGACCTGCGGGGTCCAGGTGGGGTTCGGGCCGTCGTCGAAGGTGAGCGCGATCGTCTTGGAGGGGACCGAGACGGTGGTCGCCCGGCCGCCCCTGAAGGTGAGGATCGGCCCGCCGTCGAGGATCTTGTCGGGCACCTTGCTCGCGCCGGCGCCGGTGCGGACCCGCTGGTCGCCGCCGACCTCTGCGCGCAGATAGCCGTCGAGCAGCATCACGCAGGTCAGCGCCAGCAGGAGCAGCAGGGCGAGGATGACACGTGGTTTCTGCAGCGCCGCGGCCCTGCCCGCCGCCCGGTCGATACGGGAGGGGGCGCGCCTGCGGCCGCGTACGGACGTCGGTGTGGTCATGGGGAGAGGCCTGCGTTCCGGTCAGTTGGCGGTGGCGGAGGCGGTGGCGGAAGCCGAAGCGGAGGCTGAGGCTGAGGCCGAGGCGGAGGGCAGTGCCGAGGGGCGTCCGGTGGGTGCGCCGACCTGACGGCCGACGCCACCCTGCGGGCGTTCGCCGCCGGGGGCGTCGGCGCCGCGCGCGAAGTCGGGGATCAGCGAGGGGGTGAGCGAGGTCCCCCAGCCCATGAAGGCGGCGCCGAGCACTCCCGTGTAGGCGAGGCAGACGGCACCGAGGAGAAGGCCGAGACGGCGCAGCACCCTGGACCGGCGTCCGGAGGAGTCGACGAACACGGGCCCCTCGGGCGACCCGTTGCCCTGTTTGCGACGGCGACCCCGCCCGGCGGCGCGGCTTTCGATGACAGGCTCGGATTGCATTCCGCGGATATTAAGGAGGCTTTATGTGACTGCCTTCAGGGTTCTTGTGAGGCGCCCATGAGAAACACCCTCACCTGTCATTCCACTGAGAGATTCCACGAAATGCCACGGAGGGCACCAGGGAGAGCAATGCACCTCAACGTCCTTTTCATGACGCCCCGTTCATCTGTTTCGCCTGCTTCATTCCATGAGTTTTCCATGTAAGGGCCGAGTCGTTGAACACCACGTGCATGTGAGACGTTTTCCTTTCGAATCAGGCTCTGTTTCGAGCCTGAGACACACATCACGAAAGCGGGTGCGTCTTCATGCGGGGTTTCCTGAGGCCGACGGCCGGGTTCGCTCTCCTGTTTGCCATGGCAGTCACGGGATGCTCCACGGGCACATCGGCGACATCGGGCACGTCCGGCACGTCGTACGCGCCCTACGTCAGTGCGACGGAGGCCGCCGCCACCGACGGCTCGGGGTCACCGTCGACGTACAACCTGGCCTTCGTGATCGCCGGTGGCAGTTCCTGTACGCCGAAGTGGAACGGGACCGCGGCGATGGGGAGTTCGGCCGTCACGTCACGGATCTCGAAGCTGACTGAGGGCGGCGCGACGGTCCGGGTCTCCTTCGGCGGAGCCTCCGGTGAGGAACTGGCGACGACCTGCTCCAGCGTGACCGAGCTGGCCGCGGCGTACGGCGCCGCCCTGGACGCCGCGGGGTCCAGCCAGGCCGACTTCGACATCGAGGGCACCACGCTGACCGACTCGGACTCGGTCGCCCTGCGCTCCGCGGCGATCGCGTTGCTCCAGAAGCGACGGCCGGACCTGGAGGTCACCTTCACGCTGCCCGTGATGCCGTCGGGGCTCGACTCCGACAGCCTGGCGCTGCTGGAGTCCGCGAACAAGTACGACGTGCAGGTCTCGACGGTCAACATCATGACCATGAACTACGGCGAGTCCTACGACGGGGACATGGGCGACTACGCGGTCACCTCGGCGAAGGCCACGCACAAGCAGCTGAAGGAGGTGTTCGGGCTGTCGGACGCGGGCGCGTGGGGCGGGATGGCGCTGACCTCGATGATCGGGGTGAACGACGTGGACGGGGAGACGCTGACGCTGGCCGACGCCGAGGAGGTGCGGGCGTTCGCGGCGGAGGAGGGGGTGGCGTGGGTGTCGATGTGGTCGACGTTTCGGGACGTGCCGTGCGCACGTGGTTCGGGTGCGGCGGACGCCGCGACGAACTGCAGTGGGGTCGCGCAGAGTTCGGGGGCGTTCGGGAAGGCGTTCGCCGGCTGAGTGGCGTCTTGCTGGCCCGTGGGGTGTCCCGCGCCCCCGACGGGGCGCTTCACCTGCGCCTGTGGACGAGGCGGCCCGCGCACACCGTCGCGATGCACGCGCCCGTCTCGTCGAACACCGCCAGGTCGGCCCGGCCCGCCGCCACCAGCACCGGTGTCCCGGCCGTCCCCCGCAGCACCGCCACGTCGTTGCGCTCCGCCGCCGTTCGCAGGTCGGGCGAGTCGGCGTACCGTTCCAGGACCGCCGTCGCTCCCAGCTTCAGTACCTCGTGCACGCGTTCGCGCGGGCTGGGGGCGGCCGGGAGGGGGCCGTCGTGGACGCGGGCCGGGCCGAGTACGCCGGGCCAGTTGCGCACCCGGGCGGTCGGGAAGCGGTCCCGCAGGTCCGCCAGGGTCCCCACCGCGGCGATCCGGCCGCCCTCGACGACGACGGCGCCGTCCTCCAGGGCGGCACCGTCCCAGTCGTGCCGGACCTCGTCCGCCGCGTGGATCGTCAGCACGGCCGCGTCAGTTGGCGCTGAGCAGCTTCAGCTCGGGGTGGGCCGTGCCGCCCGCGATCGCCGTCGAGGAGATGTGCGACATCACGCGCTCGTCGACCGGGTCGTTCGCCGGGTCGTCGTGGACGACGAGGTGCTCGTACGTCGTGGCGCGCTGCGCCGGGACCCGGCCCGCCTTGCGGATCAGGTCGATGATCTCCAGGCGGTTGGAGCGGTGCTTGGCGCCCGCCGACGAGACGACGTTCTCCTCCAGCATGATCGAGCCGAGGTCGTCCGCGCCGTAGTGCAGGGAGAGCTGGCCGACCTCCTTGCCGGTGGTCAGCCAGGAGCCCTGGATGTGCTGGACGTTGTCGAGGAAGAGGCGGGCGATCGCGATCATCCGCAGGTACTCGAACAGGGTGGCCTGGGTGCGGCCCTTCAGGTGGTTGTTCTCGGGCTGGTAGGTGTACGGGATGAAGGCCCGGAAGCCGCCGGTGCGGTCCTGGACGTCCCGGATCATGCGCAGGTGCTCGATGCGCTCGGCGTTGGTCTCGCCGGTGCCCATCAGCATGGTCGAGGTCGACTCCACGCCCAGCCTGTGCGCCGTCTCCATGATCTCCAGCCAGCGCTCGCCGGACTCCTTGAGGGGCGCGATGGCCTTGCGGGGGCGCGCGGGAAGGAGTTCCGCGCCGGCGCCCGCGAAGGAGTCCAGGCCCGCCTCGTGGATCCGGGTGATGGCCTCCTCGACGGAGACGCCGGAGATCCGGGCCATGTGCTCGACCTCGGACGCGCCGAGGGAGTGGATGACCAGTTGCGGGAACGCGTCCTTGATCGCCCTGAAGTGCTTCTCGTAGTACTCGACGCCGTAGTCCGGGTGGTGGCCGCCCTGGAACATGATCTGGGTGCCGCCCAGCTCGACCGTCTCCGCGCAGCGGCGCAGGATGTCGTCGAGGTCGCGGGTCCAGCCCTTGTCCTTGTCCTTGGGGGCCGCGTAGAAGGCGCAGAACTTGCACGCCGTGACGCACACGTTCGTGTAGTTGATGTTCCGCTCGATGATGTACGTCGCGATGTGCTCGATGCCCGCGTACTTGCGGCGGCGTACGGCGTCGGCGGCGGCGCCCAGCGCGTGCAGCGGGGCGTCGCGGTAGAGGACGAGCGCTTCCTCGGGGGTGATCCGCCCACCGGCTGCGGCCCGGTCGAGGACGGCTGTGACATCAGAAGAGGTGAGGTCGGCCTTCTCGGTCACCGGGGCGTCCCTTTCGTCAAGGGTTGTGGACGGACCGAACCAGCCTACGCCAGCCTCCCGCGCCGCCCGACGTCAGGCTGTGCAGGCGCCGAGCAGCAGCCCCGCGAACGCGCCCGCGACGAGGAACGGCCCGAACGCGATCGCCGTCTTGCGCCCGGCCCGCCGTACGACGACGAGCGCACCGCCGTACAGCGCGCCGAGCAGGAAGCCGGCGAAGGTGCCGAACAGCACGGTGGGCCAGCCGTACCAGCCGAGGACGGCGCCCGCGCCGAGCGCCAGCTTGACGTCGCCGAAGCCCATGCCGCCGGGGTTGACGAGGAAGAGGACCAGGTACCCGGCGCCGAGCGCGAGCGCCGCGTACAGGGAGGTGAGCCAGTCCCCGGCGTGCTCGGGGAGCAGGGCGGCCACCCCGAGGAGGGCGAGCGCGGCGGCTGCCAGGGGGAGGGTGAGGGGGTCGGGGAGGCGCTGGACGCGGAAGTCGACGACCGCGAGGAGGACGCCGACGGGCGCCAGCAGCAGCCAGACCGCCAGTTCGGGGCGGGTGCCGGTGGCGAGGGCCAGGGCACCGCAGACCACGGCGGTGGCCACGGACAGGGGGGCGGTGCGGGGGCCGTGCGCCGCCTGCTCCGGCGCGCACCGTCCGCACCGGCCGCGCCCCACCCACCCCTTGACCGGATGGCCCGCCGGGCACTTCGTGCGCCACTCCTCCCCCGCCGGTGCCGAGAAGCGGTACGCGGCGCGCGGGAGCAGGGCGCCGGCCGCCGCGCCCCAGAGGGCGGCGACGGCCGGCAGGGCGAGGTCCGCGGTGGTGGTCATCCGGTCGCGGCGGCGCCCTCGCGCCAGGTGGGGAGCAGTTCGTCGAGGAGGGCCTCGGTGCGCGGGGGCAGGCCGCGCGCGCCGCTGCGGGTGACGAGTTCGGCGGCGAGGGCGCGGACGCGGTCCGGGTCGCCGGTGGCGTGCGTGGCGCGCAGCAGCTCGTTCCACAGGCGTTCGTCCGCCGGGGCGGTCCGCAGGGCCGCGCCGAGCGCCTCGATGGCCTTCTCCGCCCGGTCCTTCTCCAGGTGGAACGCGGACAGGGCGAGGCCGATGTCGGCGACCAGCAGCGGCAGCTGGGCGTCGATGATCTCGTGGGTGAGCCAGCCGTACCGGCCCTCAGCGCGGTCGGCGAGCAGCGGACCGCGCACCAGGACGAGCGCGTCGGTGAGGAGACGGCCGCGGACCACGCGGCTGTCGACGCCCTTGCCCTGGGTGGCCTCGTGGTAGAGGGAGCGCAGCACGTCGAGGTCGGACACGACCGACTTGGCGAGCACCAGCCGCCCGGTCGCGTCGGTCACCAGGCGCGGGCCGCCGTCCGGGTCGGTGCCGAGCCAGCCGCGCAGCCGCTCCAGCAGGGCGTCGCGGACGTCGTCCGTCACCCCGCGCGGCCACAGCGCGGACGACAGCACGCGCGGATGGACGCCCTCGCGGTGCAGGAGGAGCAGCGCGAGCGCCTCGTGGAGCAGGGCGCTGCGGTCCCCGTCCGGGGTGTCGAGGCCGATGATCTCGTACGGCCCGACGAGTCGCGCGTACACCGCGGGGCGGCCCTGTTCGCTGATGTCGACCAGGAACGGCGGGGTGGTGGTGGGCCCGTCCGGGTCGTGCTCGGGGTCGGCCTCCACGAACAGCTCGACGACCGCCCGCTGCTGCACGGCGGGCAGCAGCTGGGCCTGGAGTTCGAGGCCGAGCAGCGGGGCGAGCAGCCTGCCGTCCGGGGTGATCTCCATGGCCCAGGCGGCGCCGGGCAGGTCGCCGCTCTCGGTGCCGACGAGGTAGCCGATGCCCAGCCGGGCGGCGTCGGCGGCGAGTTCGGCGAGGCGCACCGCGTCCTCTGCGGACGGCTGGGTGGCGAGGAGCACCAGGTTCGGCGCCCAGCGGGTGTGCTGGGCGGGCCCGGTGCGGCCGGTGAGCACCGACTGGTGGTCGGCGGCGCCGAGCGCGCCGCGGCGCTGCCGGGTCTCGGCCTCCATCGACTCGAACAGGGCGTCCACGTCGTCGAGGTGGCGCAGCCGGCTGGGGGCGAGCGGGGTGAGGTCCGCACCGAAGCCGACCAGGGTGATGGTCATACGGTCGGACCAGCCGTTGGTGGCGAGTTCGGCGGCGACGGAGGCGAACAGGGCGGCCCGGTCGGCCTCCCGGCCGCTCAGCGAGACGATGCCGGGCACGGCCTCCAGGTTGAGCAGCAGCCGCGAGTCGTCCATGGTGCCGAGGCTGACCAGACCCGGGTACGGCGCGGCCGCGTCGGTGTCCTCGTAGCGCTCGGCGTCCGCGCGCGACAGCGTCCAGAACGTCTGGTCCTGGCCGAGCTGCCAGGGCGCGGGGGGTTTGCCGGCCGGCTGGGCCAGTTGCAGGTGCAGGTCGCCGTGGCTGAGCCAGGCCGCGTAGACGACCGGCAGCGAGCGGGACTCGGCGGTGAGGGCGGCGGACAGTCCGCGCAACGACAGGTCGAGCAGCCGTACGCCCTCCGGGTCCGCGCCGACCAGCAGGGCGTCCTGCACGTCCTGGGCGTCGCCGGTCGGGGTGGGCGGCTCCATGCCGCGCCGGCCGCCGACGGCGCCGAGCGCCGACTGCCACAGGGCCTGCCGGCGCCGGCGGCCGAGGGCGGCGAGCAGGCCGGCGGCGAGGAGGGGGGCGCCGAGGAGGGCCTCGGGGAGCCCGAAGGAGTGGTCGGAGGAAGAGGCGGAGGAGGAGGCGGCGGATGAGGAGGCGGAGGGGCTGCCCGACTCCTGTGCGGCGGGAGTCGCCGCGTCACCGGACGCACGGGGGCTCGGCACGGCGATCCGGGCGGTGGCGCCGTCCTGGTCCGCGTGCTGCCCGCCGCCCTGCTCCTGGTGCTGCTGCTGGTGCTGTTGCTGGGCGTGGTCGCCGGTCCTGGCGTAGTCGCCGATCTGCTGCCGGACCTCGGGCGAGACGTGCGCGTCGGGGTTCTCGACGAGTTCGCCGCCGTGCGCGTCACCGGGCATCTCCATGATCCAGCCGGGCCGGATCAGGCTGGCCTCGGAGAGCCGGGAGCCGTCGGGCTGGACGCGGTCCTTGTTGAGTTCGTAGATCTCCTTGTACCGGCGGCCGTCGCCGAGGTGGCGCTGCGCAATCTCCCACAGCGAGTCGTGGTGGCGGCCCTCGGGCGGCTGGATCCTGTAGTACTTCGTGCTGCCGTGCGCACCCGTGCCGCCGTGCTCCGCCCGGGCCGCGGCGTGGCCGGCCTGCTCGGCGAGCGCGGCAGCGGTGCTCTTGGCCTGCTCCTGCTGCTGGGCGAGGATGCCGGGGGTCGCCTGGGCGGCGGCGACCGTGCCCTTCTGGTTGCCCTCCAGGCTGTGGCCGAGCTGCGACAGACCCGGGGTGAAGCTGGCGGCGGTGGCGCCCACCAGGAGCAGCGCGGCGACGAGTTGCCGGGCGAGCAGCTGGCTGGGGCCGGCGCCGGGGACCCGGCCGGGCAGGCCGACGCCGGAGACGGCGGCCTTGATCTCCACCAGCACGCAGGCCGTGAACTGGGCCCAGGCCAGCCACACGATGACGGTCAGGGCGTTCAGGAAGGTCCCGACGCCGATCGGCTGCGACAGCCAGTCCATGCTGGGGGCGCTGGTCGGCAGGGGCCAGCCGACGAACACGGCGAGGGCGCCGGGGACGCCGACGACGAGGACGAGCAGCACCACGAAGGCGAGCAGCGCCTTGACGAGGTCCCCGGCCGTACGCCTGCGCACCCGCACCGGCTGCGGGGTCCGGTTCCGCGGACCCGACGGGTTCCCGGTCGGTCTTCCCGTCGAGCCTGATGTGCTGCGTCGCGCCATGGCGGGTGTCCTGGGGTCGTGTGCGGACAGAGTGGGCCGGGGGCGCATCGAGCCTGTCGAGATCCCCTTGACGATCCTATTGACTGGTACCGACGGCGTCGAAGGGGGAGAGCGCGGAACCACCGCTTCCTCCGCACGTCCCGCACAACTCCCGTCAGCCGTCGACCCGCAGGGCGGACAGCAGGAAGCGGGTGAGGGCGGAGGTGGGGAAGGTGACCGCCGCCACGCCCTCCTCCGCCCTCAGCTCCACCACCGTGCGCGCGGTTCCGTAGGGCCGCACCTGGACGTTGCCGAGCGCGGCCGGGGCCGCCAGGCCCTCCTGGAGCAGGGCGCGGGCGAAGGTCCAGGTGACCTCCTCGCCGTCCAGGGAGATCCACGGCGGGAAGACGAAGTGCACCGCCTGCGGGTCGGCCGAGGTGTAGCGGAGCGTCGCGGGGACCGCCACCTCCTGCTCGTCGGCGGTGAGCAGGCGGGCGCCGGTGGGCTGTTCGACGGTGATGGACACAGGTGCTCTCCCGGGGTGCGGTGCGGTGGTGGGCCGTCCTACTCCTCTGAGCGCCTTCGGCCCGTCTCATTACGCGTCGGCCACAGGGAAGTTGAGTGACGTACGTCACCAATTGAGGCGCAGGAAACTTTGTTTGAAAGTTTTGTCATCTACGCTGGCGAATCCTTCCCAGCCCCTGGCCGGCAACTGGAGCGTTCCGCCATGCCCGACGGTTCCTCTGCAGTCATCAGCACCACCGATTACGCCCGGATCTACGAGGAGCAGCAGCCGCGGCTCGTCGCGTACGCCCGCTCCCTCACCAGGAACGCCTGGGTCGCCGAAGACCTGGTCGCCGAGGCGCACTTCCGGGTCTGGCGGCGGCTGGCCGAGGGCCACGAGATCGACAACGTGGCGGCGTACCTGACGACCACCGTCCGGCACCTCGCCTACGCGGCGGGCAGTGCCGTGCGCGAGACGCCCAGGGACCCTCACGCCGACGAGCAGGCGGAGGCCGGCCGCCACGGCGACGACCCGGCCGAACAGGTCTCCTCCGTCGACCTCCTGGTACGGGTCCTCGCCCAACTCCCCGAACGCTGGGTCAAGGCCCTCTGGCTCGCCGAGGCCGAGGGGCAGCCGCTCGCGCAGATCGGACCGCAACTGGGCACCAAGGAGGGCGCGACCGCGGTACTGCTGCACCGGGCCCGGGAAGGGATGCGGCAGGCCTTCCTGCGCACCCAGACCGGGGCGCCGGACGACCCCGCCTGCCAGGTGCACTGGAGCCGGATGCCCGCGTACGTGCGCGGGGCCGCCACCGGACGGCAGTCCGACCGGCTGCTCGGGCACGTGGACGACTGCGCGGACTGCCGGACCCGGCTCGCCGCCCTGATGCGCGCCAACGACCGGCTCCCCGCCCTCGTCGGCCCCGCCCTGCTGGTCTTCGCGGTCGGCGGCACGGCCGGCCGGTTCCTGCTCACCCTCACCGCCGCCGGGGCCTCGGCGGGCGGACACGGCAGCGGGAGCGGGCCGCTGCACGGGGTACGGCAGGCCGTCGGCTCCGTGGGCACCAAGGGGCCGTTGGCCGTCGCCGCGGGCGCGGTGACCGCCGGCGCCACGGCACTCGTGCTGCTCCTCGGCCCCGGCCACGCCTCCCCCGTCCCCGCCCCGCGCACCCCGGTCGCCGACGCACCGCTCGCCCAGGCCCCGGTGACCGGCGCACCGGCGGCACCGGCGGCACCGGCGGCACCCAGGAACGGGGACGACGGAGACGGCACGAGCACGGGTGCGGCCGCTGCGGCCCGTACGGCGGTGACCACGGCCGGGCACGGGGCGGAGAACGGGAAAGGGGCCGGGAACAGGGCCGGGAACGGCACTACCGCACGGCCCGAGACGACCGAACCGACGCCCCCTGCAACGCCCTCGCCCGCACCGCCCGAGACGACCGAGCCGACCCCGCTCGCCTCCCCCGACCCCGCTCCCACTCCCCCGACGGACCCCACCGAACCGACCGACCCCGCGCCCGTGGAGACCCCGCCGACAACTGACCCCTGTCCGCCCCCGCACGGCGACGGCAACGGCAACGGCAACGGCGACCGCGACCGCGACCGTGGCAAGGGGCACGGTCCCGGTCACGGTGAACGGCGCCCCGGTCAGCGACAAGCGCAAGCCTTCGCGTCGTGACCCGCTCGCCGCGGCCGGTCCCGGTCAGCCGACCTCGTTCTCGGCGGTCGCCTGGCCGTGCACCACGATCGCGCCGCCGTAGAACATGCCCGTGAAGACCGGCTCGTACGTCAACTGGACCTCGACCTGCACCTGCTGCGCGTCGGCGGCGGTGCAGTGGGTGCCCGCGACGTCCGCGGCGGACATGTCCATCTCGCGGGCGAAGGTCTTCACCCGGGCGTCGCAGTCCTGGAAGTTGATCGGCGCGGTGCCCTGCCCCTCGTACAGCGCGTCCAGGTCGATGTCCTGGGCGGCGTAGCGGGCGGCCTGTTCGGCGATGTCGGCGGCACGTTCGCGCTTGGAGATGGACAGGCCGCCGTCGATGACGAACGCCGAGAGCGAGAGGAAGACCAGGGCGAAGATGATGACCGCGCCGGCACCCGAACCCCGGTCGTCCAGACGGAGCCGCCGTGCGGTCCACCAACTGCGCAGCACGGCGAGGATCATGCCGCCCTCCGGAACGGGTCGAGCGGGGAGGAGAAGCGCGCGGTGAGCGTCGTGGGGATGTCCAGGCCCAGCATGGCGAGCCCCCTGACCTGGCAGCTCACCTCGACGGTGAAGATGCTGTCGGGTGCGAACCCCGCACTGGTCTGCACGACGGAGACCGGTCCCGAGCAGACGTCCGACAGGTCCGCGTCGGCGGCCTTCTGCGCCTCCGACATGGCGGTGGCGTGGTCCTTCTGGATGGACCCGGCACGCGCCGCGTCACGGGCCGCTCCGTCGATCGCGCCCCGGCCGTCGACGAGTTGGCCGAAGGCGACCAGTACGAGGATGAAGAGGATCATGACCGGGGCGAGGATGACGACCTCGACGGTCGACAGCCCCCGGTCGTCCGGCGCTCCGTCCGCTGCGGAGGTCGTCGTCTCGTCCACCACTAGTTGTCCTCCACGAACCGCTCGACCGGCCCCGACGACTGCGCGTGCACCGTCAGGTCCAGGCCCGGGAACACCGTCGGGATGCGGGCGGAGATCTCGACGCCGACCGTGTGCTGTTCCGGCTGGATCATCGTCACGTTGGGCGACAGCACGAGTTGCGGCCCGAGTTGGCTGATGTAGGAGTCGACCACGGCCTGGGCCTCGCCGCGCCAGGCGCCGGGTTCCGCGTCGGCGGTGGCACGGGCCTTGCGGGCGCCCGCCTGGGCCGCAGCCTGGGCCACGTGGTCGGCGAAGAAGTACAACGCGAACTGCACGGTCGCGAAGATCATGAAGAAGAGGACGGGGGTGAGCAGCACGAACTCGATGGCCGTCATGCCCGAGTCGCCGCGCGCGGCGGCGGCCCGGCGGCGCAGCCAGGCGTTCACGTCCACAAAGACCCCCGTCATCCCCGTTCAGTCCCCGTCGCCGACCCGGTCAGCAGGTCCCGCTCGCGCTGGCACCCTTGATGCAGTCGCCGACCTTGTTGGCGCCGTCGCTCAACGCGGCGTTGATGATGGCGGCGACGACGCCGACGATCGCGACGACGACCGCGGAGATGATGACCCACTCGACGGCGGAGGCACCGCGGTCGAGCTCGCCGGAGCGGGCCCGCTCCACCCGGGCCTGGAGGAAGGTGACGAGGAAGTCCATCGCCGGGATGCCGGTGCTGAAGCTCCGCCCGGTCAGGTTACGTCCGTTCATGGTGGGTTCTCCCGTTGCGTTGGTCGTGCGATCGAATCAGCAGTTGTCGAAGGTCTCTGGAACAGCTCACACCTGGAACACCCGCATCGCCGCCGGGAAGATCAGGAAAACCAGGAAGCCGGCGCACAGCAGCAGCTGGGCGACGAGCATCGACTGGGACTTCTCGCCCGCGCTGCCCTCGATCTCGGCGAGTTCGCGGTGCCGCATGGTCTCGGCGCGGGAGGCGAGGGACTCCCGCACCTTGGCGCCGTCGTCCGCCACGAGGGCGAGGGAGGCGGAGAGGTCCTTCAGCTCCTCCACGCCCAGTTCCTCGCCGAGCGCGCCCAGCGCCTGCCACTGGCTGACGCCGGTGATCCGGGCGTCGGCGAGGGCGTTGCGGATGCGCTGGTTGGCCCAGCCGTCGGAGACCTCGGCGGCGGCCATCAGGGCCTCGGGCAGACCTCGGCCGCCCGCGAGGCTCATCGACACCAGGTCGAGGTAGGCCCCGATGACCCGCCTGAGGTCCCGGCGCTTCTCGGCCGCGTCCCGTCGTACCTCCAGGTCGGGCAGGAAGAAGAACAGGGCCGCGCAGACCAGGGCCAGCCAGACCGGGACGACCGGGCTGCGGCCGAAGCCCATGGTGTAGACGACGGCGAACAGGAACGGGCCGAAGACCAGACCGGCCGCGGCGAGCAGCACCTTGGTCGCGAGGAACTTCTCCCAGCCGCGGTCCAGGACGGCGAGGTCGGCGCGGAGCGAGCGCTGTTCCCAGCCCTGCTGCCGGTAGAACTCGGCGACCCGGTCCCCGACCTGGGCGCGCAGGGCACCGAACCTGCCGGTCTCCTGGGTCCCCCGGGCCGACTCGTGGGCGGCGCCGCGGGCCCGCATGGCGTCGATCCGGGCGACCTGGGCGACGGCGCTGCGCTTGCTCGGCATGAGGGCGCGGATCAGGGCGTAGACGCCGAGCCCCAGGGTCACGCCGACGACGATCGGCATCGTGAGGTTCACCGGCGCACTCCATCCTCGGTCGGCAGCGTCTGGGGACCGCTCTGGCCGGGCCGGCCGCTCTGGCCGGGGGCGGTGCGGGGCGGTCGTACGAACTGGACGGAGGACTGGTCGCGGACCAGGAACCGTTCCGGGGTCTCGATGGTGGACAGCTTGCGCAGCCACCAGAAGCCGAGCGCGAACAGCGCGCAGACCAGGGCGAGTACGAGCTGTCCGACGGCGGTGCCGTACGGCGCCACGAACGCGCGGTTGAAGACGGACAGGCCGAGGACGAACGCGATCGAGACCGCCACGACGATCTGCACCGAGCGGCGCGTGGAGGCGCGTTGGGCCATCACGCGCTGGCGCATGTCGACCTCCTCACGCGCCGACTTGGCGAGCGCGCCGAGCACCTGGCGCAGACCGGGGCCGCGCAGCCGGGCGTTGAGGATGAGGGCGGCCACGATGATGTCGGCCGACGCGTCGTCGATCTCGTCGGCGAGGTGCTGGAGCGCGTCGGGCAGCGGGGTGCGGGCGCGCAGCCGGTCGACGAGGGCGTCGAGGTGCGGCCGCAGCACGGGCGCGGCGGCCCGCGCCGACGCCGGGATGGCCTGTTCCAGGCCGACCGCGCCGGCGATGGTGTCGCGCAGCGACTCGGTCCAGGAGGCGAGTGCCTCCACCCGCTTCATCGCGGCCCGCTCCTCGGCGGCACCGCCGAACAGCTTGTCCCAGAAGAAGACGAGGACACCGGCGGCGATGCCGGCCACCGCCCAGCGGGTCAGCAGCAGCACGACGAGCCCGATGATGGCGGCGAGCGAACCGCGCCGGCCGGCGAACCGGAGGAGTTCGGCCGCCCGTTCGTTGGCCTTCTGCTTCTCGTGGTCGGGTCTGGCCGGGAGTCCGCGGATCGCCAGGACCAGCAGCGCCAGTCCGCCGCCGACGGCGACTCCGCAGCCGAGGCCGTAGAGGACCGGGGTGGAGAAGAGCCCGCCCATGGAGCCCAAGGAATCCAGGTTCATGTCACGTCACCCCCAGGCCCCGTGCGGCTGGTAGCCGTGGGCCATCAGGTCCTCCAGACAGGCTATGGGCGCATGCGGTACGACCCGGCCGTCGTGGGCCTCCGCGAACACCTCGCTGGACAGCACCCGGCCGTCGACGCCGTTGACCTCGCGGACGGAGGTGACCATGCGCTGGAGGCGGCCGCCGGTCTGGTAGTTGTTGCGCCGCTGGATGAAGACGACGAAGTTCACCGCGCCCGCGATCAGCATCTGGCTGGCCTCGATGGGCAGCCGCTCGGAGGCCTGGAGCGCGTAGGTGGAGATGCGGTTGAAGACCTCGCTGGAGCTGTTGGCGTGGATCGTGGACAGCGAGCCGTCGTTGCCCTGCGACATCGCGTTCAGCATGGTGACGATCTCGTCGCCGAGAACCTCACCGACGATCACCCGAGAGGGGTTCATGCGCAGGGAGCGCCGGACCAGCTCCGCCATGCTGATGGTGCCCTGCCCCTCGGAGTTGGGCAGCCGCTCCTCGAACGCCACGACGTTCGGGTGCAGGTCCGGGAAGGTGTCCAGCCCGAGTTCCAGGGCGCGTTCGACGGTGATGAGCCGCTCGTGCGGCGGGATCTCGTTGGCGAGGGCGCGCAGCAGCGTCGTCTTTCCGGCGTTCGTCGCCCCCGCGATCATGATGTTCTTGCGGGCGCGGACGGCGCAGGCCATGAAGTGCGCGACCTCGGGCGTCAGGGTGCCGTTGCCGACCAGGTCGGAGATGAAGACCTTGCCCATGCGGGCCCGCCGGATGGACAGCGCGGGCCGCCGGGTGACGTCCATGACGGCCGACAGACGCGACCCGTCGGGGAGCCTCAGGTCGAGCTGCGGGTTGGCCGAGTCGAACGGCCGGGACGACAGGCCGGAGTACGCGCCGAGCACCTGGATCAGCTCGATGAGTTCCTCGTCGGTCTCCGCGACGGGATCCCCCTTGACCTCCCGGCCGTCGCTGTAGCCCACGAACACCTGGTCGCACCCGTTGATGTCGATGTTCTCGACCTCGGGGTCGTCGAGCAGCGGCTGCAGCCGTCCCACGCCGAACAGCGCGGCGTGCACGGCGGCGGCGTACTGCTCCTCGGTCTCCGCGTCCAGCGGGGTGCGCCCGGCGTTGATCTCGGAGCGGGCGTACTCCTCCAGGATCTGGGCTATGACCGCGCGGGCGTACTGGCGTTCGTCCTCGGTGGACATCGGCGTGACGCCGGACGCCTGGTCCTGGCGGCGCTGCTCGGCGATCCGGTCGCCGGCGTCCTGCCGGAACCGCTTGACCAACTGGTGGTCGACAGCGGTCATCGGCCGGCCCCCGCGTGCGGCGGCTGCGCCGGTACGGTCCAGGAGGCGCCGTACTGCTGCTGGAGGTCGGCGGTGACCTTGCGGGCCGAGCGGATGAGCAGCGACTTGTCGAGGCGCCCGCGCTTGCGGCCGGCCAGCTGGTCGGCGCCGGCCGGGTCGTCGGCGATGGTGCCGACGACGCGTGCCCCGGTCTGGGCGTGCACGAGCATGTCGTTGACCTGGTTGACCAGCTTGCCGGAGCCGGCCGGGTCGGCGATCAGGACGACGCCGATCAGCGGGGTGGCGAGGGCCACGGCGCCGCGCGGACCGCCGTGCAGCTTCTGTGCGAGGGCGGCGGCACGGTCCCGGACCCGGGCGAGCGACTCGGGTTCGGTGCGCGAGACGAGCAGGACCAGGGCGGCGTGCGGGAACAGCTCCACGGCCGGGGTGTCGCCGCTGATCCGGCCGCAGTCGGCGATGACGTCGGCGGGGGCGTTCGGGGAGTCGGCGAGGGCGGCGAAGGCGTGCCCGAGGGTGGGCCACAGCCCGGCGAGACCGGCGGCGTGCTCGGCGATGCCGAGCCCGACCAGCACCTCCAGGCCACCGCTCAACGGCTGCACGTGATCCCAGAGTTGGTCGGGCACGAGCCCTCGTCGCGCGGTGGCGGCTATGGAGAGCATGCCGGTGTTCGGGTTCAGCGGGCCGCCGTGCGCGGCGGCACTGCGGTAGACGAGGTCGCCGCCGGCCGGGTCGGCCTCGGCGAGCAGGACCCGGCGCGGCCAGACCGCGGCCAGCGCGACGGCCGCGGTGGTGACGCCGGGGGAACCCTTGTCGGCGGCGATTGCGATGAGCGCCATGGGGTGCGGTCCGCCTTCTAGTTGCCGTTGCCGGACACGCCGGGAACACGGACGAGGGCGACCGAGCCGGTGGCGGCGGCCTGGGCCAGCGCGGCGGCGTCGTCGCTGTTCACGGTGAGGGTGACGGCGAAGTTGGTGCTGCCGACGAGGTCGCCGCTCTTGTCGGGGCCCGGCACATAGCTGACGGTGGCCCGGCCGACGATCGGGGAGCCACCGCTGCCCGACGAGGAGGACGAGGAGGACGAGGAGGACGAGTTGCCGGTCGAGGAGCCGTTGCTGCTGACGCGGTAGGCGGCGACGACGTCACCCATCTTCAGCCCGACCGGGTACTGGCCCTCCTTGAGGGAGAGGCCCACCACGGCCTTGCCGGCGGCGAGCGTGCTGCCGCTGCCGAACATCTCACCGACGGCGACGGCGCCCGCCGGGATGGTGTTGAGGGCCTTCAGCTTCTCCAGGCTCTCCAGCTGCGACCACTTGACGTAGTGGATGCTGTCGTCGTCCGCGACCATCACGGAGGTCACGTTGCTGCTGTTCACCGAGGACCCGGCGGGAATCTCCGCGGTGATCTTCACGACCTCGATCCGGTTGCCGGCCTGCAGCACGAGCGTCGTCGCGCCGAGCGCGCCGAGCAGGATCAGCAGGACCGCGAGCGCGGCCAGCGCGGGCTTGCGCTCGCGGGGCGCGGTGGGAAGGCGGTCACCGACCGAAGGCTGAGCCGGACCGGCGGAACGACCGGCGCCCGCCCCCGTACGCTCCTGGATCTTCACGCAACCGCTCCCCGTTACACCCAAGACATTGTCTGTCGAGAACTCTGAAACTCTGTCGACGCTTCGAAAACCCTGTCAGCGCTTCGAAAGCGGACACTCCACACCAACCACCCCGACTCGGCCGAATACGCGGCCACAGGGCGAGTGTCAAGCGATCGCACCGTATCAGCCGCACATAAGCCCCTCAAGGCGCGTCCGGACTCCTTGACCTCACCGAAATCGTCGTTGCGATCTGCAACGACGGTGCTACGTGAGGCGGTTGGGAGCAGCGGGGCGGCAAGGGGCGCCGAACTGTGCGCGGGTGAATCCCGGACGTCCCGCCCGCGCCGCGCCGTCGCCCGGCATCCTCACCGGGCACCCACGAGGCCTGCACGAACCGCTCACGTGGGATTGACCGAGGCAGGGCGCGGGCCTTAACGGCCTGCGATTACACGCCTGTTGCCGATGAGGCGGCCCGAGTAGGATCACCCGGCAGGGTGAAGCTTCACTGCCGTGAACGACCAGGAGAGGCCAGGCCATGACCGTGCCGCAACGCCATGCCTGGAAACCCCCGGCGGGCGAGGAACTCGTGGCACGCGCACCGGTGTCCTTCGCGACGGGGGCCGCGGACCGGGTCAAGGGACGCCGCTGGTTCCGCGACCCGGAGCGCCGGGACATACAGGGCGAGTTGCCGGGTTGGCCGGCGGGCCCGACATATCGGCTGAGATCGAGATTCGGACCCATCGCCTGGGCGGTGCTGACGGCCGCGTTCCTCATCGGGCTCTTCGCGCTCGTCGTGGCCTCCGGAAGCAACACTCCGAGCGGCGGCTTCGGCGGCTCGGACTCCCTCGGTGGCAGTGAGGACCCGGAGAACGAGGAAAAGGACTTCCCGGTGCTGTGGGCCGCCCCCGGCACGATCGCCCGCACCCTCCCCTGGGAACTCGACCCGGCCCGCCGCCCCGAGACCGACGTCACCCACCTCGTCCTGACCGACCGCCGGCTCCTGGTCCTCGGCGGCCTCAGGGATCCCAGGAACCCCTGGGAGGAAGTCCTCTGGGAGACCGACCTGAGCACGGTCGCCACGGTGGAACGCCGCCCGTTCAGCATCGCGGGCCGGGACTTCCGGATCACCTTCACGGACGGCTCCTGGTGCCGCCTGACGTCCCTGGAGGGCGAGCCGCTGCTTCGCCATCTGACCGCCGGCTGACCGAGAAAGAGGTACACCGTGGGCGGATCGGCCAAGCCCAGGCGTCCGAGGGCCGCTCCGGCCGCGTCGCGGGTCCGGGGAGCCGGTGTCAAGGAGGCGAAGAAGGACCGGGACGCTCTCTTCGGGTGCCTGATGTTCCTCGGTATCGCGGGCGGGATCGTCCTGATGGCGCTGGGCACCATGCTGTGGGGCGACGACGCCTGGCAGTGGGCGGCACGGAACTGGCCGGGCGGGGCGTACGCCTTCGCGGTGTGTCTCGGCATGGCCGCCCCGCTCCTGGGCGCCCTCCTTCTCCGGGCACTGGAGGGCGTGGACCGCAAGGCGTGGGGGTCCCGTCCGGCCCTTGCCCTGGGCCGGACCGTCCTCGCCGTCCTGGCAGTGGCGTCACTGTTGGCCTTCCTGTCCCTGGCCTTCGACGCGATGGACAGCGGCAAGCGCAAACGCCGTTCGGTCGGGCCGAGCTGGGTGTTCGCCCATTACCCCTGGCTGTGGGCGGTGGGCATCGCCTCGACGCTCGCTTCGGCGGTGCTGCTGGTGTGGCTGCTGGTGGTCCTGAGCCGGCGAGCCGACGCGGCCGAGGCGTGACCGGTACGGTCGCCGTCTACAACCTGCGTCGCCCCCTGACGACGACCGTCACCGGTGCCAGTAGGAGCACAACGGCAGCGCCCAGGCAGACGTACGCCCCGAGGAGGCCGCCCATCTCGGGCGTGGTGCCGAGGAAGGGCTTGTAGTGGCCTGCCGGATCGACGACGGCTGTCGTCGTCCACCCGACCCGCTCACCGCAGTTCTCCTTGTTGTCGACCACCTCGTGCACGGACCCGTCCCTCAGCCGGACCCGGCAGTACGTCTCACGGGTGCCGTGCGTCCACTGATGGGTCGGCGTGGCGATGGTGACCGTCTGCTCCACCCCGCGTAGCCGCAGATACCAGACGTTGGCGATGTTCGTGCCGACCAGTACCAGTACGAGATAGGTGGTCACGGTGACATACCGGGCGACGGGGGCCCCTCGGGATTCACGGGTCCTGAAGGCCACCCGGAGCACCGGCAGCCCTAGCAGCAGGCCGACGAACGCCGCCGCCTTGCCGATGAACACGCTGGAGAGCAGACAGACGCCGACCGAGGCGACGGCCACCAGGAGCAACCGGGCCCATGGCCACACCGGCGTTGCGCCGCCGTACACCGTCCGTGTGGGCCGAGAACCGGTGCCGGCCTGCGAGAACTCGGCGAGGATGGCGCGTGCCCGTCGCATGCCGTCCGGGCCGGCCGCGATCCGGCGCAGGTCCGGCAGCCCCATGCCCACCTCTTCCAGCGTCCGCTGCCACTTCTCCGGGAGTTCCGCGAACAGTTCGTCGACAGACCGCTCGTCCTCGTTCGCCACGTGATCCTTGCTCTCCGCTCTGGGGTCCCGGACGGCCGACCGGGTCAGCCGCTGATGCTCAAGTGCCACATGCGCAACGGTGTTCTTGGCCTGACCCGGCGGAACGACGCTGCTAGGACGTGACCCGGACGGTCTTGGCCAACTCGTCGGTCAGCTCGCACAGGGTGTCCGTGTGGGCCAGCGCCTGCCAGGAAGTCAGCAGGACCAGCCCCCACGTCTCGTCGGCCCTGATGCCGTACGCGCACGTCTCCAGCACCGTCCCCAGCCCGTCCCGGCCGACGTCCCGGACATACGCGTGCCGGACGCGCACCGCGGGCCCGGCGGGCAGGGTGCGCAGCTCCGCCTCGGGCGGCCGGTAGGAGTCGGCGGTGGGAGCGGCGAGGTGGCTCCGGAGGAGGTCGACGGTCACCTCGGGGTACGTGTCGTCGGCGACCAGCGCCGACAACTCGATCCGGGCGAGCTCACCGAGGCGCGGCTCGGGGACGTACGACAGCGCCGTGATCGGACCGCGCTCGCGGGAGTCGGCGGCGGCCTCGCGGAGTTCGGCGGCGAGGGCGTCGAGCAGCTTCGGCTCGTCGTCGTCCCGGCCGACGAGCCCCCGGGCCGTCTCCGCAGCCCACGCGCGCAGATCCACGGACGACCGCACGGGCAGCACGACGGCGTCCTCCGGCGAACGCAGACGAACGGTGGCGGCGGCGAACTCGGGCATCAGGCCATCCATTGCAGGGTGCGGGCGACGGAGTCGAACAGCGTGACCAGGGCCTCCACCAGCGGCTCCAGCGGCGGTGCCGTCGGCGTCGAGAAGGAGAGCAGCAGTCGCCGGTCGCTCTGCGGGACGGCGAGGTAGACGTCCAGGTGGGCGACGGCGAGCTTGTTGCCGTCCGGGTCGTCGGCCGCGGGTCGGCGGAGGTAGCGGTGGCGTACGGCGGGGCCGGCGGGGAGGTCGACGAGGGTGACGTCCTCGATGCCGGCGTCCTTGGTGTCGGCGCGGAGGGCGAGGGAGCGGGCGATGTCGCCGAGGTCGCCGGGTTCGGTGCCGGGCGACGGCCGCAGCACCGTCACGACCAGACCGGCGGAGACGGGGACCTGGCCGAGGACCTGGTTGACGACGTACATCTCCACGCCGCCGTTGGCCTGCGCGGCCTTGGCCTGCGCCCGCATCCGCTCCGCCAGCGCGGCCTCCAGCTGCGGGGTGGCCTGCGTCCGCCGCAGCCCCCGCTTGACCAGCTTGTCGATGCGGTGGGTCCAGCGCTCGGGGCTGTCCAGCACGATCCGCTCCCAGCCTTCGGGGACGGCCAGGCGGTAGTCGGAGGGGGGCGGGGCTGAGGCTGCCGCGACAGGGGATTCGGTGCGGTCCGTCATACGTCCGTTCCGCCCGCCCGGCGGTCCGGGCCGCCCTGTCGGCCGCGCCGCTCGTTCGACCGGCTCATCACGGCGGCGGTCAGGGGGGCGACGACGAGGACGGCGGCCGCACCGAGGCAGCCGTACCCGGCCGCGATCCCGCCGACGGCGGACTTGCCTCCGAGGACCGGCCGGTAGTGATCCGACGGGTCGATCACCGCACGTGTCCTGGCGCCGGCCATGGTCTCGTCCGTACACCACTTGTCGTTCTCGAACACCCGGCGGACAGCTCCGTCCGGGAGAGTGACGCGGCAGTACGTGACACGAACGCCGTGCGAAGCCTGCTCGTGCAGAGGCTTCGCGTAGGCGACCGTGGTCTCCTGCCCCCGCAGCTGCAGGTACCACTCGTCGGCGGCGTACGAGCCCACCCAGATCAGCGCGACATAGGTGACCGCGACGAGGCCGCAGGCCACAAGTCCTCCGAGGGACCTGCGCGTCCTGAACCCCGCCCAGGCCACGGCCACACCGCAGGCCGCACCGACGAGGAGCGCCGAGGAGCTGAGGACGTAGGTGGACAGCAGGCACAGCACCACGCCGATGACGGCGACCAGGAGCAGCCGTATCCACGGCCACACCGCTCTGCCCTCGTCGGTGCCCCGATCGCCGTCGAAATCCCACCGGCTGGAGGGGCTGGAGTGTTCCGCGAGGATGTGCTGCACGGCCGGCTCGCCGCCCTGCTCAAGGGCGATTTCGCGCAGGCGCGGCAGACCGAGCCCTTTCGCTTCGAGTTCGCGCTGTCGGCTTCTCGGGAGCCGGGCGAACTGCTCGTCGACGGTCCGACCGTCTCCAGGTGCCACTTTCCTCGTTCTCTCCTCGCCCTTGCGGGCCTCGCCATGATCCGGCAGCGGTGCCGGCGGACGCGTTCAGCCGCCGGAGACCTTCCAGTTCCAGTTGTAGAAGGGAATGCCGTTCGCCCCGAGGGGGGCGATGTGTTTGATGCCGTCGAACTGGTTGCGCTCGATGGAGGTCGGTTCCCAGCCCGCCGAGGGCGCCAGGTTCACGATGCCCGCGCCCAGCGGCAGCACCTGGCTCGCGGCGTACAGGCCACCGGCCGACCACGCCTTTCCCTTGAACACCGAGTCGGAGAGACCGCGCCACTTGGGCAGTTCCTTGGTGAGGATCGGGTCCTCGGCTCCTCGCTCGGCGACGGCCGTGCGGATGTCGCCGAAGTACGCCTTGAAGTTGACACACTCCTTGACGATCGACTTCATCCTGGGCAGGACGCTGTCCGGTCCCTTCGCCAGGGCTTCGGCGATCTTGCCCGCCTTGACCCCGGAGTTCGCCTGGGCGATCTCTCCGGCCAGCTTCTCGCCCACGCCCAGCCCGCGCAGGTTCAGGAACTCCCTGAGCGCCGACGACCCCCGGGCGGCCGTGGCCGCCTCTTTGAAGGTCGTCCCGAGGACCCGGCCGGCGCCGAAGGACAGCACGCCGACCACGTCGATGGCGACGTCCAGCCAGGTGCCCTTGCCGTCCAGCGCGGAGACGGTGTCGCAGACGAGAGCGACCACGGAGGCGATCAGAGCCAGCGCTCCCAGCACCTCACCGAGGATGGGGACCCAGCTCAGGCACAGGGCCAGCACGCAGAGCACTCCGGCGATCGCCCCCGCCCAGTGGCCGATGGTGGCGACCCAGTCCTTCCAGTCGTCCCACCAGTGATGCTTGGGATCCTTCAGCCCGTCGTGGTCGATGGCGTCCCGGATGGCCTTGGCGGCGTACCCGGCCTGCGTGTCCCGGTACTCGAGCGCGGCCCGCAGCTCCCGCTTCGCCGCGTCGAGTTCCCCGTCGGAGGCTTCCTTCTGCCGCTTCAGCTTCTGCTTGTCGGGATGGTTGTCGTCCCCGGACGGATGCTGATCGATCTGCTTCTGGTAGTTGCTGCTGTCGGCGTCGGCCGCGGCGGCCTTCTTCAGCGCGGCGCGCACCCTGTTCTGCGCGTGGTTGAGAGCGGTGGCCCAGCTCTCCCGCACGGTGTCGGCGATGGGCTCGTACGGCACGGAGGAACCGAGCGCCGCCCCCGCCGCCGCATACCGCTGGTGCGACTGGCTCAGCAGCTTGACGGTGTCCCCGGTCTTCGCGGCGAACGCCTTCCCGGCGTCCGAGTCCCACCCGTTCCCGTCGACAAGGTTGTTCAGCTTGCCGGCCTGTTCCTCGATCAACCTGGCGGTGTCGGAGATCCGCTTCCCGAGCCGGGCCACCTCGTACGGGTCGCCCGGTGTGAACTCCTTGTCGTCGTACCGGGCCGTCTGCCAGTCGACCCCGGAGAAGTCGTCGCTCACTTGTCCCCCGACTGCGCCTTGAGCAACGCGTCCGCGAGATGCTGATCGACCCCGTCGTAGGCCTTCGCCGCCTCACCCGCGGTCTTCCCGAGGAACTCCAGTCCGTCACAGAGCTGCTTGCGCTTCTTCTTCCAGTCGTCGGCGAAGTCACCGAGTGCATCGGCCACCTCGCCGGACCCGATCTCGGAACCGTACGAGTCGACGAGATCCTTCGCATGTTCAAAGGTGGACTTCAACTTCACGAGGGATCTACTGATCTCCCGCAACTCACTCGTGGACACCTTGACGTGATCCGCCACAACTACCCCCGTGAACACCTGCCTGCCGACCGCCCCGCGAGACGCAGAGGGCCAGGGTCACTCTCTGTCGAGGGTTTTCGGGCCTACAACCAATGGACCGCAAAGGGAGCACCAAGGAGGGGGACAGGGCCCAGCGCGATCCGCACCCGCTCACGCCACGCCCGCGCAACCTTCACCAAGCTCCCGCGAACGGCCCGGGACAGGGGAGCTCCACGCCACCACGCCGGGGCCGCCCCCGTCAGAGCTCCTAGAATGCGTCTCGATCACCACACTCACAGCGACGTTCGCGGTGGCGAAATCGGAGACCTCACGGATACCGTTTTCGCTTCTGCCGAACTTCATTCTCACGGGGGAGTCCACAGTGACGCGCCGCACCTTGCCCGTCGCCGCCGCGCTCGCCGCGACCGCAGCCCTGCTGCTGACGGCATGCGGAGGCGGGGACGACAGCTCCAAGGACAAGAACGACAAGATCGCGGGGGCTGGTACGGAAGCGTCGGCTTCCCCTTCCCCGTCCGCGTCCGCCTCGGTCGACAAGAACGCGCCGACATTCGCGTTTCCGTCGGACATCACCGTGACGGTGGACCGGCAGTCGACGGGAGACGCCACGAAAGACGCGATCCTGCGAGACGTGGCGTACTCGACTCAGGCCAATATCGAAGCTTTCGGCAAGGGGGATGGCAAGACCAGCAACATGAGCCGCTACTTCGGCGGGGCTGCCTTCACCTACTGGTCCCAGCGTGTTGCGACCCTCAAGAAGCAGGGCCTCACGCTCACGGGTCACTACCGGTACTACGACTTCGAGGTCACCGACGTCGCGAACGGCAAGACTGCGGCGGCCCGCTACTGCGAGGACCAGAGCAAGGCGTACGGCAAGGAAGTCAAGACGAACAAGGTTCTGCGTACCAAGCCGAGCAACAAGGACTTCGTCCTGTACACGCTTCAAGCAGCCCGGGACTCGGCCGGCGACTGGCAGGTCACACAGCAGAACTGGAAGAAGGGGGACGCGGCGTGCGTCCAGGGCTGAGGTTCGGCGCGGTTCGGGCCGGCGTCCGGACGGCCGTGGCCGCAGGCCTCCTCGTGGCGCTGGGAACTGGATTGCCGGCCTACGCCGGTGACCCCAAGACAGGTGATGACACGGGGACCGGCGGGCAACCGCCTGCCGACCCCAGCGGGAACTCAGGGGCCAACTCCGGCGACGATTCCGGTGGCACCTCCGGCAGCGGCACCATCGGCGCCCACATCCGCATCAACCAGAAGACCACCGGCTCGTCCACCTCCACGGCGACCGCAACTTTTTCGAACGCCAACTGGAAGCCTCCCGTCTGCTGGTACGAGCCGATGTACACGCCGGACGAGTACGAGGAGTTCATCAAGTCCTCGTACAAGGGCGCCCAGGAGCCGGCCGCGAGCTACGCCAAGGAACGTGCCGAAGAGGACTACCACAAGGGCGACAAAGGCCTCTGGTGGCAGGTGCAGTTCCGCAACGACAGCTACACCGACGCCTGTCCCGTGACCCCCGCCAACTGGGAGATCTGGGTCCCGCCCGCCCAGCCGAAGGCAGACCCCAACCAGCTGACGCCGGAGATCCTGTCCGGACTCGCCTACAACTCCACGAAGTTGCCGAAGCCACCCGTGGTCCTGAGTCCCAGCCCCGACCGGCTCAAGGTGAACCTCGATACGCGCGTGAAGCTGGACGGCGACTTCGACCGGGTCTGGACGACCGCCAGCATCAACTACAAGGGCGTCCAGATGGCCGCGACGACCGTCGCCACCCCCGTTGCCCTCGAAGTCGACGCGGGCACGGCGGACGCCGATCCGGAGACCTGCACGTACGACCTGGTGAAGGGCGACAAGGGCTACACGGTCGACAGCAAGGACGCGGCCTGCAACATCACCTACCGTCGCTCGTCCGGAACCGGCACGTACCCCTTCAAGGCGTCGATCACCTGGAAGGTGACGTGGACGGACTCGGCCGACCCGGACGGCCCCGCCCGGCAGCCGGCCCTTCCCGACGGTCTGTCCACGTACGAGCAGAACGTGTCCGTGAAGGAAATCCAGGCGGTCAACCGCTGACGAGACGTGAGCGGCCCACGGAGTCACGTCTCCGACCGCTCGGGGAGACCGGAATCCGACATGAGTGACCTACGCCTCGAAGACACGATCTTCCAGGACCTGAAGAAGACCTTCTCGTCGATCAGCGACCGGATGGAGGCAACCCGCCGCACCCTCCGCAGCGCGGACGCCTCGGCAGTCGGTGAGAAACAGCTCATCGAAGACGTCCAGGACTTCGCCGACGACTGGGGCTACGGCATCAAGCAGCTCGGCAAGCACACCCAGGGCGCCGTGAAGATGATCAACAAGATCGGCGAGAGCTTCGGCAAGCTCGACCTGGACCTGGCCGAGTCGCTCAAGGCTCCGCAGCAGAAGGGCAAGTGACGTGGCTGGGCAACGGCCTGCCTTCCCCCACATAGGGTGGGACCCCACACCCGGAAGCGTGGAGGACACCCGAGACCTCGCCAAGCAGCTCGGCAAGCTGGCCGGCGAGCTGGGTACGGCACTGAGCGAGCTGGAACGCATCGAGACCGGTGCCTGGAAAGGCAAGACCGCGATCGCCTTCCGCGAGTACGTCGGCCAGGACGTCACCCCGCTCATCCGCAAGAGCCACGAGTCCTTCGACAAGGCCTCGCGTGCCCTGCACCGCTGGGCAGGCGACCTCCAGGACTTCCAGGACCGCGCGGACCGGCTGGAGAAGAGCGCCGGGGAAAAACTCGATGCCGAGTCGCAGGCCAAAGCAAAGGCCGGCAGCAATGGCAGCACGGATCTCGCGAAAGCCTCCAGCGCGGTGGACGGAGTCATCCAGAAGGTCCACGAGCTGGAGGCGGACTACCGTGCGGCCGCCCGTCAGGTCAGCAAGGAACTCGACAAGGCCGCCGACATCGCGCCGGACGAGCCCGGCTTCTGGGACAAACTCGGCAAGGGTATCGAGGGTGCCTGGGACGCCACCGGCGACTGGATCAAGGATCACGCGGACGTCTTCAAAGCGATCGGCGACCTTCTCAGCCTGGCCAGCGGTGTACTGGGACTCCTCGCCATCATCACCGCCCCCTTCGAACCCATAGGCGCCATCTTCGCCGCCGCAGCGATGATTACGAGTGGCGCAGCCCTCCTGACCCATCTGGTCGCCAAAGCAGCCGGCGCGGACGTCAGTTGGACTGATATCGGATTCGACGCCCTCGGCGTCCTGCCGGGCGTCAAGGGGCTCACGGGCAGCGCAGAACTCGCGAAGGGCGCAAACGCGGCCGCACGGGCCGCAGAGCTCGGCGAGGGCTACCGCGGCGTAACCAGCGTCGGGAAGGCATTTGTTCTCTTCGGTCCCATCAAAGCGGTGCCCATGGTGAAGCTGGGTGAAGGCGGCAGCCGACTGACCTTGGCGGTCGAAAGCGGATTGCAGAATATTCGCAAGGGTCAGTTTCTCGGCACGCAGGGCATCAACTTGGTGTCGGGTTTGAAGTTCATCAAGGGGGCCGACGCAATCGCCCCCATCGGCAGAGCGGGCCGTATCATCGATGGTTCGATCAAGGGCGCCCTCGACGCCTACAAGGTGCATACCATCGCAACAAATGACTTTGGGGGCTGAGCGCCGTTCATGAACACCCCTGAGACACTCCAGGATCTGACCATCGAGGGCGCCGTGCTGCCCCCGATGGCCTTCCGGCTACCCGACGGTATGCACGCGATCGAGGTTTCACTCGATGCTGACGAGCGGGCACAGGCGGCCCAGCAACTCGTCCGCGAGATCTATCCACGTGGTGAAGTACCCCTGTGGGAAACCATGGGTGCGCTGTACAGCGCCATGGCCGATCAGATGCTCGCGAGCGGGGTCGGTTTCTTCGGTATCGGACTCTACGGGCTGGAGGACGACAGAGGCGTAGCACACTGCTCGCTCACCATCGCGGCCTTCGAGTCCGGTGAGACGGATCAGGAAGTCGTCGCGCAGGGCATCAAGGCACTCTTGCTCCGGGACCCCTTGCGCGAGGTGACCTGGCTGGATCTCCCGTGCGGGCCGGCGGTCTGCGGAGTCAGCTTCCAGAAACTTGTCGTGGACGGCGGATACACGAAGTCCGGCCAGGACGAGGAACTCATCATGGGACAAATCCAGGTACACATCCCGTTCGCAACCGGTCCGTACACCGCTGTGTTTACCCTGGACACGGCTTCAGTGGAACAGTGGGATGAGTTCGCACACGCCGTCGCGGGAATCGTCGGCTCGGTGGAATTCCCGCCCTCGACCGCTCCTGCCGGTCTTCCCGACTGACCGAGTTGTGTTCCTCCGTGGAGAGATGACGTACTGATGGACTGGTATCCCGAAGCCGACGAGGATCTGCTGATCAGGACCGCGGCCACATTCGCCACCGGCATCTCACCGGCTGTCTCCGGATGCCGCTGGTTCAGGGATCTCGATCGCAACGACATTCAGCAGGAACTGCGGGACTGGCCTGCGGGTCCGAGCTACACCATGCGTACGACTGGCGACCGTGTCGCGCAACGCACCGGCCGCGCCTTCGCCGTCGGGATTCCACTGATCGCCAATCTCATCGCGAACCTCGGTGGAGCCGCCGGCTCGCCCTTCGGCGATGTACCCGTGCGCGGAAGGCCGGAGGAACCGGAGAACGAGGTCGAGGACTTTCCCGTCATGTGGGCCGCGCCCGACACTCTGGCGCGGACCGTGCCCTGGCAACTGGATCCAGCGCGCCGCCCCAAGGGCTATGCCACCGACCTCGCCCTGACGAGTCGGCGTCTGCTCTTTCTCGGTACCCGAACAGGCACATTGGACAAAGCCGACGTGCTCGCGGAATTCCCTCGCGATTCTCTCGCCGGAGCAAGGCGGATGACATACAGCGAGGCCGAAGCGGACGTACGGCTCAGCTTCGTGGACCAGTCCTGGATCCGCCTGTTCACGGGCAATCCCGACAGCGCCGAGCGGCTGTGCCAGCTACTCTCGGGAGCCGTCCGCACCGTCACCGAAAGCGAGTTGTCCCCAGGCCAGCGTGCCCGGCTGACGCGATTCCTCGGCGAGCTCCCCAGCCGTTCCCAGCCCCCGGTCATCACCCGGCTCCGGAGCGGGATCGTCATGGTGGAGGTGAGTGTGCCCTCGAAGGCAGCCAAGGACGTTCACGAGACCCACTCCATCCTCATGGGTCCCTCCGGGGAAGCAGCGGCGCCGAAGCCGGGCGATCTGTAACGCGGTAGCATCCGAGGGGAGTTCACTGTGAAGCGCCGTACTTTGCCCGTCAATGCCGCACTGGTGGCAACGGCAGCACTGCTGTTGACCGGCTGCGGCAACGGGAACGACAAGGCCAGCGACAACGACAAGATCGCCGGCCCCGGTCTCTTCCGCACATGAGCAGAAAGACCCTGGCCGAGCGAGTACGGGACCGTCTCGACGTTCCTGCGGACGCTGCCGCCTGGTGCAGGATCGGGAAGATCCCGACACCTCCGGAGGACGTGCACCGGGCGGCAGGTGGCGGACCGCTACGGCCCGCCGTCATACGCCCGCTGGGCGCGCTCGGCATACTGCTCGGCGGCCTCTTCTACCCTCTGCTGATGCTTCTCATCTTCCTGTCGGTACTTGAGGAGAGGATGGAGCGGCTGCTGGGCCCGGAGTCGGAGCGAGCCAGGGCACGGGGCAAGGACCGCGAGGCCAAGGAGGGAAAGGCAGCCCTCCAGGCTCACGGCCTCGACCAGATCTTCGACGGCGACTGGACCGGGTCGGCCGGCCAGTTCCTGCTCTCCTGGTACAGCCATTCTCCGCACCACAACCGAGTCCTCGTCCTGGCCCAGGGCCGCATCGTCCTGATGGCCCCGCCCAAGCGCGTGTCCGTCCGGCAGGAAGCGCGGTTGCGTGTCGTCGCCGAACTCCCGACCGCAGAGGCAGTGGTGGAGGATCCCCTTGCCGGATCGCATGCGACTGATCGACTGCGCATCCGGTTCAGCGACGGTTCATGGCTCGTGGTCATCACCGAGGAGACCCGTAGCGACGTGCACATGCACGTGACGCGACGGCCTCGGCCAGGCAGCCGACGACGCGCATCCGCTGACTAGGCCACCGAACCCTGCCGTAGGCCCGTTGCAGCACAGGATGCTTCGTGGGCGCGGACGACCGCCGGGCAGTCCGCCGTCGGTTCCGTACACGGAAGAAGAACGGCGCGAGGCTGACCGACTGGTCGTGGACGCCGAACTGACCCAGAACCTGAGGCTCGGGAGGTGCGTCTCACACCCACCGCAGCGAGTGGGCCATGGCCTCACACAGTTCGCCCATGGGCCCCTCGGTGCCGCTCAGCGGCAGGGCGAAGGCAAGTTGGAGGTAGCCCACACCAGCGGGCATGCGGACGTGGAAGTTCAGATTCGTTGCCCTGTGAACGCGGACCGCCCGGCCCGCGGGCAACACGACCGCCTCCACGCCGGCTTCCCCCTCGGGCCGTCGGGACAGCACCTGGGCCAAGTCGTCAACCGTCGGCGCCAGCCCGGGCGGCGTAGGTGCCATGGAGATCAGCAAGGAAGCGGGAAGCGCCGAGCCGCCGGGCGCCTCGGTCTTGAGAAAGAACTCCAACGCCCCGTTGTTGATCGCGTGTTCGGCAGTATTCCGCAGGCTTGTCCAGACACTGCGGGAGACCTCCGCCGATGTACCTCCGATCGCCGCCTCCTTGTCCACGAAAGTCTTCAGCTGGTGGCGCCACCGCTCCCGGGTGAGGTCGACCCGGAACCAGTCACGTGGTACGAGGAGCCTGTAGTCCGACGGTGGTGTCTCGGTCGGAGTCACTCCCCGGCCTCGGAAGTGATCAGACGTGAGCCGTCGGCCCTGAAGAGCCGCAGACTGCTGACGGTGTTTCCGAACATGGTGGAGAAGACCTCCCATCCGGCCATTGTGGGGGTCTGCATCTCCATGATGACCATGCTGTCGTTCGGAAGCGGGACGTAGACACGGATGTACCAGGTCGGGAAGTCGGTGGGCTCTCCCTCATCGGTCAGTTGGCCGGTGAGTGTCGTGTTCCTGGTGCCGATGCACGTCACGGCCCGGCCACAGGGCAGTTCGACCTCTGTCACCTCGTCCGTCCCTGTCCGACGGAGTCCTGAGGCGATTGCCTTGGTCGCGCCCCTGACGCCACCAGGCGCTTCCGGGCTGTCGGTGAGGGAGACGAAAACCGTGGCCGTGCACAATGCCTCGTCGACCGCGGTCACACAGATGCTCGCGTAGTCCACGGTGGCAGCCATGAGGTCACCTGTGGACAGCGCGCAGATCACCGCGAGCCGTGTCCGGTCCTCTTCGCTCGCCCCCGGAAGCGCCTTGTCCGCGAGTTCTTCCAAGAGCCGTACAGCCTCGTCCTCATCCGTTTCCTGAACGGGGAGGTCGTGGAAAATCTCGGGCATCACCCAGCGAACGTTGATGTCGTCCGCGTGGATCGCCGGCGAAACGGCGTGGGTCGGTACGAACTCGGGCAGTTCGGTGTCGGTGGTCACGCGGGCCGTTCCTGATCGGGGATGGAGCGTTCGGCTGCCTCGGGGAAGAACTTCCGCGACGACGCGTACATCCCGTAGTAGGGGTAAAGAGACGGGATGTCGGCTCCTCCCCGGCGGGCGATACCGACGATCTTGCGGTAGAGGCGGACCCGGCAACGCATGTTGCGCACCGTGTGGTCACGGAGATCAGGCAGGCGGAGCAGGAAGAGTCCGACCGAAAAGGCGATCAGCAGCAATGCGTCAACGGCGATGAAAGCAATCTGGAAAGAACGGGATTTCTCAGAGGCCACCAGGTCCCAGAACGGCCAGGCACCGAACCCCAGAACAAGGATCGGGATCGCGAGGAGGCATCCGAGAACGCTGCCTCTCTCCGTGTCCTCACGTCTCTGGAAAAGCAACCAGTGCACGGCCCGGTCGTCGAGGAAGTCGAACCGCACCTCCCGGCCGTACTGCTCGGCAGCGGCCCTGGCCGCGGGAACCGCGGCGATGACCGTCGACGGAATCATCTCCCGAACAGTCCCCGAGTCGTCGACGAATGTCGCGGAGTCAAGCGCGTTGTAGTCACCCACGAGTCGGTTCTCCTCATCCAACGGGTGCCAAGGCGGCATGGAACGACGTCGAAGTGGGGCTTGGCTGCGCGGCCTTCGGCATGGACGGCGGTGCACTGCTGGAGGGTCTGGGCGTCGGCCCCGGGCTGGGACTGGGCTGGGGCTGCTTCCCGCTGGGCGGGGTGGCCTGGTCGTCGCCCTCGCCGCCAAACGCCGCGATGCCGAGCTGGACGCCAAGGTTGCCCACCGCACCACCCTTGATGAATCGGGTGAGCACCTCCGGTTCGAAACCGGCCTCCGGAAGGAGGTTGATGCCCCTCTTCGAAAGAATCTTGGAGGCCATCGTCACGCCCTTGTTGATGTTCTTCACGGCGAAGCCGTTGGTGAAGGCCGTCCAGATCCCTTCCCTGGCGGCCAGCAGACGCAGCCCCTTGGCCGCCTTGAGGCCCTTGAGCGCACCGAGGCCGGGGAAGATGCCAAGGGCATCCATACCGATGGCCAGATAATCGATCTTCCCGCCACGTGCGAAAACGTCGTAGAGACGCGCCGTCAGGGCGGTGGCACTCAGTGCGGACGCCATGGCGATGAGCAGGACGGCCAGGGTGCCACCCGACAGGACGACTGCCGCGAGCAGGGCCAGAGCGCCCACGATCGTGGCTGCTGTGGAGATCCAGTCCGCATGGTCGGCAAGCCAGTTCATGATCCCGCCGGGGTCGTGAACCTTGTCGTGCCAGATGACGTTCTTGATTCTTCTGGAAGCCCGGCTGGCGGCCTCGTTGCGTATGACAGTCGCCTGCATGATCTTCTTCGCGGCCTGGGTCATGAGCTCCGAAGCATCGTCCTGCTTCTTCTGCTGCTTACTGTGTTCCACCGCGTCATCGCCGGTGAGCACCTTTCCCCTGTTGGGGTCCAGGATCTTCCCGGCGGCCTTGTAGTCGGCCTCGTGCTCCCGGTACTCCTGCAGTCCCCGGTCGGCCAGGCGCTGGGCCCGGTGCAGTTCACTGGCGTAATCGTCCGACTCGCCGTCGTCTTCGCGAACCTTGGTACCGACCGCGCTCGCCGCCGCGTCATAGCGGTCGTACACCTGCTTCAGCCGCCCGGCGGTGTCACCGGCGATCTCGTGGAAGGCTCGGCCGGCGTCGCTGTCCCACTCCTCGACCGACGCCAGCGCCCGAATGTTGCGCGCCTGTTTGTCGATCTCGTCAGCCATACCCCGGAGCTTCTTACCGAGCTTCGCGATCTCGTACGGGTCACCGGGTACCGGATCGGAGTCGTACAGCGGCGACCAGTCCTTCGGACGGGCTGTCACGACTGCTTCTCCTTCTTCCCGCCGCTCTTCTTGGCGCCGCGGAGGGCTTCCGCAAGCTTGTGGTCGATGTCCTCGTAAGCCTTGGCCGCCTCGGCGGTGTACTTGGCGAGGCTTTCGATGTCCTTCATGAGTTTCTTGCGACTCTTCTTCCAGTTGTCGGAGAAGTCGTCGAAGGCGTCACGCAGGTTTCCGACGCCGAGTTCGTCACCGTAGTCCTCTGCGGGGTTGCCGTGCTCCTTGAACTCCTGGTGGATCCGGTAGAGAGAGTTCGAGCACTCCTTGATCAGGTCAAGGTCGTATCGCGTCCTGTCCGCCACTGGCCCAGACTTCCTGCCTACTCGGTCACCCAGGAAAGCTGACGCTCCCCACAAGCCGACAAAAATGCGAGTGTGATGGGGTGCAGAGGCACCCCATCACACTCAAGTCCCACGTCAGAGACGGACTTTACTAACCCTTGGCCTGCTTAGCCAGCTGGTCGTCCAGCTGCTCGTACGCTTCCTTCGCCTTCTTCAGGAAGTCCGAGAGGCCGTGCAGGCCCTGGATCGTCTTGGTCGCGCCCTTGGTGAAGTCCTTCATGGAGTCGTCGTACGCTCCCGAGGCCTTCTGGGTGGTGAAGCCGTTCTCCACCAGGGCGCTGACCCGCTTCTCCACGTTCTTGATCTTGTCCTCAAGCTCGTGCATGTCCTTGATCAGGTCGCCCGCGACCTTCTCCATCTCGGCATAAGTGAGATCCGTGTCCTTACCGGCCATGACGGCCCCCTCCCGTTCGTGTGGCCGCAGGGCCTGCCCCCGTGGCACCGATCGCGCGGAACCGTGGCCATGGCTTGGCCGTCCGCACGAGCAAAGATCCTACGGGTGGGAGACGGGTGGCCGCAGGGGCCTTGTGCGAGGGAATCGTGAACCGGCGTACTCCCGTTGCACCCGGGAAAGCCCCTCTTGCCGAGGTCCGGCTAGGGTCCGGCTAAGGTCACTGCGGATGTGCCGGGCCTGCGAGGGGGAGACAACGTGCGCCTGAGTCTGACGGTCGTCGATCCGGTCGGCGGCGCCACCGCCGACGTCGTGCTCGACGCGGATCCCGAGTCGACGGTCGGTGACGTCGCCCGGGAGCTGGCCCGGCAGGTCGGTTCCGGGTTCCCGGCCGCCGACGAGGGCGGCGCCCAGGTCATCCCCATCGGCGCGCACCGCGGACAGGCCGCCCCCTTCCAGGTGTCCGGCCCGCAGGCCTACGTCGACGGGTACGCCCTCGACCCCGCAGCCACCGTCGTCGGCTCGCCGCTGCGCGACGGTGTCGTCGTCTCCCTGCACGATCCGGCCGGCTGCCTGATGGGAGAGCCCACCGGCATCGTGGAGTTCCGGGTCGCGGGCGGACCGGGCGCGGGTGCCGTGCACCGGCTCGGCGTCGGGCGGTACGACATCGGCACCGGGGCCGCCTCCCACCTCCGCGTCGAGGACCCCGAACTCGCGGCCCGCGCCGCCACCCTCTCCATCGCCATCGACGGCACCTGCAAACTCCAGGTGCACACCGCGGACGCCAAGCTGGACGGGGAGGAGTTCAAGGGCGAGGGCGACTGGCCGCTCGACGCCCAACTCGCGCTCGGCAACAGCCTGTTCGAGATCACCGCGTACGCGCCCCCGAACGCCGCCCTCAAGTGGTCCGACGACGGGGCCGGGCTCGACTACAACCGGCCCCCGCGGCTGCGCCCCGCCGACCGGCAGACGCACTTCGCGCTGCCGAACCCGCCCGGCGACTACGAGGCCCGGCCGCTGCCCTGGCTGATGGCGCTGCTGCCGCTCGTCGGCGCCGTCGTCTCCGTCCTCATGTTCGGGCGCTGGTACTACCTGATCATGGCGCTGATGAGTCCGGTCATGCTCTTCGGCAACTACTTCATGGACAAGAAGCACGGCCGGAAGTCCCACGCCAAGCAGCTCAAGGAGTACAAGGAGCACAAGGCGCGGATCGAGGGCGAGGCGCAGGAGGCCCTCGTCGCCGAACGGTCGGAGCGGCGCGCCGCGGTGCCGGACCCGGCTGCCGTGCTGACGTACGGCACCGGGCCGCGGACCCGGCTGTGGGAGCGGCGCCGTACCGACGCCGACCACCTGCTGATCCGCTTCGGCACCGGGCGCGTCCCCTCCGAGGTCGAGCTCGACGACCCCGAGCAGGACGAGCACAAGCGCAAGGTCCGCTGGTACATCGAGGACGCCCCGGTCGGCCTGTCGCTGCGCGACCTCGGGGTGATCGGCGTCGCCGGACCCGGTGACTCGGCGCACGCGCTGGGGCGTTGGGCCGTGGCCCAGACCGCCGTCCTGCACAGCCCCATGGACGTGCAGTTCTACGTGCTCACCGACCACGACGCCGGCACCCGCTGGGACTGGGTGCGCTGGCTGCCGCACTCCCGTCCCGGCGGCGGCCAGGACGTCAACGTGCTCATCGGCACCGACTCGGAGACCGTCGGCGCCCGCGTCGGCGAGCTCACCCAGCTCCTCGACGGCCGGCAGAAGGCCCTCAAGCAGGGTGGCCGAGGCAAGGCGGACGGCCCGGCGTTCTCCGACCCGGACATCGTCGTCGTATGGGACGGGTCCCGGCGGCTGCGGTCCCTGCCCGGTGTCGTACGGCTGTTGCGGGAGGGGCCGGGGGTGGCCATCCACTCCATCTGCCTCGACGAGGAGGAGCGGTTCCTGCCCGGGGAGTGCCAGGGCGTCGTCGTCGCCGAGCCGGTGGCGGGCAAGGAGCCGGTCGTGGCGGCCGTACCGCAGCAGGCCGCCGGTGGCTTCCCCTCCTTCCAGGCCTGGCATCCCCAGGTCGGCACCGGCGAGGAACGGGCGCCGCAGGACCTGGAGTTGCGGCTGCGCGTCGAGCAGAGCGGGGCGCTGCGCAAACGGAACGTACGGCCCGACTTCGTCTCCGCCGCCTGGTGCGCCCGGCTCGCCCGCTCCCTCTCCCCGCTGCGGGACATCAGCGGGGAGAGCGAGGACTCGGCGCTGCCCGCCGCCAGCCGGCTGCTCGACGTGCTCCAGCTGGAGCCGCCCACGCGGGACGCGATCGCCGCCCGGTGGCGGATGGGCGGGCAGTCTACCATGGCCGTCATCGGGGAGTCCTACGACGGTCCCTTCGGCATCGACCTGCGGCGCGACGGCCCGCACGGGCTCATCGCGGGTACCACCGGTTCCGGCAAGTCCGAGCTGCTGCAGACCATCGTGGCCGCGCTCGCCGTCGCCAACACCCCCGAGAACATGACCTTCGTCCTCGTCGACTACAAGGGCGGTTCGGCGTTCAAGGACTGTGTGAAGCTGCCGCACACGGTGGGCATGGTCACCGACCTCGACGCCCATCTGGTGGAGCGGGCCCTGGAGTCCCTGGGCGCCGAGCTGAAGCGGCGCGAGCACATCCTCGCCGCCGCCGACGCCAAGGACATCGAGGACTACCAGGACCTGGTCAGGCGGGACCCGTCGCACCCGCCGGTGCCCCGACTGCTCATCGTCATCGACGAGTTCGCGTCCATGGTGCGCGATCTGCCCGACTTCGTCACGGGACTCGTGAACATCGCCCAGCGCGGGCGGTCCCTCGGGATCCACCTCCTCCTCGCCACCCAGCGGCCCTCCGGCGTCGTCTCCCCCGAGATCCGCGCCAACACCAACCTCCGCATCGCGCTGCGCGTGACCGACGCCGGTGAGTCGACCGACGTCATCGACGCGCCCGACGCCGGGCACATCGCGAAGAGCACGCCGGGCCGGGCGTACGTCCGGCTGGGGCACGCCTCGCTGGTCCCGTTCCAGTCGGGGCGGGTCGGTGGCCGGCGGCCGGGTGCCGCCGATCCGGCCGCCCTCGCCCCCTGGGCCGGGGCGCTGACCTGGCAGGACCTCGGGCGGGCGGCACTGCGCAAGCCCAAGTCCGAGACGAAGGAGGACGACGAGATCACCGACCTGAAGGTGCTCGTCGACGCCGTGCGGGAGGCCAACACCGCGCTCGCCATCCCGCCCCAGCACTCCCCGTGGCTGCCCGCCCTCGACGACACCCTCCTGCTGGACGACGTGCCGCCCGTCCGGGCGCAGGGCGCGCTGCCCGCCGCCCCGTACGGTGTCGAGGACCTGCCCGCCGACCAGGCGCGCCGTGCGGTCGCCGTGGACTTCGCGACCTTCGGGCACCTCATCGTCGCGGGAGCCCCGCGCACCGGGCGTTCGCAGGTGCTGCGGACCATCGCCGGTTCGCTGGCCCGCACCAACTCCTGTGCCGACGTCCACCTCTACGGCATCGACTGCGGCAACGGCGCGCTGAACGCGCTGACCCGGCTGCCGCACTGCGGTGCGGTCGTCGGCCGGAACCAGACCGAACGCGTCCAGCGGCTCATGGCACGCCTGTCCGGTGAGCTGTCGAGGCGTCAGGAGATGCTGGCCGAGCGGGGGTTCGCGGACATCGGGGAGCAGCGGGCGGCCGTCGCGGAGGCGGAGCGGCTGCCGCACATCGTGCTGCTGCTCGACCGCTGGGAGGGCTGGCTGCCGACCCTCGGCGAGCTGAACCACGGCGACCTCACCGACCAGATCATGGTGATGATGCGGGAGGGCGCGAGCGTCGGCATCCATCTCGTCCTCACCGGTGACCGGCAGATCCTGGCCGGGCGGATCTCCTCCCTCACCGAGGACAAGTACGGGCTGCGGCTCGCCGACCGCGCCGACTTCTCCATGCTGGACATCAACTCGCGCAAGGTGCCCGAGGAGATCCCGCCGGGCCGCGCGTTCCGCAGCGAGACGGCCGCGGAGACGCAGTTCGCGCTGCTCTCCGCGGACACCACCGGGCAGGGGCAGGCCGCCGCGATCGTCGCGATCGCCGAGACGGCCGAGGCCAGGGACGCGCAGGTGCCGCGCGCGCGGCGGCCGTTCCGGGTGGACGTGCTGCCGGGCCGGATCTCCTTCGAGGAGGCCTGGGCGATGCGGGACCCCGCCGCGACGGCCTCCAAGCTGTGGGCGCTGGCCGGTGTCGGCGGTGACGAACTGACCGCCTTCGGACCGGACCTCGCCCAGGGCGTGCCGGCGTTCGTGATCGGCGGCCCGGCCAAGTCGGGCCGCTCCACAAGCCTGTTGGGCTTCGCCCGCTCCTACCTCGCCAACGGCGTACGGATCGTGATCGCCGCGCCCCGGCAGTCACCGTTGCGTGAACTCGAGGGCCGGGAAGGGGTCCTGAAGGTCTTCACGGGACGCGATGTCGACGAGGACGAGCTGGAGGAGCTCGTGAACACCGCCACCCCGGCCGATCCGGTCGTGGTCCTCGTGGACGACGCCGAGGTGCTGGACGACTGCGACGCCGAGGACGTCTTCAAGCGGATCGTGGAGCGGGGGGCCGAAGAGGGCCTGGCGGTCGTCATCGCGGGTGACGAGGACGAGATCTGCGACGGCTTCTCCGGCTGGCAGGTCGACGCCAAGAAGGCCCGCCGGGGCATCCTGCTCTCCCCGCAGGAGTCCGGCTCCGGCGAGCTGATCGGCATCCGCACGACCCGCGCCATGGTCGGCGGCCCCGTCCAGCCCGGCAAGGGCATGCTGCACCTGGGCACCGGCGAACACGTCACGGTCACGACACCGCAGTAGGACGGGAACGGGGTCAGCCGGACGTCTTCGTCAGCACGGCCACCGGGTTGCCCTCCGCCGAGCTGTCCGAGGTGTAGACCAGGGTGTCGTGGTCCGGGGTCAGGTAGACGGTGTTCGTGGCGGGGTCGCAGCCGTCGTGGTTGCCCTTGGCGCCCGTGGAGGAGGCGACGAGCCTCGTCCTCGTCACCGACTTCAGGGTGAGCACGTCCGTGCAGACCCCGCCCAGCTGGTCGGTCTGGCGCAGCCGGCCCAGCTCCGCGCCGACGGCCGCCTGTACGACGGTGAGCCGGAAGGTGCCCATGGGGAGGTTGCCCTGCAGGGCGGTGGCCGTGCCCTCCCAGGTGCCGAGGTAGGACGCCGGGACCGCGCCCCCGGACGCCGTGGCGCCCCCCGAGGAGACGGGAGGGGAGGCCGCCTGGCCCGACCCCGCGCTGCTGCCGTCGTCGCCGTGGAGCCACGGCCGTGCCAGGTAGCCCAGTCCGACCGTCGCCACGGCCAGCGCGCCGGCCACGGCCAGCGCCACCGTGCAGCTGACCCGGCGCCCGCGCCCGCCCTCCCCGGGTACGGCGGTCGCCGCGACGCTCACCGACACCTTTCCGGACGACGGGTCCACAGCGGTCCCAGCGGCCTCAGTGACCTCAGCAGCGGCCCCAGCGGCCTCAGCAGTCCCGGAGGTCACAGCGGCGAGGGGCGGTTTCGGCGGCGGTGGGCCGAACTCCCCCACCGAGGGACTGCTGAACCCCACCGGCCCCGACCCGGACACCGCCGCCGCGTCCCCCGCCACGCCCGCCGCCGCGTCCGCACCCGCGTCGAGGTTCAGCACCTGTACGGCGCTGCGGCTCACCCGCTCCACCAGCGCCCCCGGCAGCCACCCGCCGGTCACCAGCCGCGCGGCCCCCTGCGGAGCCAGCCGCCGGGCCAGCTCCGCGGGCCCCGGCCGCTCCCCCGCCTCCTTGGCCAGACACGTCTCGACCACCGCCCGTACCTCACCGCTCAGGGGGCCGAGTTCCGGTTCCTCGTGGACGACCTTGTAGAGCAGCGCGGCCGACGAGTCGCCCCGGAAGGGCGGCTCCCCGTTCGCCGCGTACGCCAGCACCGCGCCCAGCGAGAAGACGTCCGCGGCGCCCGTGACGCCCTTGCCGAGGATCTGTTCGGGAGCCATGTATCCCGGTGAGCCGATCGAGACCCCCGTGGACGTCAGCGACGCGGTGCCGTCGGTCGCCCGGGCGATGCCGAAGTCGATGAGCAGCGGGCCGTCCAGGGTGAGCAGCACGTTGGACGGCTTCACGTCCCGGTGCACCAGGCCCAGTTCGTGGACGGCGGCCAGCGCCTCCGCGAGCCCCGCGCCGAGCGCCCGTACCGTGTGCGCGGGCAGCGGACCGCCGTCGGTGACGGCGGCCGTCAGGGAGGGTCCGGCCGCGTAGGCGGTGGCGACCCAGGGCACCGGCGCGTCCGGGTCGGCGTCCAGTACGGAGGCGGTCCAGGCGCCGCCGACCCGCCGGGCGGCGGCCACCTCGCGGCGGAACCGGGCCCGGAACTCCTCGTCCGGCGCGAAGTGCGGGTGCACGATCTTCACCGCGACCGTACGGCCGCCCGCCGACCGGCCGAGGTAGACCCGGCCCATGCCGCCGGAGCCGAGCCGGCCGAGCAGCCGGTAGGGCCCCACGGCCGTCGGTTCGTCATCCGCGAGCGGCTGCATGCGTCCCCCACCCCCTGAGAGAGTCCGGACCCCCCGGAGTCCACGCAGCAGCCTATTGCCTGTCAGGGTTCCAGCAGAGCGACCTTCACGTCCGCCGGGAACCCGGTCGTCGGGCCCACCCTGCGGGCGAACTCGGTGACCGCCGCGAGCTGCGGCGCCCCGAAGCTGAAGTCGAGGGTGGTGAAGTACTGGGCCAGGGTCGCCTCGTCGAAGTCCTCCCAGCGGGCGGCCTGTTCGGCGACCTTGGCGACCTCCTCCAGGGAGAGGTTGCGGGAGTCGAGGAAGGCGGTGTGCACGTCACGCGTGATGCCCGGCTCGCGCTCCAGGTAGTCGCGGCGCGCCGCCCAGACCGCGAAGACGAAGGGCAGCCCCGTCCACTCCTTCCACAGTGCGCCGAGGTCGTGGACCTCCAGGCCGTAGCGCGGGCCGTCCAGCAGGTTGGCGCGCAGGGCCGCGTCGCCGATCAGTACCGCCGCCTCCGCCTCCTGCATCATCAGGCTGAGGTCGGGCGGGCAGGTGTAGTAGTCGGGCTGGACGCCGTAGCGCTCGGCGAGCAGCAGCTGGGCCAGGCGGACCGAGGTGCGCGAGGTGGAGCCGAGGGCGACCCGGCGGCCGTCCAGCTGGTCCAGCGGGACCTGCGAGACGATCACGCAGGACATCACGGGGCCGTCGCAGCCGACGGCGATGTCCGGGAAGGCGACCAGGTCGTCGGCGTTGCGCAGGAACTCGACGAGGGTGATGGGGCCGATGTCGAGGTCTCCGCGCACCAGTCGCTCGCTCAGCTTCTCCGGGGTGTCCTTCGTGAGCTCGAAGTCGAGGAGGGTGCCGGTTCTCGCGAGCCCCCAGTACAGGGGCAGGCAGTTCAGGAACTGGATGTGTCCGACGCGCGGCCGGGTGCGAGAATTGTCCACATCGCGAGACTAGACCCCATGGGGTACGGTGCTGAGACCGCCCCCGCCGTCAAGGCCCCAGGGATCATTCAAACGTCCGGGTGACGTGATCTTGGCCTCTGTTGCATTCGGCTGCCCACATGCTAGGCTCGCCGCAAGTTGCAGTTTGGTTTCCCTTGCAGTACAGAGCCTGCGGAGCATGTAACCGCGGGCTCTCGTCGTTTTCAGACATATGCAGTTGTGCGGCACTTAGTTTGTTTTCACACTTGCAGGTTCTGGAGCAGGGCGACCCTTTTGAGCCCAAGGAGGGCTTATGGCTACCGGAACCGTGAAGTGGTTCAACGCCGAAAAGGGCTTTGGCTTCATCGCCCAGGAAGGCGGCGGCCCCGACGTCTTCGTCCACTACTCCGCGATCAACGCCAGCGGGTTCCGCTCCCTCGAGGAGAACCAGCAGGTGAGCTTCGACGTCACGCAGGGCCCGAAGGGTCCGCAGGCGGAGAACGTCACCCCCGTCTGATCCCAGACAAACCAAGTCTGATCGCAGACTGAGTGCAGTACCCAAGGAGCCCCGCGCCATCCGGCGACGGGGCTCCTGCCTTTTCCCGCGGCTCCTGTATGCAATTCCGCGTTTCCCTTGCGGCTGCCCGGCGTCTTCTTGCCGTCCGTCTGGAGTCTTCTCAGCCCCTCCCGGGTGCCTTGTCAGCACTTCTCGGCGTTTTCCGCCGTAATGCGCCTGATGGGCGCCCCCTCACCCGGCCAGGCGTTCGCGCAGCAGTGTCCGCATGGAGACGGGTTCACGGCCGAGCAGGTCCGCCAGGGCGGGGTCGGCGGTCGCGAACTCCTGCTCGCGGGCCGCGGTGAAGATGCCGAGCAGGTGTCCGGCCGTCTCCTCGGGGACCCCGCCGCCGACCAGATGGCGGACGAACTCCTCGTCGGGGACCGTGGTCCTGGTCGCCCCGGCCAGTTCGGCGAGGTCGGCGAAGGTGAGCGCCTCCGAGCCGGTCAGCGGGGGCGTCGGCCCCTCGAAGCGGCCCTCGTCGGCCAGCACGACGGCGGCCGCCTCCGCCAGGTCGTCGTGGGCCGTCCAGCAGACCGGGCCGTCGGCGGGCAGGGCGACCTGCCCGGACGCGAGGCCCTGGGCCAGGAAGTCGAGCCCGCTGGCGGCATGGAAGCCGTTGCGCAGGGAGGTCCAGGCCAGGCCGGAGTCGGCCAGGTCCCGCTCGGTGGCCGCGTGGTCGCGGCAGGCCTGGAAGCGGGAGGTGGGACTCGCGCCCATCTGGGCGGTGTAGACGACCCGGCGGGCGCCGGCCGCGGCCGCGGCCTCGATGGCGGTGCGGTGCTGCCGTACGGTCTCCTCACCCATCCGGTCGACGGAGACGAGCAGGATCTGGGACGCGCCCTCGAAGGCGTGCGCGAGCCCTTCCGGCTCGGTGAAGCTGCCCCGGCGCACCCGCACCCCCCGGTCGGCGAGGGCCCGCGCCTTCTCCGGGTCCCGGACGCTGACGCCGACCCGGTCGGCCGGCACCCGGTCCAGCAGTCGCGCCACGATCCGGCTGCCGAGCTGCCCGGTCGCTCCGGTCACGATGATCACGATGTCCCTCCACAGGGTTGATATCAGCGATAACGAAGTGAGCGTAACACTGATACTAACGATGGAAGCAAGGGAGCGATATCGGCGATATCATCGCTGCATGCCCTCGGAGCCACGTGACACGGACACCCGCCGACGCGTCGTCGACGCCGCCATCGCCCTGCTGGAGCGCGACGGACGGGACGCCGTCACCACGCGCGCGGTGGCCGTCGCCGCGGGACTCCAGCCCCCGGCCATCTACCGGCTGTTCGGCGACAAGGAGGGGCTGCTGGCGGCGGTGGCCGAGCACGGCTTCGCCACCTTCCTCGCGAGCAAGAAGGTCGACCCCGACCCCGAGGACCCGATCCAGGACCTGCGGGACAGCTGGGACCTGGCGGTCCGGTTCGGTCTGGAGAACCCCGCGCTGTACTCCCTGATGTACGGCGACGTCTCGCGCCGGGACTCGCCCGCCTTCCGGACGGGTCTGGAGATCCTCCGCGGCCGGGTACGGCGGCTGACCGTCGCCGGGCTGTTGCGAGTCGGCGAGACGCTCGCGGCCGACGTCATCCACGCCACGGCCCGCGGCGCCGTCCTCACCTGGCTGTCCATGCCGGAGTCCGACCGCGATCCGGCGCTGCTCGGCACGCTGAGGGAGGCGATGGTCACGGCGATCACCACGGAGGAGCCGGCGGTGCGGGCCGCGGGGCCGGCCGGGGCGGCGCGGGCGCTGCGGGCCGGGCTTCCCGAGCAGACGGTGCTCAGTGGGGCGGAGCGGCAGTTGCTGGGGGAGTGGTTGGACCGGCTGGCCGAGGAGGGGTGACCCCCCGCGGGGTGGTTCTACGGGTGCGGGAGCGTCGTGGTTGCTCGCGCAGTTCCCCGCGCCCCTATCGGGGCGCTGCCTGAGCAGGGCTTATTACTTGGCGTACAAGCTCTCGATCTCTGGTGCGAAGTCCTTCATGATCGTGTCGCGGCGGAGCTTCATCGACGGGGTCAGGTGGCCCGCCTCCTCGGTGAAGTCGACGGGGAGCACGGTGAAGCGGCGGATGGACTCGGGGCGGGAGACGAGCTTGTTGGCCTCGTCGACGGCCCGTTGCAGGACGGCGCGCAACTCCTCGTCGTCCAGGAGGAGTTCCGGCGGCACCGGGTGCTTGCCGTTCATCTGCCGCCAGTGGGTGAGTCCGTCCCGGTCCAGGGTGATCAGCGCGCTGACGTAGGGCAGTCCGTCGCCGACCAGCATCACCTGGGAGATCAGGGGGTGCGAGCGCAGCCAGTTCTCCAGCGGGGCGGGGGCCACCGACTTGCCGCCGGCGGTGATGAGCATCTCCTTCTTGCGGCCGGTGATGGTGAGGTAGCCCTCGTCGTCGAGTTCGCCGATGTCGCCGGTGGCCAGCCAGCCGTCCCGGGTGGCGGGGACGACCCCGCCGGCCGCCGGGTCCCAGTAGCCGCGCAGGACGTGGTCACCCGCGATCAGGATCTCGCCGTCGGCGGCTATCCGGACCTTGGTGCCGGGCATCGGCCAGCCGACCGTGCCCAGCCGGGGTTTGAGCGGCGGGGTGCAGGTGGCGGCGGCGGTGGTCTCGGTCAGGCCGTAGCCCTCGTAGATCTCGATGCCCGCGCCGGCGTAGAACGCGGCGAGTCGGCGGCCCAGCGGTGAGCCGCCGCAGATGATGTGGCGGACCCGGCCGCCCATGGCGGCGCGGATCCGGCGGTAGACGAGCGGGTCGTAGAAGGCGCGGGCGGTCTTCAGGGCGCGGCCGGGACCGCTGCCGGTGCCGGTCTGGCTGGCCTCCAGTGCCTCGCCGTAGCGCTGAGCGATGCCGGTGGCGCGGTCGAAGACGGCGACCCGGCCGCCCGCCTCGGCCTTCGCCCGGGCGGTGTTGAAGACCTTCTCCAGCATGTACGGGATGGTGAGCAGGCAGGTCGGCTTGAAGGCGGCGAGGTCCGGGAGCAGGTCCTCGGCCTTGAGGCTGGGGGCGTGGCCGAGGCGGACCCGGGCGCGCACGCAGGCGATCGCCACCATCCGGCCGAAGACGTGGGACATGGGGAGGAAGAGGAGGATGGAGAGTTCCTCGTCGTTGCGGGCCTTGAAGATCGGGTAGAGGAGTTCGATCGCGTTGTCGACCTCGGCGAAGAAGTTGCCGTGCGACAGGGCGCAGCCCTTGGGGCGGCCGGTGGTACCCGAGGTGTAGATGAGGGTGGCGAGGGTGTCGGGGCCGAGCATGCCCCGCCGGACCCCGACCTCGGCGTCCTGGACGTGGCCGCCCGCCTCCGCGAGCCGGTCCACGTGCCCCTTGTCCATCACCCACAGGTGCCGCAGGTCGGGCAGCCGGTCGAGTTCCGGGCCGAGTGCGGCGGCCTGCGCGCTCGTCTCGGTGACCAGCGCGACCGCGCCGGAGTCGTGCAGGATCCAGCGGGTCTGGAAGACGGAGGAGGTCGGATAGATCGGGACGGTGACCAGGCCGGCCGCCCAGGCTGCGAAGTCGAGCAGGGTCCACTCGTACGTCGTGCGGGCCATGACCGCGATCCGGTCGCCCGGCATCAGGCCCTCCGCGATCAGCCCCTTCGCCACCGCCAGCACCTGTTCGGCGAACTCCGCCGCCGTCACGTTGGCCCAGCGCCCGCCCTCGGGGTCGGTCTTGCGGCTGAGCACCACCGCGTCCGGCTCCCGCTCGGCGTTCTCGAACGGCAGGTCGGCGAGCGAGCCGTGCCGTATCGGCGGTGCGAACGGCGGTACGTACGCCTCCCGCACGGCCCCGTCCAGCCGCTGGACGTGCGGCTCGACCAGGATCGGCTTCCCGTCGTAGTCCGTGGCGTTGATCGTGACACCGGAGGAGACCGGGGCGGCGTTCTGGAAGGAGGAAGTGGACACGGGGCGGCTCCTCGGGCGTGCAGCGGTGAACTGCTTGCTGCATCACGTACGTGCCTCATGCGGCGAGGCGTTCACCGGGGCCGGACCTCCGAAAGGGGTTACCGGCGGTTGGACGGAGAGCGTACGGCTCCGCTGTGGCGGCGTTGTGGGGTTTCCGGGATGGTACGGGGCCAAGCCTGTGCAATCCCGGAGGTTACGTGAGGGTCTCTCACATCAGCCCCTCACGGGCGGGTCACGGTCGTTCCAGGACGGCCGTCACCCCCTGACCGCCCGCCGCGCAGACGGAGATCAGCCCCCGCCCCGGACTCTCCCGTTCGGCGAGCGCCTTGGCAAGGGTCGCGACGATCCGGGCCCCGGTGGCGGCGAACGGGTGCCCGGTGGCCAGCGACGAGCCGTTGACGTTCAGCCGGTCCCGGTCGACGGCCGGCAGTCCCCGTTTCTCCCAGGCGGCCAGGGTGGCCAGCACCTGGGAGGCGAACGCCTCGTGGATCTCGATCAGGTCGAAGTCCGCCGCGAGGTCGAGGCCCGCCCGCTCCAGCATGCGCGGCACCGCGTACGCGGGCGCCATCAGCAGCCCGTCCTCGCCGTCCGCGACGTCGCCGTGCACGAAGTCGACCGCGGCGGTCTCGTAGGCCGTCAGGTACGCGAGCGGCCGCAGGCCGCGCTCGGCCGCCCAGTCGTCGGAGGCCAGCAGCACGAGCGCGGCACCGTCGGTGAGCGGGGTCGAGTTGCCCGCCGTCATCGTCGGGTCGGGGTCCGCGGTGCCGAACACCGGCTTGAGGCGGCCGAGTTTCTCCACGGTGGAGTCCGGCCGCAGGTTCTGGTCCCGCGTCAGGCCGCGGAACGGGACCACCAGGTCGTCGAAGAAGCCGCGTTCGTACGCGGCCGCCAGGCGCTGGTGGCTGGCGGCCGCCAGTTCGTCCTGCGCCCGCCGGTCGATCCCCCAGGCCCGTGCGGTCACCGCCGCGTGTTCGCCCATCGAAAGACCGGTGCGGGGCTCGGCGTTGCGCGGGATGTCGGGGACGAGGTGGCCGGGCCGGATCCCGGCGAGGGCCGCGAGCCGGCCGCCGAGGGACTTCGCCCGGCGGGCTTCGAGCAGGATCCTGCGCAGCGCGTCGTTGACGCCGAGGGGCACGTCGCTCGCCGTGTCCGCGCCGCCGGCCACGGCCGACTCCGTCTGCCCGAGGGCGATCTTGTTGGCGGCGGCGACGATCGCCTGCAGCCCGGTGCCGCAGGCCTGCTGGATGTCGTAGGCCGGGGTGCGCGGGTCCAGCTTCGAGCCGAGGACGGTCTCACGGGCGAGGTTGAAGTCCCGGCTGTGCTTGAGCACCGCTCCGGCGACGAACTCCCCCACCGCGCCGGGCTGTTCCAGCCCGAAGCGGTCGGCGAGTGCGTCCAGGGCCGCGGTCAGCATCTGCTGGTCGGAGGCGGTGGCGTACGGGCCGTCGGAGCGGGCGAAGGGGATCCGGCTGCCGCCGACCACCGCGACCCGGCGAGGGAACCTCACAACGCTCATCTCGACCTCTTCCTCCCCGGTGACATAGGATTACCTCCGGTAACCTTACTCCAGAGTAAGCACATGGGGGCTGGGCATGGCAGACCGTTATCTGAGCTTCGCCGGATCCGCGCCCGGCCGTTTCCTCACCCGGCGGCTCGGGCTGCCGCAACCGGCCGAGCTGATCCGCTGGTCGCCCGAACACCCCGGCTTCACCGGAGAGTTGCTGCACCTGACCGCCGGCAAGCCGGATCTGGACGCGCAACTGGCGCCGGTGCTGGCCCGCACCGGCCTGCGGCCCGGCGCCGGCTCCCCCGTAGCCGTCGTCCTCGACGCCACCGGCGTCCGGGACGTCGAGACGCTCGGCGAGGTGCACGCGGCCCTGCACCCCGTCGTGCGGTCGGTCGCCGCGAGCGGCCGCATCGTCCTGCTCGGCGCCCCGCTCGACCACACGGACCACCACCAGTACGCCGCACAGCAGGCGCTGGAGGGGTTCGTCCGGTCCCTGGGCAAGGAGGCGGGGCGGGGCAGGACCGTCAACCTCGTCCGGATCGCCGGGGACGCCCGGTCCGCCGAGTCCACCCTGCGGTTCCTGCTCTCCCCGCGGTCGGCGTACGTCAGCGGGCAGGTGATCGAGGTCGGCGCGGGCCCCTTCGCCGTACCGGACGACTGGGAACGGCCGCTCGCCGGGCGCACCGCGCTGGTCACCGGGGCCGCCCGCGGGATCGGCGCGGCCGTCGCCGAGACGCTGGCACGGGACGGGGCGCGGGTGGTGGTCCTCGACGTACCGGCGGCCGAGGCGGAGGCCCGCGCGGTCGCCGAGCGGCTCGGCGGCCGGGCGCTCACCCTCGACATCACCGAGGCGGACGCGGGGGCGCGGATCGCCGACGCGCTGCCGGCGGGGCTCGACGTCCTCGTCCACAACGCGGGGATCACCCGGGACCGGCGGCTGGTCAACATGCCGGCCGAGCGGTGGGGTTCGGTGCTCGACGTGAACCTGGGGAGCGTGCTGCGCACGACGGACGCGCTGCTGGAGCGGAGGGCGGTCAACGCCGGCGGGCGGATCGTGGGCACCGCGTCCATCGCCGGGATCGCCGGCAACGCGGGGCAGACGAACTACGGCGCGAGCAAGGCGGGGATCGTCGGGCTGGTGCGGGGGCTCGCGCCGCGGGCGCTCGCCGAGTACGGGGTGACGGTGAACGCCGTCGCGCCCGGCTTCATCGAGACGAGGATGACCGCTTCGATCCCGCTGTTCATCCGGGAGGCGGGGCGGCGGATGAACTCGCTGAGGCAGGGCGGGACGCCGGGGGACGTGGCGGAGACGGTGGGGTGGCTGGCGCAGCCGGGATCGGGCGCGGTCAACGGGCAGATCGTGCGGGTCTGCGGGCAGAGCCTGCTGGGCGCGTAGCGGAAAGGCGAACACCGTGACAGTCCTGACCGACCCGCCCGCCCTCGGGCCCCTGTTCGTGCGAGGGGCGTTGCTGTCGCCCTTCAAGAGGCCCGCCTCCGACGCGGCGTTCCCCCGCGCCCCGCTCGTGCTCCCCGGGCTCCGCCCCGACCTGTCGAGGCTCGCCGCCTACGAGCGCGTCTGCGGGTTCGCCACCGGGGCCGAGGGGCTGCCCGTCACCTACCCCCATGTCCTGGGGTTCCCGCTGGCCATGAAGCTGATGAGCGCCCGGGACTTCCCGCTCCCGCTGCTCGGGCTGGTGCACACGTCCATCGAGATCTCCCGGTACGCGGAGCTGCCCGCGGACGCGGTGTACGAGGTCTCCGTCCGCGTCGAGGGGCTGGGCCCGCACCGGCGCGGAACCGAGGCCGCCGTCGTGACCGAGATGCGGATGGGCGGGGCCGTCGTGTGGGAGTCGCGGAGCACCTATCTCGCGCGGCACCGGACGTCGTACGACGGTGCGGAACCGCGCGCGGCGCACGAGCCGCTGCCCGTCGTCGACGAGTGGCGGATCGCCGGCGACGTCGGGCGGCGGTACGGGGCCGCCTCCGGGGACCGCAACCCCATCCACCTCTCCGCGCCCACCGCCCGGCTCTTCGGCTTCCCCCGCGCCATCGCGCACGGCATGTGGACGGTCGCCCGCTGCCTCGCCGCCCACGGGGTGCCCGAACGGGCCCGGGTGACGGCGGAGTTCCGGGCGCCGGTGCCGCTCCCGGCGACGGTGCTGTACACGGCGGACGGCACCGGCCGCTTCGCACTGCGCGGCCCGGACCGGGACCGGGTGCACGTCCGGGGCCGGGTGTCCGCCCGGGAGGCCTGACGAGAGGCCTGAGCAGGCGGGCCGGGCGGGGTCCAGGCCGGTGACCGGGAGAGTTCGCAGGAGCGGGGAGGCGTGCGCCGGTGGTCGGGGTGGGCGGTCAGCGGGGCGTTCCTGGGCGGCGGCCGGCCGGATCGGGGGCCGTCGGGTGGGGCGGGGACCAGGGGCGCCCCTCCATCAGGTCGCCCAGGCCCGCCCAGGCGAAGTTCATCAGGGTCGTCGCGGCCTGCTTGGCGGTCACCCCCGGCGTGGCGTTGGCCCAGGCGGCGAGGGACTCGGCGGCGCCGACCAGGGCTTCCGCGAGGCCCGCCACCTCCGCCTCGGCCAGGTCGGGGTCACGGTGCGCCTCCCGGGCGGCGACGGCGATGAGCTGGGTCACGAACGCGACGAGTTCCTCGCGCATCGCCGCCACCACGGAGGCGAACCGCTCGCCGTGCGTACGGGCCTGGATGTGCAGCACCGACCAGCCGTCGGGGTGGGCGGCGGTGTGCGCGAAGAACGCCTGGAGCCCGTCCCAGAGCTGGCGGTCGGCGGGCAGCTCGCGGCGGACACCGGTGCGGACCGCCTCGGTCAGCGCGTCGGCCTCACGGCGGATGCACGCCGTGAACAGGTCTTCCTTGGAGTTGAGGTAGAGGTAGACCAACGGCTTGGAGACCCCGGCGAGTTCGGCGATCTCGTCCATGGACGCGGCCATGTAGCCGCGCTGTCCGAAGGTCCGCACGGCGGCGTCGAGCATCTGCTGCTCACGGACCGCCCGCGGCATCCGCTTGGTCTTCACGGCACCCATGGGCCAAAGCCTAGTTGCGGCGCCGGGGTTGGGAGCCGCCCGTGCGGTTCAGGAGGTCTGGCTCCGGGCCGGGGCGGCGGCCTCGTCGGCCACGTCGTCCTCCTGGCTCCGGTTGGCCTCGATGTTGGCCTTCATCCGGTCGACACGCTGCGAGACCTGGACCGACGCGCGGTCCCGCTCCTTGCGCAGCACGACGAAACTGATCGGCGCCGACAGGACGAGGGACAGCAGCAGGATCCACAGCGGGTTGGAGTCGCCGAAGCCGCGGGGGAACGCACCGGCGTAGACGAGGCCCCAGACGACGAGGAGGCAGCCCGCGAAGATACCGAGGCGCATCAGCGTGTAGCGGAGCATCTCAATCCAGTCTTCCGACGACGAAAAGGGGCACCGTCCAGTGAAGCACGACGTGGGGCCGATCTTGCAGTGGGGTCGGGTCAGGCCAGGGAGAGCAGCATGGTGATGTCGTCACGGTCGTCGCCGGGGGCGACCCGGATCGCGCCGGGGACCCGGCCGACCTCCTGGTATCCGCAGGAGCCGTAGAAGCTCTCCAGTCCTTGGCCGCCGCGGCAGGTGAGCCGTATCGCGGTCGTGCCGTCGAACCCGCGGGCCGCGTCGGCGGCCGCAGCGAGCAGGTCCCGGCCGTGGCCCTGCCCCTGGAGCTTGGGGTGCACCATCACCGTGTACAGCCACACCCAGTGCTTCATCAGACGGTGGGTGTTGAAGGCGAAGAAGGCGGTGGCCGCGACGGTGCCGGACTCGTCGTGGCCGACGAGGAGCCGGTGGCGGCCCTCGGCCATGGCGACGAGGTGCCGGACCAGTTCCGGACGGATGTCCTCCGGGGTCACCGGGGCGACGAAGCCGACGGCCCCGCCCGCGTTGGACACCTCCGTCCACAGGTCGAGGACGCCGTCACGGAGGGCGGGGGTGATGTCGGGATCGAGAGTGAAAGTAAGAGGCACTCGCGCAGTGTAGCCATTACCGACGGCTATGACGACAGGGTCCGGGCGGCGACTTCGAGATCGGCGACGAGGCCCTGGTAGGCCTGCGCACGATCGTCCGACCGCAGGACGGAGGACGGGTGGACGGTGGGGAGGAGGCGCTCGGGGCGGCCGTGTATCTCCCGTTCCAGCACGGTCCCGCGCACCTCGCCGACCCGGAACGACGATCCCAGCAGGGCCTTTCCGGCGGTGGCGCCGAGTACGACGATCAGCTCCGGGGCGACGACGGCCAGCTCCGCGGCGAGCCAGGGGGCGCAGGCCGACATCTCGCGGAGGGAGGGGGTCCGGTGGATGCGGCGCTTACGGGGTCCGGTCCGGGTGAACTTGAAGTGCTTGACGGCGTTGGTCACGTAGGCGTCGGCCGGGTCGAGGCCGGCGTCCGCGAGAGCCCGGTCGAGGAGTTTCCCGGCCGGGCCGACGAAGGGCTCGCCCTGCCGGTCCTCCTGGTCGCCGGGCTGCTCGCCGACGAGCATGACCCGGGCGTGCGCCCTGCCCTTCCCGAAGACGGTCCCCGTGGCGTCCCGGTGCAGCGGGCACCCGCGACAGCCGGCGGCGGCCCGCCGGAGCGCGGTGAGGCTCGGCTCCCGGCCGTCGGGGAGGAAGGGGGTCGCGGTGTACGCCTCCTCCGGGGCACCGGTGGTGGACATGGGGGCCGGGTACCCACCGCGGGGGGTACGGATTCGTCTCCGGGTGCGGCGGGGACCTCGACCACGGAGCCGCCGTCGGCATGTTCCTCCACCTCGAGGTGGATGCCGCGGTCTCCACCCCCGCCCCCACATCTCCACCCGTCACCGACCCCGAGGCCGATGGCAGGACCGGGCGCCGCGGCGAGAGTGGCTGCATGACAACGAACATCGTGATCATGCAGCTGGCGATCCTGGCCGTGGTGCTCGAGTCCGACCTCGGCCGCCGCAAGATCGGCTGGTTCAGGGTGGGACGGCCGATCATCGGCGTCGTCCTCATCGTGCCGTTCTTCTTCACCTCGCTGCCCACCGGCGAAAACGATCTTCTGCTGCAAGGGTCCGGCGCGCTTGCCGGGGCGGCGCTCGGCCTGTTCTCGGTCTGCCCGCTGCTGGTGTCAGTCGAGTACCACCCGAATGGGCGAAGCCGGCGGCGGGCCTCGTCCCACGGAGCCAAACCCGCCGCGGTCAGCCGCTCGGGGGTCGGCTACGCGGCGATCTGGATCGGCGTCACCGCCGCCCGCCTCGCCTTCGCCTACGGCGCTCAGCACATCTTCCCTGTGGGGCTCGGTGTGTTCCTGGCCACCGACCACCTGAGCGACACCGGGCTGACGAACGGCTTCATCTTCCTGTCCGTGACCATGAGTCTGTTCCGAAGCCTGGGGCTGTGGATACGGGGACGTGCGTGCCTGGCCCAGGCCGGCCACTCACAGGCCATCGTGTACGCGCACCGGCACGGCATCGGCGCCCAGGGGAATGATCAAGCTCAGTGGAACGGATGACAGGTGGGCTCTTCGGCCAGCCGTGCACGCCGCGGCGGTGCCGGCCGCACCCGCACCCGGGAACGCACCGTCGGTGCCCTCACAGCCGCATCGGCTGGGGGGAGTCCCTGCGGGCCGGGTCCGGGCCGTCGTACTCGCGGATGATCTCGTAGCGCGTGTTGCGCTCCACCGGGCGGAAGCCCGCGTCGCGGATGAGGTCGAGGAGGTCCTCGCGGGTCAGCTTGTTCGGCGTGCCGTAGTTGTCCGCGTCGTGGGTGATCTTGTACTCGACCACCGAGCCGTCCATGTCGTCGGCCCCGTGCTGCAACGCCAGCTGCGCCGTCTGCACGCCGTGCATGACCCAGAAGACCTTCACGTGCGGGACGTTGTCGAACAGCAGGCGCGACACCGCGAAGGTCTTCAACGCCTCCGCGCCCGTCGCCATCTGCGTGCGGGCCTGGAGCCGGTTGCGGACCTTGCCGTCCTTCATGTCCACGAAGTCGTGCTGGTAGCGCAGCGGGATGAAGACCTGGAAGCCGCCGGTCTCGTCCTGGAGCTCACGCAGGCGCAGCACGTGGTCGACGCGGTGGCGGGGCTCCTCGATGTGGCCGTACAGCATGGTGCACGGGGTCTTCAGACCCTTCTCGTGCGCCAGGCGGTGGATCCGCGACCAGTCCTCCCAGTGGGTGCGGTGGTCCACGATGTGCTGCCGGACCTCCCAGTCGAAGATCTCCGCACCGCCGCCGGTCAGGGACTCCAGACCCGCGTCGATCAGCTCGTCGAGGATCTCGGAGGCGGACAGCCCGGAGATGGTCTCGAAGTGGTGGATCTCCGTGGCCGTGAACGCCTTCAGCGAGACGTTCGGCAGCGCCGCCTTCAGTTCCCTGAGCGAGCGCGGGTAGTAGCGCCACGGCAGGTTCGGGTGCAGGCCGTTCACGATGTGGAGCTCGGTGAGGTTCTCGCCCTCCATCGCCTTCGCGAGCTTCACCGCCTCCTCGATGCGCATCGTGTACGCGTCCTTCTCGCCCGGCTTGCGCTGGAACGAGCAGTACGCGCAGGACGCCGTGCACACGTTCGTCATGTTGAGGTGGCGGTTGACGTTGAAGTGGACGACGTCACCGTTCTTGCGGGTGCGCACCTCGTGGGCGAGACCGCCCAGCCAGGCCAGGTCGTCCGACTCGTACAGCGCGATGCCGTCCTCGCGGGTCAGCCGCTCACCGGCCCTGACCTTCTCCTCCAGCTCACGCTTGAGCCCGACGTCCATTCCCACACCTCTCTCGGAAGACTTCCCCCGGAAGACTCCCCCGGAAGACTCTGACAACCGTACGGCTAGACCTCTTCGGGCAGCTCCCCGACCCGGTTCTCCCACTTCGTGGACAGCACGATCGTGGTACGGGTCCGGGACACGCCCTTCGTGCCGGACAGCCGCCGGATCGTCTTCTCCAGGCCGTCGACGTCCGTCGAGCGCACCTTGAGCATGAACGAGTCGTCGCCGGCGATGAACCAGCAGTCCTCGATCTCCGGCAGGTCCCGCAGCCGCTGCGCCACGTCCTCGTGGTCGGCCGCGTCGGAGAGGGAGATGCCGATCAGAGCGGTCACGCCGAGCCCGAGCGAGGCCGCGTTCACGGTCGCCCGGTAGCCGGTGATGACCCCGGCCGCCTCCAGCCGGTTGATGCGGTCGGTGACGCTGGGTCCCGACAGCCCGACGAGACGGCCCAGCTCAGCGTACGAGGCCCGGCCGTTCTCCCTCAGGGCCTGGATGAGCTGCCTGTCCACGGCGTCCATGCGATCGAAGCCTTCCGCTGAAAGTTCCGGAGTGGATGAGAGATGGTGCTGATGAGGTACCGCTACTGGCCCGCGCCGCCGCCGAGGTCGCCCTGCCAGCGGCGGTAGAGCCGGTGCCCGACGCCCGCGGCGTCCAGGACGCGTCCGGCGACGAAGTCGACCAGGTCCTGGATGTGGGTGGCGCCCGCGTAGAAGGCCGGCGAGGCGGGGAGGACGACCGCCCCCAGGTCGTCCAGGGTGACGAGGTGGCGCAGGGTCTGACCGCCCAGGGGGGTCTCCCGGACGGCCACGACGAGCGGGCGGCGCTCCTTGAGGGTGACGGAGGCCGTCCGCTGGAGCAGGTCCTTGGAGAGCCCGAGGGCGACCCCGGCGACGGCGGCGGTGGACGCCGGCACGATCAGCATGCCCTTGGCCGGGTACGACCCCGAGGACGGCCCGGCGGCCAGGTCACCGGCGCTCCAGTACCGCACCCGAGTCAGGTCCGTCTCGAAGGTGCCCGGCTTGCCGTCGGCGCCCCGCGCCAGCCACTCCCCCAGGTCCCGGCGCCAGTGCGCGTCCCGGAAGGAGATCCCGGTCTCGTCCAGCAACGTGAGCCGAGAGGCCCGGCTGACCACCAGGTCGACGCTCTCCCCCGCGTCCAGCAGGCCGCGCAGCACGGCGGCGGCATAGGGCGTACCGGACGCCCCGGACACCCCCACGATCCAAGGCACGCGCTGCGTTTCTCCTGCGTTCACACCTTGAGCGTACCGGCGCGCCGACCGAGGCTCAGGCGGGGTGGGGCGCCTTCGGGTCGACGGGGAGGCGCGAGGTGGGCAGGGTGAGCTTGCCGAGCGACGAGACGACGGTCAGCTCGGGGCCGTACGGAATGGTGTCGCGCCCCTGATAGCCCTCACCACTGGGGTTCCACATCGTGACGACGTGCCCCTTGAGGGGGTCGAAGAGGAGGTAGTTGGCGATGCCCCGGGAGGCGTACCAGCGGGGCTTGACCTCGTAATCGCGGCGGATGCTGCCCTGGGAAACCACTTCGACGACCAGCTCGATGAGATCCGGGGAGTACGCGCCCTCGTTCTTCGCGGTCTCGGAAGCCGGAATGACGGCCAGGTCGGGGCAGAACTCATTGGCTTCGTCGAAGGGGAACGCGACATCGCTGGTGAAGTCCCATTCCGAGCCGAGTTGTGCCGCGAGGTCGTTCCAGACCAGGCGGATGGTCTTGGCGTGGTGGGGCTTGACCGGACTCATCATGATGTTGCCCTCGACAATCTCCATGCGATAGCCGGGGAACATGTCCTCGAACCGGCTGAGCTGCGAGTGCAGGCGATCAAGGTCCGAGACGGTCACTGCGTCCTCCCTGGGGTCCTGCCCTCGATGGTAGGCCGCACGGTATTCAGACGGTCAGACCCCGCACCAGGAGATCGAGCAGTGCGCACACGAACAGGGCAATGCCGATGAACCCGTTGACGCTGAAGAAGGCGCGGTTGAGGCGGGAGAGGTCGTGCGGGCGGACGATGGAGTGCTCGTAGAGGAAGGCACCGGCCACGATCACCAGGCCCAGCCAGAAGAAGGCACCGGCGCCGGTGACGACCGCGTACCAGACGAACAGGCCGGTCACCACCGCGTGGCAGACCCGGGCGCCCCAGATCGCGGCCGGGATGCCGAAGCGGGCCGGGACCGACATGACGCCGATCTCGCGGTCGGTCTCGACGTCCTGGCAGGCGTAGATGAGGTCGAAGCCGCCGATCCAGACGCCCACGGCGAGGCCCAGGATCACCGCGTCCCAGGACCACTCGCCGGTGACCGCGAGCCAGCCGCCGATCGGGCCCATGGCCTGGGCGAGGCCGAGGATGGCCTGCGGGAAGTTCGTGAACCGCTTGCCGTAGGGGTAGACGACCATCGGGATCACGGCGACCGGTGCGAGCGCCAGGCACAGGGGGTTGAGCAGGGCCGCCGAACCGAGGAAGACCGCCACCGCGATCAGCGCGCCGGTCCAGGCGTGCCTCACGCTCATCGCGCCGGTGACCAGCTCGCGTTGGGCGGTGCGCGGGTTCCGGGCGTCGATCTCGCGGTCGATGATCCGGTTGACCGCCATCGCGAACGTCCGCAGGCCGACCATGCAGACGGTGACCAGGAGCAGCCGGCCCCAGTGGATGTTCCGGTCCAGCTCGAACATCGCGGTCAGCGTGGCGATGTACGCGAAGGGCAGCGCGAAGACCGAGTGCTCGATCATCACCAGGCGGAGGAACGCCTTGGTGCGTCCCGGCTGCGGGAGTGCTGCGGAGGCGGAGCTCACAGGCCGTACTCCTTCCAGCGGCGGTCGACCTTCGCCGCCGTATCCGGGTCCGACAGGACCATGTCCGGCCAGCCGCCGTCCCTGGTGTAGCCCTCCTCGGGCCACTTCTTCGTGGCGTCGATGCCCGCCTTGCCGCCCCAGAACTGCTGGTAGGAGGCGTGGTCGAGGTGGTCCACCGGGCCTTCGACGACGGTGAGGTCGCGGGCGTAGTCGGTGTTGCCGAGGGCCCGCCAGGCGACCTCGTGCAGGTTGTGGACGTCGCAGTCGGCGTCGACGACCACGATCAGCTTGGTGAGCGACATCATGTGCGCCCCCCAGACCGCGTGCATGACCTTCTGCGCGTGCTTCGGGTACTTCTTGTCGATCGAGACGATCGCGCAGTTGTGGAAGCCGCCGGACTCGGGGAGGTGGTAGTCCACGATGTCCGGGACGATGATCTTCAGGAGGGGGAGGAAGAAGCGTTCCGTGGCGCGGCCGAGCGGGCCGTCCTCCGTCGGGGGGCGGCCGACGACGATCGACTGGAGCAGGGGGCGGCGGCGCATCGTCACGCAGTCGATGGTCAGCGCCGGGAAGGGTTCCTGCGGGGTGTAGAAGCCGGTGTGGTCGCCGAAGGGGCCCTCCGGCAGCATCTCGCCCGGTTCCAGCCAGCCCTCCAGGACGACCTCCGCCTGCGCCGGGACCTGGAGCGGGACGGTCTTGCAGTCGACCATCTCGATCCGCTTGCCCGCGATGAACCCGGCGAACAGGTACTCGTCGATGTCGCCGGGCAGGGGTGCGGTGGAGGCGTAGGTCACGGCGGGCGGGCAGCCGAAGGCGATCGCGACCGGAAGGCGCTCGCCGCGCCGCGCCGCCACCTGGTAGTGGTTGCGGCTGTCCTTGTGGATCTGCCAGTGCATGCCGATGGTGCGCCGGTCGTGGCGCTGGAGGCGGTACAGACCCAGGTTCCGGATCCCGCTCTCCGGGTCCTTGGTGTGGGTGAGCCCGAGGTTGAAGAAGGAGCCGCCGTCCTGCGGCCAGGTGAACAGGGCCGGCAGCTGGTCCAGGTCCACCTCGTCGCCCTTCAGGACGACCTCCTGCACGGGCGCGCTGTCGGACTTCACCTTCTTCGGCGGTACGTGCGCCATCGAGCCGAGCTTGCCGAACGCCTCCCGCACCCCGCCGAACCCGTGCGGGAGTTCGGGGCGCAGCAGCCCGCCGATCTTCTCGGAGATCTCGCCGTACGACTTCAGGCCGAGGGCCTTCAGCAGCCTGCGGTCGGTGCCGAAAACGTTCATCGCGAGCGGCATGGCGGAGCCGCGGACGTTCTCGAAGAGGAGTGCCGGGCCACCGGCCTTCTGGACCCGGTCGACGATCTCCCCGACCTCCAGGTACGGGTCGACCTCGGTCTTGACACGCTTGAGGTCTCCCTCGCGCTCCAGTGCCCGGAGCAGGGAGCGAAGATCGTCGTAAGCCATGTGTCCCAGTATCGGCCACCCGGGGTGCGGACCCGGTCACCGCCCCCTGCGATACTCGTCGGCCGTGACAGTCCGCCGCTGGTTACCGCTGCTCGTCCTGCTGATCGCCGTCCCGTCGGCCGCGTGCTCGCCCCCGCGGGAGTCCGGCGCCTCGCCCGTCTCCCCGCTGATCCGGGTGGCGGCCGCCGACCGGCAGACCGCCCCCGACCTCACGGGCGAGGACCTGGACGGCCGCCCGGTCCGGCTCGCCGACTACCGGGGCAAGGTCGTCGTGCTGAACGTCTGGGCGTCCTGGTGCAGTCCCTGCCGGGCCGAGGCGCCCGAACTGTCGCAGGCGCAACGGGAGCTGGCGGCCGAGGGCGTCCAGGTGCTCGGCGTGGACATGGACGCCCGGCGGGAGAAGGGGCGGGCCTTCCAGGAGCAGCACCGGCTGTCCTACCCGAGCCTGCACGATCCCGCGAGCCGTCAGCTGCTCCGCCTGCCCCGGGGGTACAAGGCGCAGGCGCTGCCGTACACCCTCTTCGTGGACCGCGACGGGAAGATCGCCGCGCGGTACCTGAGCCCGCTCACCGCGGCCGGCGTCCGGAGGGTCGTCGGGCCGTTGCTCGCCGGGAGGCACTGAGCCGCACCCGCTACCCTGGCCGCCATGCTCAGGTATCTGCCTTTCCTGCTGGTCCTCGCGCTGTGGATCTACGCCTTCGTGGACTGCCTGAACACCCCCGAGGACGAGGTGCGCGTGCTGCCGAAACTGGCCTGGGTGGTGGTCATCCTGGTCTTCGGTGAGGTCCTGGTCGGCCCGGTGGCCTGGCTCGTGGCGGGGAAGACACGGCAGCCCCGCGCACGGTGGGTCGCGCCGGACGACAACCCGGAGTTCCTGAAGTCCCTGAAGCCGGACGACCCGCACACGGACTGAGAGGGCCGTGCCCTCCCGCTAGCAGGGGCTCTCCGGCAGGTGTTCCTTCGCCCACTCGCCCAGTTCCCTGAGGGAGGGTTCGAGGGCCGCGCCCGCCGGGGTCAGGCGGTAGGCGACGCGCAGCGGCGGCCCCTCGTCGACCTCGCGCAGGACGAGCCCCGCGGCGCCGAGTTCGGCCAGGCGGTCGGAGAGCATGCGTTCGCTGATGCCGGGGATGGCGCGGCGCAGACTGGCGAAGTAGGTCGGCCGGTCCATCAGGACGGACAGGATCGGGCCGTTCCAGCGCTTGCCGAGCACCTGGAAGACGCGTGTGATGCCGACGTCCACACCTTGGCACCGCTCCGGGTCATGGGCCTGCTCCACCGACATGGGATCAGAGTACAGCCCCGCCATGGGACGGGACTGAGAAAAAGTAAGTACCTGTGCTATCTATAGTTCAGTACTAATCCTCAGCCCCCGCGGCCCTGCGTCGGGCTGCTGTCCTGTTTGTCTGGAGTGCCCCATGGCCACCCTTCTCCACATCGACTCCTCGCTCCTCCCCGGCGAGATGTCCGCCTCCCGCGCCGTCACGAACGCGTTCCGCGCGGCCTGGCAGGAGCAGCACCCCGACGGCACGGTGATCTACCGCGACCTGGCGGCGGACCCGGTGCCGCACATCACCGCGGCCACCCACCTCGCCGGTTTCACCGACCCCGCCACGCACTCCCCCGAGCAGGCCGAGGCCTTCGCGGCCCGCGTGCGGCTGATCGAGGAGCTGGAGCAGGCGGACGCGGTGCTCATCGGCGCCCCGATGTACAACTTCACGATCCCCTCGACGCTCAAGGCGTGGCTGGACAACGTGGTGCTGTTCGGCCGCACGGGTGGCGAGAACCCGTCCGCGAAGGGCACCCCGGTCACCGTCGTGGCCAGCCGCGGCGGCTCGTACGCGCCGGGCACCCCGCGTGAGCCGTTCGAGTACGTGCAGAACTACCTGACCGCGCTCCTCGGCGAAGCGCTCGGCCTGGAGGTCGACTTCATCGTGCCGGAGCTGACCATGGCCCCGCAGAACCCGGCGATGGCCGAACTGGTGCCGCTGTACGAGGCGTCCCGCGACCGCGCCCTCCAGGAGGCGGCCACCAAGGCGAAGAGCCTCGCGGAACGCCTGGCAGCGTAGGGCGCCGGGCGCCCGGCGCGGGGCCGTTGCACCGATCGGCCCAGCAGCGCATGCGGGTTCGGCGGTGGGCGGTTGTGATGGACGCGTTCCCATCCGACGCCCAGGAGGCAGTCATGCGCATCCGTTCCCTCGCCGTCACCGGTGCCGTCGCCGCGGCCCTCGCCCTCGGCGGTGCCACCGCCGCCTTCGCCGACAACGGCGCCGACGCCAGCGGCACCGCGTCCAACAGCCCGGGCGTGCTGTCGGGCAACGTCGTCGAGGTCCCGGTCGACATCCCGGTCAACGTGTGCGGCGACAGCATCAACCTGATCGGCCTGCTCGACCCGGCGGCCGGCAACACCTGCACCAACGGCTGACCCGGGCCGCAGGAAACCCCAGAGGACTTCCGGAGGACGACGCGCCCTCCGGAACTTCTCTGTGCGTGCAGGTTGTACGCCGGTGAGCCGTCCGAAACGGACAGTGCGCCCCTGGGCCGCAGCGGGGGCGAACCCGACACTTACCTCGTATGACGACAGCTCCCGCCGGTTCCACCACCAGTATCGCCCCCGCGTACGGCGACCGGGTCATCGCCGTGGAGGCGGCGGGCTCGGAGCCGATCCCCGACGCCGAACGCCACGGCAGCCCCCTGCAGTTGCTGTGGACCTGGGCCTCACCCAACATCGAGTTCGCGACCGTCTACATCGGCGTGATCGCGGTCCTCTTCTTCGGCCTCGACTTCTGGACGGCGACCGCCGCGATCCTGCTGGGCACCGCGCTCGGCGCCCTCACGCAGGGCATCCTGTCGCTGGACGGCCCGCGGTTCGGCGTCCCGCAGATGGTGATCGGCCGCCTCTCCTTCGGCCGCCTCGGCAACATCCTGCCCGCCGCCGCCAACGGCCTGCTCGCGGGCGTCGGCTGGTTCGCGGTGAACAGTGTGAGCGCGGCCTTCGCCCTGAACACCCTGACCGGCCTGCGCCCGCTGCCCTGCCTCCTGCTCGTCGTGGTGGCGGAGATCCTGATCGGCTTCATCGGCCACAACTTCGTGCACACCTTCGAGAAGTACGCGTTCCCGGCGCTCGCGGTCGTCTTCCTGCTCGCCGGGGTGTGGACGTTCAAGGACGCCGACCTCGGCGGGGGCGGCTCCGGCGGCGGCGTCGGCGGCTTCCTGCTCGCGTTCAGCGCGGCCTGGGGATACGCGGCCGGCTGGAACCCGTACGCCGCCGACTACGCGCGCTATCTCCCGCGCACGGCGAACAAGGTGCGGACCGTCCTGTGGCCGGCCGTCGGCCTGTTCGTGTCCGTGTCGATCGTCGCCGTCATCGGCGCGGCCTCGGCCACCGTCGCCGCCCCGAAGGGCGCCACCCCGACGGCGGCCTTCACCGGTCACCTGCCCGGCTGGCTGGGCGACCTGGTGCTGATCGCCATCATGCTCGGCGGGATCTCGGCGAACGCCCTCAACGTGTACTCCGGGGCGATCTCCATCGCCTCCTTCGGCCTGCGGCTGCCCACCTGGCTCAGCCGCAGCGCGCTGGTCGTGGTGTCGGGCGTCGCCGGTACGGCGGCGGCCTGGGCCTCGCTGGACGACGCGGGCGCGGCGTACGAGGCGTTCCTGCTGGTCATCGCGTACTGGGTGGCGCCCTGGCTGGGCGTGGTCCTGGTGGAGCGGTTCTTCCAGGGCCGTACCGCGACCGACGAGGAGCTGGCCGCCCGGCTGACCGACCCCACCTTCACCAACTGGCCGGGGCTGGCAGCCCTGTTGGCGGGCGTGGCGGTCTCCGTCCCGCTCTTCTCCAACCAGGAGGACTACGTGGGTTACGTCCCGGAGCACTGGCCGTCCTTCGGCGACATCACCCCCCTGGTCGGCTTCGCGGTGAGCGCCCTCCTGTACACGGCCCTGCGCGGACGCGCCCGGAACGCCTAGTCGTCGTCCCGCAGCCGGCGCCAGATCCGGCTGCGGTGCAGCAGGAAGAGCGAGCCGACCACGGCGAGCAGCTGGAGGCCCACGGCGAGCAGCCAGAACTCGTCCCTGGTCTCCAGCCGGTTCGTCAGGAACTCGAAGTTCATGCCGAAGAACCCGGTCAGGAACGACAGCGGCAGGAAGATGACGGACACGATGGCTAGCCGGTTGATCACGCCGTTCTGTTCGCCCGCGACCAGGGACCCGTAACTGGCGAAGGCCCGGCGGGTGGCGTCCTGGAGGGACTCGATGTCCGCGAGGACCAGGCGCCCCGCCCGCTGGAACTCCTGGGCGAGCCGCTGCCGTTCCACCGGGAAGTCACGGCTCATCATCCTGCGGGTGATGACCTCGTCGACGCCCTGGAGGTAGGGCAGCAGCGCGTGGTGCAGGACGGCGGAGTGGCGGCGCAGCTGGGACAGCCGGTAGACCTGCTCGGGACGCCGCGCCTCGAACATGTCGTCCTCCAGCTCCTCCACCTGGAGCAGCGCGTGCACCGCGGCCCGGCGGAAGGTGGTGAGCGCCTCCTGGAGCATCAGGAACAGCGTGGCCACGGCGTCGTGCGGGCGTTCCCGCCGCACCTGGGCGGTGACGGACCGCTCCAGTCCGGCCCGGCGGCCCCAGTGGACGATCACCAGGTGGCGCTCGGAGGCCAGGGCGTGCACGTACGCGACCCCGCCCTCGTGGACCACCGGCACGACGAACCCGGCGGTGTCGCCCAGGAACTCGGCCCGCGGCGAGGCGTCCTGCCGGCCGAACCACTCCAGGTCGGTGTCGTCCAGGCCGAGCCGCCGGAGCACCGGATCCGGCGCCGGCCCCTCCTCCTCGGGCAGTTCGACCCCGAGGAGCAGGAACGGCTCCGCGGCGAGGCGGTGACGTGCCTCGGCCACGGAGATGCGCGCGGTGTCCCCGTCCGGCACCGCCACCACCGTCACGATCATCGCGTCACCGCCGGTCCCGTGGCCCACGCTCCCAGCGTGTGCGCGGCGGCCGCCCCCCGCACCCGCATGCCCTCGGCTGCCGCGCACGTCTGCCTCGAACGGGTGAGGTTCCGGACCGGTCCCTGTCGGGTCCCTCAGGCCACCGTGCGCAGGCCCCGTGGGCGGGCCGCGCTCGTCCCCCGTACCACCCGGTGGGCGCAGGCCGCCGTCAGGAGTTCGCCCAGCAGGTCCGGGTCGTCGATCTCCAGGCCGAGCAGCGACTCGATGCGTTCCAGTCGCTGGTAGAGGGACTGGCGGCCGATGTGCAGGAGGGCGGCCGTGCGGGTCGGGGAGCAGCCGTGCCGCAGGTGCACCTCCAGGGTGCGGACCAGGTCGCTGGCGTGTGCCGCCTCCCAGGCCAGCAAGGGTCCCAGGGTGTGCTGGACCAGGGCGGCGAGGCGCTCCCGGTTGGCGGCGATCCCGCCCCGGGTCAGCTCGCGCTCCAGGGCCAGGGCACGGGCGGAGGTCACCGACGGGCCGTCCGCCGCACCCGGTTCGGCGGGCGGCACGGTCAGCGCGAGCTCCAGGGTCGTGCGGGCCGCGCGCAGCGTCTCGCTCCAGTGCAGCCAGCCGCCGTCGGCCTCGACGGCGTGACCCACGGCGACGGTGAGCCCGAGACCGGCGGCCGTGCGAAAGGCCTCCTGGACGGCGCGGACGGGGTCGCCGATGCCGGGCCCCGCGCCCCTGCCCACCGGTCCGGCGCTCCCCCGGCCACCGTCGGCGCCACCGCCTTGGCCCCGGCCCCCACCTCCGCGGCCCCCGGCGGCCGGCAGTGCCAGCAGGGCCAGGACGTCGCCGGGAAAGGCGGCCCGGAGCACCGGGACCCCGCCCAGCAGTCGTACCGCCCGGTCCACGGCGCCGGTCTCCCGCGGTCCGTGCACCGACACCCCGAGCAGGCGCGCCCCGGGCCCCGGCCGGAACCCGGCGAGCGCCGCGCGGGCGTCCACCTCGGGCTGGTTGAGCGCGGCCCGGTCGGCCAGGTCGGCCAGCAGGGCCGCGGTGTGGTCGTCGCCCCGAGGCCGGCCCGCCGACCACCCGGACAGCCCGCGCGCGACGATCGCGCGGTTGGCGGCCTCCGTGATCCGGACGAAGGGCACGACCCGGTGCAGGGCCAGCAGGGGCAGGCCGAGCCGGCGGGCCTCGTCGGTCACCTCCGCGGGCATGGCCGGCAGGGCCCGGCCGACCTCCACCGCGAGACCGGCCGCGCCGCGTGCGGCCAGTTCCCGGACGTAGCGGCGGCGCACCTCCTCGGCCGCGTCGGTCAGTCCGAAGCCGTTGGTGAGCAGCAGTTCACCGCCGTCCAGGAAGTTGGCGCCCTCGTAGACCTCGCTGGAGTGGACCCAGCGGACCGGCCGGTCGAGGGCGTCCTCCCCGGCGAGCAGTTCGGGGCGGGCCGCCAGCACCAGATCAAGGGCCAGGACTTCGCGGAGGGTGAGTGCGGGCACGGGGCCTCCAGGGCGCGGAGAGCGGCGCTGACATTTCGTCCGGCTGCGGATGGCCCGGAGAGTACTTTCCGCACGTTGCCCCGGTGTTTCGGCCACTGGAGAGTGAAGTCATGAAGCCTTTGGACCAGGAACAGGCCCGCGCCTGGCTCGGCACCGCGGTGGCCGAGGCCCGCGCCGGGCTCGCCGAGGGAGGCATCCCCATCGGGGCGGCGCTCTACGGCGCCGACGGCGAGCCGCTCGGCCGCGGGCACAACCGGCGCGTCCAGGACGGCGACCCGTCCATGCACGCCGAGACGGCCGCCTTCCGCGCGGCGGGACGGCAGCGGACGTACCGGGGCACCACCATGGTGACCACCCTGTCGCCCTGCTGGTACTGCTCCGGCCTGGTCCGCCAGTTCGGCATCTCACGGGTCGTGATCGGCGAGGCGGCCACCTTCCACGGCGGCCACGACTGGCTCGCCGAGCACGGGGTGGAGATCGTCCTGCTGGACGACCCCGAGTGCGTCGCACTGATGCGTGACTTCATCGACACCCACCCGGCTCTGTGGAACGAGGACATCGGTGAGTAGCACGAGTTCCGGCTCCGGCCCCCGCATCCCCACCATCGACCTGCGGCCCTGGCGGGACGGCGACGAGGCCGGCCGCCAGGAGATCGCCCGGACCGTCGACACGGCCCTTCAGACCGCCGGCTTCCTGCTCGTCACCGGGCACGGGGTCGCCCCGGAGCTGCGCGCCGCGGTACGGGCGGCCGCCCGCGCGTTCTTCGCGCTGCCCACCGAGGCCAAGCAGCGGTACGAGGCGAAGGTCGGCGGACGCGGCTGGCTCGGGCCGGGCGCGGAGGCCAACGGCTACTCCGAGGGCACCGCGACCCCACCGGACCTGAAGGAGTCGCTGACCTTCGCGACCCACGAACCCTTCGCGGACCCGGCGGTCAACGCCGAGTGGTACGCGCCCAACGTGTGGCCGGCCGAGATCCCCGGACTGCGGGCGCTCTGCGAGGAGTACCTGGAGCGGATGGCGGAGCTGGAGAAGGAGCTGCTGTCCCTGCTGGGGTACGCGCTCGGGCTGGAACGGGACTTCTTCTCCCGGCACATGGACCATCCGACGTACGGCTTCAACATCAACTGGTACCCGGGGACGGACGTCGTCGGCGAGCCCCAGCCGGGGCAGTTCCGGATCGGCCCGCACACCGACTTCGGCACGGTGACCATCCTGGACCGGCAGGCCGGCAAGGGCGGACTCCAGGTCCACACCGACGCGGGCGGCTGGGAGGACGCCCCCTACGACCCGGCGGCCTTCACCATCAACATCGGCGACCTGATGGCCCGTTGGACCGGCGACCGCTGGCGCTCCGGCCGCCACCGGGTGCTCCCGCCGCCCGCCGACGCCCCCACCGAGGAGCTGATGTCCCTCGTCTACTTCGGCGAGTGCACCCCGGGCACGATCGTCGAGTCCGTTCCGGCACCGGTCGGACGGGTGACCTATCCACCGGTGGACTCGCACGTCTACCTGAGGGACAAACTCGACTCGATCACCGTCGGCTGATCCCACAGTGCCGGTTTCGTGACCCAACAGCCACCACGCGATCTGGCCTGAAGCAACTTCCCCTTTCTACACTTGCGTCGAGGGGGGACTGCCTTGCACAGACGGTTGCACGGGCGTGGAGCGCTGTTCGACGTCGAGCCGGCCGGGCTCGTGCCGAGAATCGTCGGGTTACGGCCGTACCACCACCGTGCCCATCCCGTCGAGGACCCCGGCGAGCTGCCGTTCGTCGTGCTGACCGGGGCGCGCGGGCTCGGCAAGAGCGCGGTGCTCGCCGAGTTGCGCGACGCCTACCAGGGGCACACCCCGGTCGCGCTGGCCGACTGCGCGGACCCGCAGTTCGCGGCGCCGCCCGCCGATCGGCCCGCCGAGTCCTGGTCGCCGCTCGCGCAGGCGCTGCTGGTCGTCGCCGAACAGCTCGCCGAACCGGTGACGGGCGCCGGCCGGATCACCTTCCCACGGCTGATGTCCGGCCTGGTCGCGGTGGCCGCCGGGGGCTGGGGCGACGCCGACTCGGAGCGGATCAGGCGCGAGGTGGAGCGGATCCTGCTGCTGGGCGAGAGCGGCTCGTGGATCAGCGGGTTCGCGGGGCGGTGGGCCGGGAAGGTCGCCGCGAAGGTGGTCGCCGCCGCGACCGGCACCGGACCGCTGGTCTCCGGGGCCATCGAGGCCACCCTGGAGTCGGTCGCCGAGGGCTTCAGCAGCCGCCGCCACCAGAAGGCGTCCGTCTGGTACCGCGCCTACCCCAACGCGGGCGGGAACGCCCAGCGCGGGCTGATCCTGCTCTCCGGGCACTTCCGGGCGGGCGGCACCTCCCGCGAACACGCCGAGCGCTATCTGGTGCGCGCCCTGCTCGCCGACCTGACGGAGGCCTACGCGGGGGTGCTGCCCCGCATGCGGCGGCTCGGCCGCCCGCTGGTGCTGCTCGACAACGTGGGGACCGGGCCTGGACCCGGCCTGCTGGACGCGGTGCTGCGGGACCGCGCCGACGGCGTCACCGACCACGTGGCGTTCGTCGCCGGACTGCGCGGCGACGGCCGGGAGCTGCTGCGCAACGGCGCCCGACGGGAGCTGGCGGAGGTGGCCCGGCGCACCGGATGGACACCGGACGCGGCCGCGCCGTCCTCCCGGGCGCTGCTGGTCGCCCTCCCGCCGCTCACCGCCGACGACACCCTGCACCTCGTGGACACCCCGGCCGCGCCCCGGCTCCCGCAGGCCGTGCACCGGCTGACCGGCGGCAACCCGCTGGGCGTCACCGTGCTCGCCGAGACCGCGGCACAGCACCCGGACCGGACCGGCGCGCTCGGCGAACTGCTCACCGCCGACGTACGGCTGACCGACGAGGGCCCGGCCGCCCCCGCCTACCTCCAGCTCCTCGACCGGCTGGTCCCCGCCGACCGCCTCGACGAACTCACCGTCCTGGCCGCCGCCCACGACCACGACTCGGCCTGTGCGCTGGCCGCCGCGCTGCTCCCGGACGACTTCGGTCCCGCGGACGTACGGGCGTTGCAGAGCCGGCTCGTCCTGGAGGGGCTGCCCGTCGTACCCGGCCAGTTCGTCGGCGACCCCTTCGTGCGCACCCTCCTGCTGCTGCGGCTGCACCTGCGGGACGCCGACCACGCCGCCTGGCGCACCGCCCACACGACGCTGGCCGGGCACTACGCGGAACTCCTCGGCACCGACCGCCTCGCCCGCTTCCGGCTGCACCACCAACTGGCCCTGGGCAGGACGGAGCCCGCGGTCGCCCACCTCCGCGACGGCTTCGCGCTCCTGGACGCCCGCGACTGGCTGGAGAGCCTGCGCTTCATCGCCTCCGCGCCCTACTTCCACGCCCATGACGCCGAGGGCCGCGACTTCACCGGCCACGCCGACCGGCGCACCGCGGTGGCCCTGGGCCGCACGGACGCGGACCAGCGGGTGCCGGACGGCGTGGACGCCGTACTCCACCTGCGGGTACGGCGGTTGCTGCACGCGGTGTGGCAGCTCGCCGATCCGCTGGTGCTGCCCGACCCGAAGGTGGCCGACCGGCTCCGCTTCGAGCTGGAGCAGCTGTCCAACCTGCGGCCGGCCGGCAACGCGCTGCTGTGGCGGGCCTCCCGGGACTGGCCGGCCGCCGCGCTCGCGGGCCGCCCGCTCGCGGAACCGGACGACGACGAGGCCGACGACGAGCGGAGCGGGGTGGCGTGATGGCGGGGCGGGGCGTGGGCACGTGGTTGCGTGAAGGTGTCTGGGAGATACCGCTGCGCCGCTATCTGGCCCTGCTGGTGGCGGCCGGACTGGTCGCCGCCCTGGTCGTCGGGGTGCGTACGGTCACCCACGACGACCGCTCCTGCGCACCGGGGGTGGCCAGGCCCGAGGGCAGCACCGAGTGCGTGGGCGTGGCGACGACCGCGTACGACTTCGGGCACCCGCAGCTGCGGCCCACCGTGCGTGCCATCGCCCGCGAGAACGCCCGTCTGAAGGCCGGGAGTTACGTCACGGTCGCGGTGATGCTGCCGTACACCTCGACGGCGGCGGCCAGTCTCACCGACATCCAGCACGAACTCCAGGGCGCCTACCTCGCCCAGTACCAGGCCAACCACGACTCCAACGGCGAGGCCCCGGGCATCCGGCTGGTCCTCGCCAACCCCGGCGCCACCAGCCAGTACTGGAAGCAGATGGTGGACCGGCTGGCCGGCATGACCGGCGGCACGGACCGGCTGCGGGCCGTCGCGGGCGTCGGACAGAGCACCGACAACAACAAGAAGGCCGTCAGGAAGCTGACCCGGCTCGGCATCCCGGTGGTCGGCTCCTCCATCACCGCCGACGACCTCGCCAACGGGCAGGGCGGCAAGGACCCCTACCCCGGTCTGGCGCGGGTGTCGCCGACCAACACCGACGAGGCCCGTGCGCTGGCCTCGTTCGCGAAGGTCAGCGCCGGGCGGGCGCTGCTGGTGTACGACAGGCCGGGCGACCCGTACACCCGCACCCTGCAGAAGTCCTTCCTGACCCTGCTCAAGGGTTCGCCGTACGAGCCGCAGCCGTTCACGCCGCCGGCCGACCGCAGCCAGGAGGGGACGACCGCGAACACGTTCCGGCAGATCACCAACCTGATCTGCGACACCTCGCGGGCCACCGACACGATCCTTTTCGCCGGGCGGCACACGCAGCTGCGGCAGTTCATCAACGCGCTGGGCGGACGGGGCTGCCAGGACCGGAAGTTCACGGTGCTGACGGGGGACGAGGGGTCGTACCTGACCGGGGAGGCCCGGCTGGACCGGGCCGCCCTCGGACCCACCCTGTCGGTGCGCTACACCGCCCTCGCCCATCCCGACGCGTGGGGCGCGGGCAGCCCGAGGACGGGCGGTTCGGCCACCGACATGGCGACGCTGGACGCGCTGCTGAAGAGCGCGGAGAAGGCACCGGTGGGGCCGATCGGGCCGGTGGCGCTGGAGGACGGGCAGCTGATCATCGCGTACGACGCGATGCGGCTCGCGGTGCACGGGATCCGGGAGGCGGTGCCGGAGGGGCGGGCCGTGCCGGCGCTGGCCGACGTGGGGTTGCAGTGGCCGCAGGTGAAGGGGTCGCTGCGGGTGGACGGGGCGAGTGGGTGGATCTGCCTCGACGTGCACGGGAATCCGTACGACAAGGCAGTACCGATCGTGGAGTTGCGGGCGGTGGGTGGGTCGCGGTTCGTGACCGTGGCCTGGCCGGAGGGGAAGCCGCCGGGTTCTGAGTGTTTGCCGCCGTCCTAGGCTGCGGGCCCGGTGGGGGCTGGTCGCGCAGTTCCCCGCGCCCCTGAAAACTCGGCGCTTCGCGCCCTGTTTTCATCCCAGGGATGCACCCAGGCGCTCGAAACGGTCCCGCCAGCCCTGCTCTGTCGGCGCCTCTCCCTGGACTTCGTGGGTGAAGCGCAGGACGCTGCCTGTCTCTCCGTCGGGTTCCAGGTGGAAGCGGATTCTGCCGCCGGGGTCGACCGTGTACTCCGCGACGCGGTCGACGTCCCAGGCCGTGACCGTGCCGGTGCCCAGGTCGCCCAGGGTGACCGTGCCGCCCAGCCTCGGTTGCAGGACGTCCGTGGGGGTGAACCAGGCGGCCAGGCCCTCCGGGGTGGAGAGGCTCGGCCAGACCTGGTCCATCGGCCTCGGCAGTCGGATCAGCAGCTGGAGGACGGCCATGGGACCAGTGTGGCCCCTCGGCGGCTCAGACGCCCGCGTACGAGTGCTTGCCGGTCACGAAGATGTTGACGCCGTAGTAGTTGAACAGCCAGCAGCCGAAGGCGATCATCGCCAGGTAGGCGGCCTTGCGGCCCTTCCAGCCCGCGGTGGCACGGGCGTGCAGGTAGCAGGCGTAGGCGACCCAGGTGATGAAGGACCAGGTCTCCTTGGGGTCCCAGTTCCAGTAGCGGCCCCAGGCGCTGCCCGCCCAGATCGCGCCCGCGATGATCGTGAAGGTCCAGAGGGGGAAGACCGCCGCGTTGACGCGGTACGCGAACTTGTCGAGGGACGCCGAGGCGGGCAGGCGCTCCAGCACCGAGCTGGCGAAGCTGCCGGGCTTGCCGCCGTTCTCCAGCTTGTTCTCGTAGGAGTCCTTGAAGAGGTAGAGGATCGTGGCCACCGCGCCCACGTAGAAGACCGCGCCGCAGAAGATCGCCGTCGAGACGTGGATGTACAGCCAGTACGAGTGCAGCGCCGGGACCAGCGGCTCGCTCGCCGTGTAGAGGACGGTGACCGCGAGGCCGAGGTCGAGCAGGACCGTGGTGATCAGGAAGAGGCCGAGCCAGCGGACGTTCTTCTTCAGGGCCAGCAGGGTCAGGTAGACGGCGACCGCGACCGTGGAGAACGTGATGTTGAACTCGTACATGTTGCCCCACGGCGCCCGCTGCACGGAGGCCGCCCGGGTGATCACACCGGCCAGCTCCACCAGGAAGGCGAGGACCGTGAGGGAGATCGCGATCCGGCCGTAGAGGTCGCCCTGCTCGTCGCCGCCGTGGGCGCCGGGGCCGTCCGGGACGTCGCGGGAGCCGGCCGCGGCGCGGACGACCACCTTCGGGCGCTCCAGCACGGCGGTGCCGCCGGCCTGCTTGACCGTGACGGCGGGGCCGGTCCGCTTGGTCTCCGCCGTACTCGTGAGCGCGTTGGCGGTGCGCGCCACCCGGCTGCGGCTGCCGAGCAGCCACTCGAAGATGTAGGCGAAGAAGGCCAGCGTGTAGACGGCCATCGAGGAGTAGACGAGCGTGTTGCTCATGCTCGCGAGATGCTCGTTGGTCGCGCTGGCGAGCACGGTTGCGGCGGCTGAAGTCATCGCTTCTCAGGCCCTTCGGCAGGTACGACTTCGGGGTCGGGGGATGTGACGGGGGCGTCGTCCTCGGGGTCGGGGGCCCCGGACGTCTGGTCGTACAGGAGGTTGGCGAGGTCGCCCAGCTCCTCGGGCACCTTCGCGGACTCGCTACGGCCGAGACCGGCCATCTCGACCACGGTGACGCCGTCGGGGCCCGGCACCGCGCGCACCCACACGCGGCGTCGCTGGATGAACAGCGAGGCGGCCAGGCCGAAGATCGCGGCGAGGGCGCCGGCGAGCGCCCAGCCGCTGCCGGGCTCCTGGACGATCTCGAAGCCGGCCCATTCCTTGACGCCCTTCTCGAACGTCACGGAACCGGCGCCGTTCGGCAGCCGCATGGTCTGGCCGGGCCTGAGGTTGTCCCGGAACTGGGCCCCCTTGGAGTCCTTGAACTCCTTCATGTGGGACTTGTCCAGCTGGTACACGCTCTGCGGGATGCCCGAGTCGACCCCGAGGTCGCCGTGGTACGGCGTCAGGTTCAGCACCGGGTTGTCCAGCGCGGGGAAGCTGGACAGGACGGAGGAGCCGCCGCCGTAGGTGGGCAGGAAGAACAGGGAGATGCCGAGCTGCTCGCTGACGTTCTGCGCGTTCTTGTAGCCGTCCATCACCTTGAGCACGCCCTGGGAGGTGATGTTGCCGTCCAGCGGGAGCAGCGGCACCGCGTCGCGGTAGACGACGTCGCCCCTGCCGTCGCGGACCGTGATGACGGGCGCGTAGCCGTGGCTGACGAGGTAGACCTTGGCGTCGTCGATGTGCAGCGGCTGGTTCACCTTGATGGTGGTCCGCTTCGACTTGCCGTACGCGCCGTCGACGTAGTCGATGTCGGCGCTGAAGGTGGTCGGGGTGCCCTTGCTGGGTCCGCTGGTCTGGTAGCCGGCGCTGAAGTTCCGCAGGTGGAAGCTGAACGGCACCAGGTCGTCGGTGCTGAACATCGAACCGGACTTGAAGTCGTCGTACTGGATGATCGAGTTGGCGAACCCGTCGCCCTCCACGACCAGCTTGGTGCCGTCGGACTTGTACATCTGGCCGGAGGCGAAGGCGATCAGGAGCACGATCAGCGCGACGTGGAAGACCAGGTTGCCGAACTCGCGGACGTAGCCCTTCTCGGCGGCGACCGCGTCCCCGGCGACGTGCGCGCGGAAGCGCCGCTTCTTCAGCAGCGCGAGCGCGGCCTCGCGGACCTGCTCAGGCTCCGCGCCGGTACGCCAGGTCGTGTACGCGGGCAGCCGGTTCAGCCGCTTCGGGGCGCCCGGCGGACGGCCGCGCAGCTGGCCCACGAACTGCCAGGCGCGCGGGATGATGCAGCCGACGAGGGAGACGAACAGCAGGATGTAGATCGCCGAGAACCACACCGAGCTGTAGACGTGGAAGAGGCCGAGCTTCTCGTAGATCGGCGCCAGCGTCTTGTGGGCCTTCTGGAAGTCGGCCACCTTGTTGATGTCGGCGCCGCTCTGCGGGATCAGCGAGCCGGGGATCGCGCCCAGCGACAGCAGCAGGAGCAGCAGCAGGGCGACGCGCATCGAGGTCAGCTGGCGCCAGAACCAGCGGGCCCAGCCGACCGGGCCGAGGCCGGGGACGACGGGCGGCTCGACCGGGGCGGTGGAGAGCTGGGAGCCCGCCTCGCCGAGGTCCGGCTCGGTGTTCTTCCCGGTGTGATCGGTGTGGTCGGTGTGCTCGGTGTCGGTCTTGCTCATCGATCAGATCCCCACAGTGAAGCCGTCGGACCAGCCCTGCATCTCCTGCACGAGGCTGTCCCAGGCCCCGGTCAGCAGCAGCACACCGGTCACGATCATCATCGTGCCGCCGATGCGCATCACCCATACGTAGTGCCGCTTGACCCAGCCGAAGGCGCCGAGCGCCTTGCGGAAGGCGACGGCGGCCACGACGAAGGGCACGCCGAGCCCCAGGCAGTAGGCGACCGTCAGTATGGCGCCACGTCCCGCGCTCGCCTGGTTGAAGGAGAGAGCCGTGACGGAGGCCAGGGTCGGGCCGATGCAGGGAGTCCAGCCGATCCCGAACAGCGCGCCGAGTACCGGCGCCCCTATCAGACCGGTCACCGGCCGCTTGTGGAAACGGAACTCGCGCTGGGTGAACCAGGGCATCAGGCCCATGAAGAACACGCCCATCGCGATCATCAGCACACCGAGCACCTTAGTGAGGGTGCCGGACTGCTCCTGCAGGGTCTGGCCGAAGTAGCCGAACAACGCTCCGCCGGACACGAAGACGGCGGTGAAGCCGAGCACGAAGAGGCCAGCACCGGCCGCCATCCGGCCACGCCGGGCCTCACCCAGGTCGGTCCCGGCGACCCCGGTGACGTAGGACAGGTAGCCGGGGACGAGGGGCAGTACACACGGGGAGAAGAAGGAGACAAGTCCTCCGAGCAACGCCACCGGCAGGGCGATCAGCAGGGCACCGCTGAACACCGTCTCGTTCTTGCCCGTCTCCGCCGCGAGCGTCAGGAGTGCGCTCACGTCACTTCTCCGCGACGACCGGCTTGAGCATCTTCAGCAGGTTGTCCTCGCTGAGCGCCGCCAGTGAGCGCGCCGCGACGTTCCCCTGCCGGTCGAGTACCAGGGTGGAGGGGATGGCCTGCGGGTTGAGCGTGCCCTTCTTGAAGCGGAGCATCAGCTTGCCCGTCGGGTCGTACAGGCTCGGGTAGTCGATGCCGTTCTGCTTCTCGAAGGCGACCGCGGCACCGGTGCTGGTGTCGCGGGTGTTGATGCCGACGAACTGGACGCCCTTGTTCGCGTACGCCTTGGAGACGGAGGCGAAGTAGGGGGCCTCGGCGCGGCAGGGGCTGCACCAGGACCCCCAGACGTTGATGACGACGACCTTGCCCTTGTAGCTCGCGACGTCCAGGGTCTTGCCGTCGATGGTCTTGCCGGACAGGTCGGGGGCCGCCGCGCGGTGGCCCTTCGCGACCGTGTCGATGCCGTTCTTGCCGGTGACGAAGTTGGTGTTGCCGCCTCCGCCGGAGGTGCCGCCGTTGCCGCACGCGGACAGGGTCAGGGCCGTCGCGGCGGCCACGGCGCCGAGCAGGAGGGCGCGGCTACGGGTACTCATGTGAAAAGTTTCGCATGCCCGTTCTGGGGATCTTGCGCACCCCCCTTGGTCCGGGAAAGGCCCTTTTCAGGCGGCGGTTCCCTGCTTGAGGAAGCCCTTCCAGCCGCCCGCGGGGCGCTGCCCCACGTCCAGGGTGCGCAGCTTCGCCAGGACCTCGGGCTTCTGTACGTCGATCCAGTCCACGAACTGCCGGAAGGAGACCATCCGGACGTCGGCGCCCTTCTCCTTCTCCCGGGCGATGTGCTTGAAGGCCTCCTCGACGGAGTCCATGTAGATGCCGCCGTTCCAGTGCTCGAAGTGGTTGCCTATGAAGAACGGCGCCCGGTTTGTCGTGTATGCCCGCTCGAATCCCGCTATGTACGCCTGGGCCGACTGCTTGCGCCAGGCCGGGTAGTTGTAGGCCGGAGCCTTGGTCGAGTTGACCGACTGGTTGGCGAGCATGTTGTAGTCCATGGACAGCACCTCGAAGCTGCGGCCGGGGAACGGCACCTGCTGGAGCGGCAGGTCCCAGATGCCGAGCTTCTTCTCGGGCCACACCTGGCGGCCGCCGGGCGAGGAGGCGTCGTAGCGCCAGCCCAGCTGGCGGGCCGTGGGCAGCAGGTTGTTCTGGCCGAGGAGACAGGGCGTACGGCCGCCGACCAGCTCCTTGTCGTAGTCGAAGGGGAGTGCGGGCAGGTCGGTCCAGCCGGTGTTGGTCCGCCATTCCTTCACGAACGCCTTCGCCTGCCGTATCTCACTGAGCCACTGCTTGGGCGTCCAGTTGCCGACGGTGCCGTGGCCCGAGCAGAAGTGGCCGTTGAAGTGGGTGCCTATCTCGTGCCCTTCGAGCCAGGCACGGCGGACGTTGGTGAGGGTCGCCTTGATGTGGTCGTCGGTGAGGTAGCCGATGTCGGAGGCGCCGCGGGGGTTGTTCGGGGGGTCGTAGAGGCGCTTCTTGGACTCGGGGAGGAGGTAGAGACCCGAGAGGAAGAAGGTCATGGACGCGCCGTGTTCCTTCGCCAGGTCGAGGAAGCGCGGGAAGAGGCCGTTGCCGACCTCGCCCGCGCCGTCCCAGGAGAAGATCACGAACTGCGGCGGGGTCTGGCCGGGTTCCAGCGGCTCGGGGGCGGCGGGCTGGTGGGGCTGCTTGCCCGTGCGCGAGGTGGAGCCGTCGCCGATGGGGTGGGCGGTCGCGGTGGGCTTCTGCGAGGGCTGCCCGCCGGAACCGCCGGCGTGGTTCTTGCCGTCCGACGGTGCCTGCGTGCCGCAGCCGGTGAGGCCGAGTCCGGCCGCGGCGCCCGCGCCGACGCCGAGTACTCCCCTTCGGGTGAAGGTTCGCATGGTTCCCCGATTCGTCACGTCCTCTGGTGGTCACCCACTCAGAGGGCGCGACGAACGGGACGGTTCCGAAACGAACCGCATATTTTAAGACTAATTTCATGCAGCAAGGTTTGAGGGCTTGTGCACGGACGCCTCACGCACCGAAGGCCTTGCCCTGCCCCTGCCCCGGCTGGGCCCCGGCCCGCAGGTGGACCGGCACCAGGTCGATCGCGGGCTCGCTGTACCCGACGGAGATGATCCGGTCGCCCTCGTACGTGAACGTCGTCAGGGAGGCCAGGGTGCACTGCCGCTTGCGCGGGTCGTGCCACAGCCGGCGCTTCTCCACGTACGACCGCAGGATCCAGATCGGCAGCTGGTGGCTGACCAGCACGGCCTCGTGGCCGCGCGCCCGGTCCCGGGCCGCGTCCAGCGCGCCCTTCATCCGCACGACCTGTTCGACGTACGGCTCGCCCCAGGACGGCCTGAACGGGTTGACCAGGTACTTCCAGTTGGCGGGGTTCTTCAGCGCCCCGTCGCCGACCCCGAAGGTCTTGCCCTGGAAGATGTTCTCCGCCTCGATCAGCCGCCCGTCGGTGGCCAGGTCGAGCCCGTGCGCCTTGGCGATCGGGGTCGCGGTCTCCTGCGCGCGCTCCAGCGGGGAGGCGACGACGTGCACGACGTCCCGGGACGAGAGGTGCTCGGCGACCCGGTCGGCCATCTGCCGCCCCAGCTCGGAGAGGTGGTAGCCGGGAAGTCTCCCGTACAGCACCCCCTGCGGGTTCTCCACTTCGCCGTGCCGCATCACATGGACGACGGTGATGTCCTGCTGCTCGCTCATGCTGCCGTGGCCTCCGCGGCCGCTCGGGCCGCCGCCGGGAGGGCGTCGGCGATCTTCTGGATGGCCCGCTCGTCGTGGGCCGTGGAGACGAACCAGGACTCGAAGGACGACGGCGGCAGATAGACGCCGTCGGAGAGGAGGGAGTGGAAGAACGCCGTGAACCGGAAGGACTCCTGGCGGCGCGCGTCCTCGTAGTTGCGCACCGGGCGGTTGGTGAAGAAGACGGAGAACATGTTGGAGGCGGTCTGCACCTGGTGCGCCACGCCCTCCTTGCTCAGCGCCTCGGTGACCAGCGCCTGGATCTGCTCGGAGACGGAGTCGACCTTGGCGTAGGCCGCGTCGTCGAGCAGCCGCAGCTGGGCGAGCCCGGCGGCGGTGGCGACCGGGTTCCCGGAGAGGGTGCCGGCCTGGTAGACGGGCCCGGCCGGGGCGAGGTGCGCCATGACGTCCGCCCGGCCGCCGAACGCGGCCGCCGGGAACCCGCCGCCCATCACCTTCCCGAAGGTCATCAGGTCGGGGACCACGCCGTCTACCCCGAACCAGCCGGCCCGGCTGGTGCGGAACCCGGTCATGACCTCGTCGGAGATGTAGAGCGCGCCGTTCTCCCGGCAGGCGTTCTTCAGCCCCTGGTTGAAGCCGGGCCCGGGCGGCACGACGCCCATGTTCCCCGGCGAGGCCTCCGTGATCACGCAGGCGATCTCACCGGGGTGCCGGTGGAAGGCCTCCTGGACGGCTTCGAGATCGTTGTACGGGAGCACGATCGTGTCCCCGGCCTGCGCACCGGTGACACCGGGCGTGTCGGGGAGCGCGAAGGTGGCCACGCCGGAGCCGGCGGCGGCGAGGAGGCTGTCGACGTGTCCGTGGTAGCAGCCGGCGAACTTGATCACCTTGGTGCGCCGGGTGAAGCCGCGGGCGAGCCGGATGGCCGACATGGTCGCCTCCGTGCCGCTGCTGACCAGCCGCACCTGCTCCAGGGGCTCGATCCGGGCGACCATCTCCTCCGCGAGGGCGACCTCGCCCTCACCGGGCGTGCCGAAGGAGGTGCCGCGGGCGACGGCCTCCTGGACGGCGGCGATGACCTCGGGGTGCGAGTGCCCCAGGATCATCGGCCCCCAGGAGCACACGAGGTCGACGTACTCCCGCCCGTCGGCGTCGGTGAGGTAGGCGCCCTTGCCGGACACCATGAAACGGGGGGTGCCGCCGACGGCGCGGAAGGCGCGCACCGGCGAGTTCACGCCGCCGGGCGTGACGGCGGAGGCGCGGTCGAAGAGCGCCTGTGAGACGGGCGCGTCGTAGGGATAGGGCGTTTCGCTCTGTGCACTCATGACGTGCGACTTCTCCGACTTCTCGGACTCCGGTTGCTCGTGACCTCCTCAGGGTAGGCCGAGGTGGCCGTTCTCCCCGCAGTGGTCGGGGCATCTGCGAGACTGTGATCCGATACACCCAGCTCATCCGGTACGCAGGTGGCCGGGGGCTGTAAAGATCCTGCGGACTGGTGTTTCGACGCACGTTTCGGCGGGCGGCCGTGGGGGAGGTCACTGACACGATGATCGGGTTGCGCGGCGGGGGCCACGCGTCCTAGAAAAGCAGTCGGGTGGAGATATGCATCGCGGTGGCGGACTGGGCGAGGGGACGGATGACCTGGGTCCTCGACGTGCCCGGCAGGGAAGGCACCGGCGCGACGCGGAGGAAGCGGCGGAAGCAGCACGTCGGGAACAGGGCGGCGTACCGGGTGAGTCCGATCGGCGTGATCGACGTATGGATCAGCGGGACCAGAGGGCCCGGCGGATCGATCGTGGAATCGACCGTCCCGAGACCGGGAGCAGGAATGGTGGTCGGGTGGGGGTGACGTACAAATACTTCGGCGCACCGGACGGCGCGACCGCGGCCCGTGTCCCGATCTCCATGCGTCCCGAGGAACTCGGCGGCGACGAGCTCGGCATGAACGGCATGTTCACGAAGATCAAGCCGGAGACGATGGCCGCGATGGTGCTGACGGGCATCGAAGGCGTGCCGCTGCACAAGGTGCCCCCGCTGGAGCTGGTCGTCCTGCACCCCGACTACGCGGTGGTCAAGCTCCCCATGACGGTGGTGGACCCCCTGCGGGGCGTGGGCGAGGAAGCGGTCGGCGCGGCGGCCTTCATCTGGTCGACGGTCCCGGACCGGGGCGGCCCGAGGGACGCGTTCAACGTGTATCAACTGCTGCACGAGTGGCAGGACTTCAGCCATCGGCTGCATGAGGCGGGGCATCAGCCGTACTGCTTGGTGTGGCCCTGATCGGCTCTGAGCTGGGGTTTCTTGCGGGTTGGGCGGGGTCTTCGGGCCTCGCCCTTTTGGTGCCGGAGGGGGGCCGTCAGGCGGCCAGGGCACATTGAGGGCACATTGGTTTTGCTGGGGGTGCTGATGTGCCCTGGGCGGCGGGTGGGTCGCCGTCGTCTTCCGCTTCCGCCTCGGCTCCCGGTTCCGTTTCCGTGAGGGCGTCGTCGATCGCCTTGCGGCGCGCGGCTACCTGCCTCCGGAGAGCGTCGACTCGGTGGTTCATTCCTCGATTCGTTGCAGACTGGCTGCCCGGTGATCGCCTGCAGCCGCCAACCCGTCCACAAGGCGGCGCCAGCGTGCGATTTGATCCGGCTGCATCTCCTCGCGTGAGTGCAGTGTTCTGAGCCAGTCGGTGAGATACCAGCACTTGTTGGCGATGGCGCGATAGTTGCCGTCGGTCAGTTGCTCGGCCCAGGTCAGCCCCGTGTTCCGCTGCCACATGAGCGGAGCGCACTTGCCGAGATTCGCGAGCGCGTCAAGAGCCTTCGGTTCCTGGCGGGCGATCCTCATCCAGCAATCCACGAGGCCGGCAATGGTGTCCGGGTGCAGCCAGCCTTCTCGCGCGCGGGCCAGGGTCGCGTCGATGTCGGCGTCGCTCGCGTCGATGCCCGGGGCGGGAAGGAGCGCCCCTAGCGCGTCGTCGGCCCAGTGACGGTCTCCGTGTAGTTCGGTGCCGTCTCCGATGGCGTCGAGGGCCGCCTCCATGGCGACAGACCACACGTCCGACAGAGACGGGCGCAGGTCATCGTCGTACGTGAACAGAACGGCGAGGTCACGGAAGAATTCGTACAAGGCACGACCGTTGGCGGCGAACCGCTGTGCATGCGCCTTTAGCGGCCCGGTGTCACCGCGGAGCGCCAGGGTGACGATGACGCGAGCGCTGTCCTTGCTATGCCGATTCTCGTACCCTTCCCTCGCCCAGTGATCTGTGGCGCGGGCGTGGGCGTCCAGCAGGACCTCGACAAGTCCCTTCGCCTGGTCCGCCACGCAACTGTCGCTGAGAGACGCGGCACCAGCGGCGACAAGTGGCGGGATCAGAGACGTCAGGTAGAGCCGTTCCGCTTCGACCTCGGGCAAGGTCTGCTCGTAGGGACCGTCGAGCCGGGGACGGGCGTGTTTGCCGCTCTCTGGGTCCCAGTCGCCGAGGCGACAGTCCTCTAGTCCCGCCCGCACGGCGTTGAGCGCTACTTCATGGCGGCACGGGCCAGATCGCTGGTCGGCGTCGCACGGCGCAGCCCAGACCCGGCCGAGAGCTCGGGCGAACGCCATGCGCACCTCATCGAAGTGGTTCGTGGTGCAGCGGTCCAGGACACCGACGATTGCCTGCCTATCGAGCTCGATGTCATCTGATGCCACAGCCAGGAGCGCCGGCAGACCGGTCGCCGCTGACCGGTCTGCACCCAGCGAGTAGAAGGAGGAGGCGACGTACTCGGTATGGCTCGGTTCGGTGATCGCCTCGATCAGGAGACCTGTCGCCCAACGCAAGTCGTCGACCGGCACGTCGATACGGCCGTGGAGGTGTGCGACGGCAGCGGCAGCCGCGACGGCGGCGATCGGGTCAAGCCGGTTGAGAGCGGAGTCAGGCAGGTCGTTGCCGAAGGACCGCGCCAAAGCGATGTCAGCCAGGAGCGTGTCGACAGGGGTGACGCGGTCGTCGGATCTGGCGTAGGTGTTCTGCAAGCGCATCGCCTGGCTGGCACGGCTGAACATCTCGGCTTCGGGCCGCATGCGGGCCGCCAGCGGCTCCGGGTGCTGGTACTGCACGATCAAGTTTCCAGAGTCATCGGATTCCGGATGGAAGTTCTCCGGTTTGAACGTCGCCGCCCAGCCCTGTACCGAGGCGAGGAAGCGATCAGCCGCCGGGCTTCCCTGAGAGTCAGCGACTAGCTCCTCAGCTCGGCGGATAAGTTCCTCGCCCGTGGCCGCCAGCTCGCTCAGCCGAGTCTGGTCACCGGAGAGGGTCGCACCAATAGTGAGTTCGGCGGCGACGTCGCGCAAACTGCTCCGACGGCGCGAGAGACCGATTAGATCAGGTGCATCCGGGCCCTGGACGTAGAGCACTCCTTCACTGGCAGCTCGTGTGAATTCCAGTTGCCATACGTCCAGATCGCGCATCCAGGGATCGAGCAGATCACCCGCCTGCTCCAGGTGGCGCACAAGGAACCCAACCACGAGACCAGGCATGGCCAGGTTGTTGCAGTCGCGCAGCAGGAACTGCACGATCCGACCAAGTGGAACGTCAGCAATGACTACGAGCTGGTCCGCGAGCCGCTCGACGGCAAGTAGCGCACTCATACACGGGTAAGGGCCAACAGACGAACCTCGATACCACGCCCACACGTGTTCGTCTCCGACGCAGCGCCTGACACCGACCCCCGGAATATCTAGATCCACTCCGGGCAGTTCGTCGGGCGGCGCCTGAGTGTAGGCGTCGTGGTCCCCGACACGGATGGCCGCCGCGTGGTCGAGCATCCGGTTGATCAATGCCAGTGTCGGCACGAGCCGGACCCTCAGCAGCTGCCAGAAGGGGCCTCGGTACCACCCGGCCATCCGTTCAGTGATGCTTCCGCGGGCGCGGTGGTGCCGGATGCCATCGTCGAACGGATAAGAACCAGACCAGCCATAGCTGGCCGCCTCGGCGTCGTGCTGTTCGATGTAGTAAGACTCTGTCAAGGTCAGGAGCAGGTCTGGCTGATGTTTAGCCATCTCCGCCACTGGCCAGAAATTCTCCACGACAGGGTCGAGACGAGCTCCTCCATCGTCGGCGATTCCCCTGAGGAATGTCTCGGCCGCCCCATCAAGATCGGGGCCAAGCATTGCCAAGGCTTCAACCGCGAACTCGTCCCAATGCGGCGGCTCGGCTGCGAGGATACGGTCTCGCACCAACTGTCGAATCGGGTCGGACACGTCCGTCTCGGCTCTCGCCAGTCCGCGCAGCCAGGCCAGCACCAGCTCGCGGATCGATCGGCTCATGCCATCCGCAGCCCAGGAATCCTCGCCGGAATCGGCCTCGCGTTCGCGGCAGAAGCTCAGCTCGACCAGCGGCGCGAGCACCACGGGATCGCCGATGTCGTGGGGGGCGTAGCGCTGCATGGCCAGCCGGATCACGGTACGCAACCCGGCTTGCCGGTCCGCCTGTAGAGCAGGCCATGTCCGGCCTAGGATGTCACCGGCGGCACCGAGGGTGAGCACTGCCTCCCAGGGCACATCCGACCACCGCTCGCCGTGGTCGGATGCGATTTGGTCAAAGACGGCGCACAGGTGCGCGAGTGATCGCCTAACGTCGTCAGTGGTGAGCAACTGGGCCTGGCAGGCGACGCGCGCGGCACGTAGCGCCCAGCGCGGTGCCTCGGCAGCCGAGAGGAGACTGAAGCCGTCCGTGACGAGCACCCGCACGATGGCCATGTCCCGCACTAGATCACTGGCAAATCGATCAGACGGGTTCCAGGCGCTACTCGCAGTGCGCGGTGCGAGCAGACCGTCGGAACGCAACGAGGGCAGCGCGGCCGAATCAGGTGATACAGAGTTGTCGTACGGGAGCAGTTGGCGCCGGGCCAGTGCTCGAAGAGACTGATCCCGAGCGTCAGGAGAGGGTCCTCCCGGCGGCATCATCTCCCCGCAGCGCACCAAGTAATACCAGACGACTCGGAACAGGTCGGCCTCCGATGCTGCTCCCTCCGGCGCCGCCGCGTCCGGTCCTGCGCGCAAAAGCATGTCAACCAGACCCGGCCTGCCCAGCAACCACCGCGCCCGCTCGTCGGCAGCCCATCGCCGCAGCTGCGGGAACACCTCGATCAACTGCTCGATTTCGGCCGAGGTCAGATGAGGGACTTCATGCTCGCGGACAAGGCTCTCAACGGCCTCACCGCCTCGATCCACACCCCGCGCGGCTTGTATAAGCACGTCACGTGCGGCCCCGGAACCATCGGTGCGAGTTACTGCCACCACGCCGAGCCCCGCGGTCATCGCCGCTCGGGCAAGATCCGAGAGCAGTTGGGCACGGCCCTCCAGCACCGACTCCGCGCCATCGACGACTAGCAGACGGCCAGTACCCACTGCTGAGGCGCCCAGCACCGAGGTAATGCGGGCACCGAGCAACGCCTCAAATTCCGCCAGCCGTGCGGGTATCTCCCGAAGGTTCAGCACCATGACCGCCACACCATCGGCCCGCAGTCGCCTCGCAGTGCGCAAGGCCAGAGCCGACTTGCCGGCATCCGGCTCACCGGTAACGACCAGTGCGGTCGTCTGCGATGCAGCCGTGCTCATCTCGACAGCCAGAGCGTTCCCGGCTTCAGTCCGTTCCAACTCAAGATCTTCGTCGGCGCCGGTCAGGCGGAAACCCACGAGATTCTCGGCCGTCTCCGACAATGCGTCGAGAGCGCGCCACGCCGCGGCGTAAGAAGGGGAACGGCCAACCGCTGTACCGGAGATTTGTCTCCGCACCATGACTTCAGTGGCATGCGCCCCAGCCGGGGCGTAGTTCTGGGAGAGCCTCTCCAGAGCTTCAAATAGCGCGTCAGCCCCGGCTACCGAGGACTCGGGAACGATACTCCGCAGGCGGCCCACGACCGCCGTACGGTCAGACTCGTCGACGCCCTCCAGTCTGAGCTCCCACAACCGCAGTACGTGCAGAACTCGCCAGGTCAGCTCCGCGTCAGGCGTCTCAGTGCTCACCTTTTGGTTGGCCGCTGCCTGAGCGATCAGCGCATCCAGGTGGGTCAAACGAGTGCGAACAGCGTCGTTCGTACGTCCCGCCTGATCCACCGCTGCCCGGAACGACTCCTCGTCGGGCTGTCCACGAGCAATCACAGCCAGCTCACGCACCTGCTGCACGGCCGGGTTGGGACTGGCTACGGCAAGTGCCAGGCGCCAACGCCCCGCACTGGCTTCAGCCCAGTGATCGGTAACAACCCGTAGGTAGGACACGAGCAGGTCCGCCGTAGAGTCGTCACTGGCTGTGATACTCGGAGCCCGGCGCACTCCGATCGACAACCGCCGCTGTACGCCGTCAGCCGTGTCGCCGACGACGATCAGGTCGTCCACAGGGCTGAACCGACTGTCCTGGAAGCGCACTGCTACCGGCGTCACATCGTCGCCCAGTGCCGGGACCGGATCGCCTAGGAGGAGGTGAGCCAGCAGGACGGCTCCAAAGCGATGCTCCAGGACGGTGCCACCGCCACCCGTCGAGTACGGGCTGGCCACCTTCTCCGCTTTGTCGCGATCCACCATCTCTGCAGCATATGGCGAACCACCCTCACCCCAGGAGAGTGCATCGGTAACGTGAGGGCGAAGGGGAGGGCTCACCCCTCGTCATGCACCAGGTAGGGCGGTCAGGCGGCCAGAGCGCATTGCGGGCACAGTGGGTGGGGTGGGGTCGCTGATGTGTCGTGGGCGTCTTCGATGTCTTCGGGCTCCGTCTCCGTGAAAGCGTCGTCGATCGCCTTCCGGGTACGGGTCTCGCTGGACGGCAGCAGGTGCGTGTACGTCCGCAGCGTGAAACCCGGGTCCGAGTGGCCGAGGTACTCGGAGAGCGCCTTGATGCTCTCCCCCGCGTCCAGGAGCACGGAGGCGTAGGCGTGCCGGAGGGCGTGCATGCCGTTCTCGGGGGCCGCCTGGAGGTAACGTGCGCCCCGCTCTCGGGGAGGGATCACGCCGGCGGCGGCCAGGGCGCGCTTCCAGTCGCCCATGTTGAAGACGCTGCGGTTGTACGCCCCACTCTTCTTGTCGACGAAGAGGAGGCGGAAGGTCTTCGGCTCAACGTCCGGCTTGGCCCAGGGCAAGGTGACCGCGACCGGTGGGAACTCCTTCATGTGGGCCTTGAGGGCGGCGGCGAGCTGAGCCGACAGGGGCACTGACCGGATCCTGTTGCCCTTTGGCAGGGCGAAGACGGGCTTCGTGCCGACGAGCCGCACCTGCCGGTTAACGTGGATCCAGCCGCCCTTGAAGTCGATGTCCTCGACTGCGAAGCCGAACACCTCGCCCTGGCGGAGGCCGCAGCCGAAGGCGAGCTTGCCGCCTGCCTGGAAGCGCTTCGGGAGACCGGCTATTACGGCACGCACGCGCTTCAACGACCAAGGGATGATCTTCTTCTTGGTCGCCGTCGGCAGCTTGACCGACTTCGCCTTGCAAGGGTTCTTCGGCAGCAGTCCGTCCTCCACGGCCATACCCAGGATGCTGGAGAGGATGTCGAAGATGCCCTCGATCGTCGACACCTCCAGTTCGGCGTCCTGGAGGGTGCGAATCCAACCCTGAATGATCGAGGGCTGGTTGAAGGACCGCAGCTCGCGTCGGCCGAGGTGTCCGACGATGTGATTGCGAACGGTTGCCTCATAGCGGAGCGCGGTCGTCGGGCCGACGGAGTTCGCGTCTAGCCACTTCTGCGCGTAGGCGCCGAGCGTCTGCTTCGTCTCGGCCGGAACGACGTAAGAGCCGCGCCGGATCTCGACGTCGACCTCGGCGGCGCGGTTGTCCGCCTCGGCCTTCGTGTGGAAGTTCTCCTTGCGCTGATGGCCATCCAGGTCGCGGTAACGGACCTGCCAGCGCTTGCCGGTGCCGTGATCGGCGGTAGGGACCATCCGCTTCGTACGGCTCTTGTGATCGCCGCACTCGGCCTCGGCGGACTTGGGGGTGAGACTTGTGCCAGCGGTCGTACACGTCAGCCAAGAAGGGCCTCCTAGGTGGGGGTGAGGGGGTGGGAGGTGGCGTGGGACGCGCAGGCGTGCGCCGGCCACGGGAGCAGCAGGGCTGCGGGTGGGGCGCCGAGCGCAGCGGCGAGAGCGACGAGGTCGCCGATGTCGCATCGGCGGCGGGCGCGTTCGGTGCGGCTGAGGGCGGTGTTGGCCATCGGGCGGCCCAGTGCGGTGCAACGGGCGGCGAGCTGGTGCTGGGTCAGCCCGCGCAGGAGGCGTAGGTGCTCGATGGCGCGGGCGGCGTGAAGGCCGACGGGGCCTATTTCGACAGGTCGGTTGGGCATGACAGATAGCTGTAACTTGCAGACGACCGTTATGGCAAGAGTTAGTTCTTAAACTCTCCAAAAGTCGTTCGGGGGCGAAGTGGTGTTCGTCTCGTCGAATTCCGGCACATCGCGAGCCGTTTCAGCGGGGAGGTTGTGCTACCTTCCCTCCGCGTCAAAGAATTGGGCGATTTGAGCACCTATCGGATGGGGTGTCCGACGGGCTGGTCGCGCCACCCCTGACTGCTGGATACCGCACCTGAGCTGCCGAGGTACCGGATTCCGGCACCTCGGCAGGTTACTTCGCCGCAGAAAATTTCGGCTTCCGCGGGGGCGATTTCGGCAACCGGCGATCCACCCTTACTGTTTTGGTCTTCCCCGGCGACGCCGAGGGAAGTAGCCGGGAGTTTCAGAATTCACTCTGGACGCTTCCATGGGTGGTGTGGCTGTGTTGCCCACGCCTGCCATCCAAAACCCTGATTCCGATATGGAGACCTCATTGCCGAACCACTCCCCGCGCCTTGCCGGCGCCGAGCGTGACCAGCTCGCCACTCCCGCCGACGTGGCCGCGTACCTCGGGGTGCCGGTGAAGACCCTCTACCAGTGGAAGTACCGGGGCATCGGCCCCAACGTCCACAAGGTTGGCCGTCACCTGCGCTACCGCTGGCGGGAGGTGGACGCGTGGCTGGATGCCCAGACGTCGTACGACCTCACGGCCTGACCGCGCGTCTGGCACGGACAACGAAGCGACCCCCGGCGCGCCAACGCCGAGGGCCGAAGACTTCCCAACTGATCGCCCATCCCTGAACGAATGAGCTGGTGAGGGGCGGGACCTCGCCCGTCCTGCCTCTCACCAGAGAGGAACGCCTATGGAGGACTCTACGTCCCCCAGCTCCACGAACACCTCCCCAATCGGCTGGCCCACTCCCGCGGCCCCTGGCGACGGCGTCCCCTGGCGCCGCAGGGATCAGGCGGACACACGGTCCCCGGCGTCGGGGACCGTCGAGCACTCGGCGGATGTGGAAGCACACGGGGACCGTCCCCAGCCGTCTGCAGATGCCGCTGTTGGGGACCGTCCCCGCGAAATGCCCGCTGCTCGATCCCCGCACGTACCGGTCCCCGTATCGACATCCAGTGCAAACTCGCAGGTCAGCGACGGGAAATCGGGGACCGGTCCCCAAGAGGCTGCAGTTGCGCCAGGGGACCGCAATGGGGACCGTGATCACGGTCCCCGCCAGTTGACAGAGTCTGACAACCCCGCGGCGGGAACCGCCCAGCAGGAGGGGACCAGTTACGTCGACGCACGGGGACCGGATCACGGGACCGTCCCCCGGCCTCCTCGGGGACCGGCAGACCCTGGGGAACGGGATTCCGGTGAGGGTGCGGAACTGCTGGATGAGTTGCGGGCGGCGATCGGCAAGTACGTCGTACTGCCCAGTGACGAGGCACTGACAGCGGTCACCCTGTGGGTGGCGGCCACGCACATCCAGACCGTTCTGCAGCACGCGCCGCGTCTGGCGGTCGTAGGCCCGACCAAGGGCTGCGGCAAGTCCCGTGTTCTGGACGTGCTCCACGAGACCGTCCACCAGCCGATCATGACGGTGAACATGTCCACGGCGGTGCTCTTCCGCATCATCGGCAAGAACCCGCGCACAATCCTGGAGGCCGACACCATCTTCAGCAAGGCCGGCGACAACGAGGAACTGCGCGGCCTGCTGAACGCCGGACACCAGCGCAACCGGCCCGCCTGGCGCATCTCCGGTCCGGAGCACAAGCCGACCCCGTATCCGACCTTCGCCATGGCCGCACTGGCCTCGATCGGCGACCTGCCCGACACGATCACAGACCGGGCGGTCGTGCTCCGCATGCAAAAGCGCAAGCCGGGCGAGAAGGTGACCCCGTTCCGCTCGCGCTACGCCACACCGGAACTGAACGCACTGCGGGACAAGCTGGCCGCCTGGCTGGGACCGCTGCGCGCCACGGCCGGCCGAATGGCGCCGACGATGCCGGTGGAGGACCGGGCGGCGGACACCTGGGAACCGCTGGTCATCATCGCCGACCTGGCCGACGGCCACTGGCCCGCCAGCGCCCGTGCGGCCTGTGTCGCGATGACCCGCTACGAGGCCGTCCAGGACGAGCAGACCAACCTGAAGACAAGGCTGCTGCGCGACATACACCGCATCTTCCAGGCGCACGGCAACCCCGAAGCCCTGTCCTCCCTGGATCTGGTCACCACCCTGCTCCAGGACCCCGACGCCCCCTGGGCGGAACACGGCACCAAGGGACTCAGCGTCTACCACCTGGGCAGGCTGCTCCGGGACTTCGACATCCGCCCGGCCAACTACCGGTTCGACAAGGGCAGGCAGGCCAAGGGCTACGCCCGTAACCGGTTCCTCGACAGCTGGGCCCGGCACTGCCCCGACCTCACCGAGACGGCGCCTGCCACCGCGCACGACGCCACAACCGCGCGCCAGGTTCAGGGCACGCCGCCCGCCGCCCCGTCGGGTCAGCTGCCTATCGGCCCGCCCGGCGGCCCCGTCGGCCCCAAACGCGCCCGCTGACCCGCCTCCCGCTGGGTCCGTATCACTGCGTCGCATCCGTCCCCGCGCAGGTCAGCACGGGGACGGATGTCCTCACCGGGACGGACTTCTCCGTACCTGCCCGAGCGTCCGTACCTGTGCTGACCAGGCATGGGACGGATGCAACGCACGTGACACAGCCCCGCCCCTCTCACCACCGGAGCACCACCATGCACGGACAGCACCACGAACTCCCCACAGCTCAACAGCCGACGCACACCACCTCAGCCCCAGACAGCGCAGCAAGTTGTCGGGTAAGGAGTCCTTACCCGGCCTCCGCCCCTGGGACGGCGGAGGCAGCCGGCGCCGAGGGGGCGCCGGGGTCGGCCGGCCCGGGGGCGCCGACCGAGACGGGAGCCACCAGACCGTCGCCCCACGCCGCGCAGACGCCGAAGCCGCAGCGCCGCCTGCGTCAGCCGCGCCTGCGCGAGCGCCGCGTCCACCCCCGTTACAGCGACAGCGAGTTCACCGACCTCGCCCACGCCGCCGCGCGCAGCCGTATGCAGATCGGCGGCTACGTCGCCGAGGCGTCGCTCGCCGCCGCCCGCGCCGAGGACCCCACCGCCGCGATCGCCGACTACCGCGCCATGGTGAAGGCACTGATGGCCACCAACCGGCAGCTCGGCTGGCTCGGCAACAACCTCAACCAGCTCACCTGGCACCTCAACAAGGACGGCGCCTGGCCCGAGCCCGGCGTCGTCCACCGGCTCCTGGCCTGCGTCGAAACGTCGATCGCCGACGTGGACACCACCGTCGCCCAAGTCACCGAGGGGAGGCAGGACTGGTGATACCGAAGATCATCACCGGCAAGGGCAGCACCCGCCGTGTGATCGCCTACCTCTTCGGCAAGGGCGACGCCAACGAGCACGTCGACCCCCACCTGGTCGCGTCCTGGAACGACTTCGCCCCCGACCCCGGCCGCAGCCCACACCGCGGCCCCAAGGAGGTGGAGAAGCAGCTCCACACACAACTCGACCAGCCGGTGGCCATGCTCGGCTGCCAGGCTCCTCAGACGACGGTCTGGCACTGCCCGGTCCGCGCCTCCCCGGAGGACCCGATCCTGTCCGATGCCCAGTGGGCGGAGATCGCCCGCCGGATCGTGGCCGCCGCCGGCATCGCCCCCGCCGGGGACACCGAAGCCTGCCGCTGGGTGGCCGCCCGGCACGCCGACGACCACATCCACATCGCCGCCACCCTCGTCCGCCAGGACGGCCGCCGCCCCAAACGGGACTACGACATCCGAGCCGTCCAGCGCGAAGCCCGCCAGATCGAAGTCGACTACGGGCTCAGGCGGTTGAGGCCCGGCGACGGCACCGCCGCCAAACGCCCTACCAGCAAGGAACACTTCAAAGCCGAACGCCTGGCCCAGGACGCCACCGCCCGCGAGGTCCTGCGCATGCGGGTGCGCCGCGCGGTCGCCGCCGCGGCCGACGAGGCCGAGTTCTTCTCGCTGCTGGAGGCAACCGGCGTGGACGTACGCCTCAAGCTCGCTCCCTCCGGCGACACGCTCGGCTGCAACTTCGCCCTGCCCGGCAACGTGAACGAGGAAGGCAACCCGGTGTGGTTCGCGGGCTCCACCCTCGCCCCTGACCTCTCCCTGCCCAAGATCCGCGAACGCCTCGCCACCACCAGCCCCGAGCCGACCACCATCCAGCCTGGCAACCCGTGGCACCAGGCCACCGCCGCCACCGAACGCATCCCCACCACCTCGCGAAAGGCAACGAGCAGACGGCCCAAGGCCAACTCGTCGCGCTCGGCGCGACGCTGGACCTGCTGCCCGTCATGACACCGACCGCGGCGCAGGCCGAACTCGAACAAGCCGCCGCTGCCTTCGAGCGCGCCACCCGCTCCCGCATCGCCGCCGACCTCGACAGCACCCGCGCCCTGCGCCACAGCATCCAGACCATCTGGCGGGAGAGGCCACAGGACAGTGACGGCACCGGGTTCATCATGCTCCTGGACGCCGCACTCACCGCGGTCGCCTTCGGGCTGCACTGGCACCGCACCCGCCAGCACGCCCAGCAGGAGGCAGCAGCCGAACAGGCGCTACTCCACCTGCAGACCGCGTACGCGCAGACCGCCGAGCCCGTCCTGGTCGGCCTCGCCAGCCGGGCACCCGGCCCGCAGACCAAGCGCCGCTTCGCCCACCACCTTCAGGATGTGGTTCCGGAGCACGCCGAGCGCATCCTCAACGACCCCGCTTGGAACGCACTCGCCACCGTGCTCGCCCAGGCAGAGGCAGCAGGACACAACGCAGCCACCGTCCTCGGCCAAGCGCTGCACCAACGTGCCCTGGACGACGCCCACAGTCCCGCCCGCGCGCTGACCTGGCGTATCCGCCGCCTCGGCGAGCGCCACGTTCCCGGTCCTTGGGCCCAGGCAGCCAGGGCCCACAGTGCCATGCAACGGCCCAGCGCGCCGGTCCACCCTTCGGCAGCCATTGCTCGGCCACCGCAGGGGTCACCGACACGGCGGCGCTGATCAGGCCGGGGCGGACAGCTTGGGCGCGAGGAGCTCCAGGGCTTCCTCCCAGCGGTAGCAATCGGCCCCGTCGCCGGCCTTTGGCCGGTGCGGTTCGTACGAGCCGATCAGGACGCCCATCTCGCGTAGCCGTTCCAGACTCTGGCGGTACGCAGGGTGGGCGGCCTGGGCTGAGTTCAGGTACGGCAGCACGGCGACCGGGATGTCCATGGCGGGTGCTTCGCACAGGACCCCCAGGGCGAGATTGTCGGAGATCCCGGCGGCCCACTTGTTGACGGTGTTGAAGCTTGCCGGGGCGACCGCGATCGCATCCGCGGGTCGAGTCGGGCGCGGTTCACCTGGTGACCGCCATGCCGAGCGGATGGGGCGGCCGGTCTGCGCCTCGACCGCCTCCGCGTCGAGGAAGCCGAGTCCTTGTGGGGTGGCGATGACGCCGACGTCCCAGTGGTTTTCCTGCGCGGCGGTAATCAGCTTGCCTACGTCACCGGCGATGCCGCACGCACAGACGACTACGTACAGGAAGGGCTTCTTGGCCGGTTCCTTAGCGGTGGGCTCGGTCACGCGTGGGCTCCAGGATGGTGGGCTTCTCGTTGGGCAGCCAGCTGGTCGGCCAGCGCATCGGGCCCGATCTTGCTCAGGGCCCACAGGCTGCTGCATCGACGGGCCCACCGCCAGAGCGGGTCATCCACAGGGGTGTGGAAGGGCAGCACAGGAATGCCGTGGGTCTCGAAGGGACCGGCGTCGAGATAACGCAGACCACCGGTGCCGCACAGATAGTGGGTGCTGCCGGTGGCTGCCGCGAGGTCGGCGAGGCGCTGGGAGCGGCCTTGCCGGGTCGGGATCTCGCCGCTGTCCCGCGCCTTTCCCGACCAGCCGAGAGCGTTGAGCAGGGCGGTCGTCGATGTCCTCGCCAAGTCGGCCACACGGTCCGAGTCGTCGAGCGCGTCCAGTACCTCGGCCACAGCGCCCCAGTAGCGGCTGCGGCCGTAGTACTGGCGCATGAGCAGCTGCATCGTCCGGCGCGAGCGACGCGGATCAACGAGCCGTGCTTGGCTGATCAGCGTCGGGCGCCCGTAGGGAAGATGCGTCGGAAGCGTGAGCCACTGCTGTCTGGATGGATCGTCCAGGGCGGCGAGACGGGCGCGGTGCTGGTAGTCGCGCCGGGCGAACTGCACGTCGTCCAGAACGATCCAGTGGTCAGCGGAGAACAGCTTCGCCAGGGTGGACAGCCTGGGAAAGAGGTTGGGTTGGTGGATCGCGCACAGCCTGCCCGGCGCATCGGCGCTGGGCGGCTCAGGTGCTGATGAGGCGGCTGTCGAAGCCGGCGCCCAGGAGGCGCTCGTAAGCGTCATACACATCCCCCGGTACGTCCTGCTCGACGGCGAAGCCGAGCTTCGGGTACTCGATCACCCGTTGCAGGTCGCCGACGAGCATGTCGACGACGAGCTTCTCGTCGCCGATGGACTTGATGTAGTCGTCCAACTCCAGCGGCTCGGAGGCGCATACGACCTCGGCCTCGGGCCACAGCTTGCGACAGGTCGCGTACGAGCGGCGCTCCATGTACGGCTTGGAGATCAGCAGCAGCGACTGCACCTCCACCCCGGCCTGGGTCAGCAGCTCGCGGGAGAAGGTGATGTTCTGGCCGGTGTTGGCGGCCTTCGGCTCGACCAGGATCGCTTCGTCCGGCACGCCCAGGGTCAGCGCGTGCTCGCGGTAGTGCACAGCCTCGCCGCGCGGGAAGCGAGCGCGGGTGGTGGGGCTGTTGCCGCCGCTGAAGACCACGACCGGGAAGAGCCCGACGCGGTAGAGCTCGGCCGCCGCGGTGGCCACGCCCAGGTCGTGGCTGCCCAGGCCGATCGCCGCCGAGCAGGGCCGCAGCTCGTGCCCCATCTGGTGGTAATCCCAGATCAGCGTCGCGTCGTGGAACTGCTCGTCGGTGATCTGGCGCTGCTCGTGCTCCGGCACTGGCACTCCCTGGCTCATCCTTGCTGGCCCTTTCGGATGCCCTCAATACTGCGCAGCTGGTGGCTCAGCCCGTACTGCCGGGCCACCTGTGCCGCCTGATCGAGGACGGACAGCCCATCATTCCGGGTCGCCGCATCCGACAGAAGGATGTGCCCGTACGCGGTGTCCAACCGCACCCGCTGCATCGGGGAATCGACCGTGCCGGTGGTGCGCGCGATGTCGATGTAGTGCAGTGCCTGCTTCAGGTCGCCGGCACCACGATGGGCCAGGGCCAGCTTCTGGTGGGCGACCGACCAGTCCTCCGGCTCGCCCAGGTCTTCGAAGGCACGAGTGGCGGCCGTCATCGCGTTGGTGGCGTACTCGTTGTCGCCCTCCTTGCTCAGCGCCGTACCCACCCACAGCCGCGCCCTGGCACGGTCACGCGGGCTCAGGCGCTGGTCCCCGGCGAGGAGTTCGTAGTGGCGAGCGGAGGATTCCAACTCGCCCGACATCTCCTGAACGACGGCCAGGGACAGCTCGATCTGAGCCACCCGACGTGGGATGTCGAGCTCGGTGAACATGCCGCGGGCGGTCAGGTAGGAGTGGCGGGCGGAGAGTGGACCGAGGATCGCGCCCTGATCGCGCTGGAGGTCGCCCAGGAGCACGAGGGAACGGCCGTACAAATAGAGACCCTTGTAGTCCAACTGCTGGGGTACCCGGCTGCCCAACCAGCGGTTCAACAGGGTTGAGGCGAACGGGAAGTCCTGACGGCTGATGCAGACAACAGCGCGCTCGATGTCCTCGGTCCAGGTCTCGTAGTCCGCCGGCCGCGCGCTCTTCCGCTCAGGGAACAGCACTGCCTCGAAGCGGGCTTGGGCAGCGGAATCCGCCCGTGCGAGTGCGGTGTCGAGGATGGCCTGGGTGTCCGGTCGGGGCTGTGTCTCCGCGCCGAGGCTCTCCCACTTCGCAACCGTGCGCAGGGCGACACCGAGGTGCTCGGCGAAAGCGCGCGTGCTCATACGCAACGCGGCGCGCAGGGCGCTCGCCTCCCGACCTGTCCATTGCTGCACGCTGACCACGGATGACCTCCCTCCGACACGTATGGAAGCACTGTCGGTGACGACGTGCGGTGGGAAGTGCAACGGAAGTACAACAGCAGGTCATTTCGAGGCCGTTCACGACGGCCGACGCTGTGGGCATGGACGACGATCTCATCACCGAACGCCACCCCGTCGCCTTCCCCCAGGTCTTCGGCTACCTACGCCACGTCACCGGCGGGCGGCCCCGCCATGCGGCGCTCGTCGACTGCCTCATCGAGTACTGCGACCGGCACGAACTGGCCCTGTGCGGTGTCTTCACCGAACGCGACTCCACGGTGATCATCCGCTCCCCCGCCTTCGTCGGTCTGCTCGACGCGCTCGAACTCCCCGATGCCTACGGTGCCGTGGTGCCAGCTCTCAGCCACCTCGGCCCGAAGGGCCTCGGTACCGAGCGCAGGCGGCAGATAACAGCAGCAGGCGCTCGTCTGATCGTGGTCCGCCGCCTCACGCCCACCACCGAATCCACCTCTTCGCTCGGCGCGAGCCACAGCTTCCGGCCGCAGGGGGATGCGTGATGTCCGTGCGCGATGCGTTGCGAAGGGCTCCCTTGGTGAACGACGTGCCGGGGCTGCGGTTGCTGAAGGTCGGCGACGGCTGGGACGTCGTGCGCACCTCCGCCGAGATCGGCCTCCTAGCCCTGGCCTACCTGCGCTGCATCGGTACTTCCGTCGGCCCCGTGCTCTACGACAGGCCCAACCGGCGTCTCTACTACGCCGTCCCGACCGGCACCGCAACCGGCTGGGACGATCTGCCGGTACGGCTTCTCTCCACGAACTCCTGGCTCGTTGCACCCGGCCTGGAGCTGCTCGACGACTGGTTCGGCGGGTGGTGCGAGCTGCCTGACGACGACACCCTCACCGACACGGATGCCCTCCGCGCTGCTCTCCAGCACCCCTACGTCGCCACAGCTCTGGAGACGGTTCGATGACCAGCCGCACGATCTTGCGCCACCAGGAGTGGACCCTCCAGCCCGACCGGGAACCCGACGCAGAGCCCACCACGTACGCGATGCAGTGCGCGGTCTGTGGCGAGACCTCGCCGCCCGGCAGCGACTTCGCCGAACCGCAGAGCTGGGTGTTCACGCACGGTGGCCGCAATCCCTCGCACCATACGTACCGGGAGATCATCACCCGCCCGTGGAGGGGCTGGTGGAAGCCGTAAACGATCGTCTCACCGCCCAGGTCACGCAGGGTGCCCGCTACGCCGGACCACTGCTGATCGTGCTTGTGTCCGCCTCATAAGGCTTCGCGATCGACGTGACCGCCTCGACACGCACGGATCACACCCCTGACCCGCGCTTGGCGCGGGTTCCACCGGCTGAGCTGGCGGCCAACCTGATCGCCGCCCACTACCAAGCCCGACCGCTCATACCCAACCAGTGGAGATGCCATGACCGTGACGAACACCAGCGCGGAGAGGCGGGGGACCAAATCAGCTCCGCGGCTCGTGGCCAGCCCGTTTCTCGCTCAGTACCTCCTCGTCCAGCCCGGCCGGGCAGCCGGCGTGCGTATCCCGGAGGTCCGCTACAAGGAGCTGCGGGCCGCCGGCGCGGAAGGCCGATCCGTCCCGGACTGGCTGGCCGACGCGGCGCGGGAAGCGTGGGGGACCGAGCTGCCCGCGTCGCCGGTCGGGAACGTCGTGCTCGTCCGCGAGCGGTCCCGGTACGGGTACGGCAAGGCGTCGTGGGAGATCAACCTCGGCTGTGATTACGACTGCGAATTCTGCTACCTCGGGGAGAAGCGATTCGAGGGCCTGGACTGGGCCGGTAAGCAGGCGCTACTGCAGACGCTGAGGGACGCCGGGGTCTTGTGGTTGCAGATCACCGGCGGTGAGGCGCTGATCGACCGCGAGTTCGGCGCGGCGTACGAGTACGCCCACCGGCTCGGGATGATGGTCCAGGTCTCATCCAATGGCTCCTCGCTGCGGAAGGAGCCAATCCGGGACCTGTTCGCCCGCCACCGGCCATACCGACTGACCCTGAGCGTCTACGGTGCCACCGCCGAGACGTATGACAAGGTGACGCGGAACCGCGGGGCGTTCGGCCGGTTCCTGATGGGCCTGGACGCCGCCCGCGAGGACAGGCTGCCGGTCCGCCTGAACGTGATCGTCTCGGACGACAATGCGCACGAGACAGAAGCGATGGTGCACCTCGCGAAGTCGTATGGCTTCCCGCACCAGGTCTTCACGAACATGTCGCCCACCATCGACGGTGAGGCGAACCCCCTGGCGACGCAGGCACTGGGGCATCTCAAGGCCCGGAGCGTCTTCACCGGCTGCAACGCCGGCCACACGTTCTTCCACGTCAACCCGCACGGCATCGCGTCGATCTGCAAGGTCGGCCGCGACCCGAGCGTGAACCTCATCACCGAGGGCGTCGAAGCCCTCCCCCGACTCGGCGCGGTCGCCGAGTCCCTACAGCTCCGCACCGGTGGATGCTCCGGCTGCACGAAGGTCAGCACATGTCGCACGTGCCGACCGCTGGCCAGGCTCTACCAGGAGGCGGGGGACCGACGAGAGCTCTACTGCCAGCATGGAGGTTACGGATCATGACTCCGCCCACCGCAACCCTGACCTCGCCCAGCGAGCCGGTGCTGCTCACCATCGGCCGCCGCCCGACGGACGGCCCGACCGGTGTTCTGCCGGTGCCGCTGACCACCGCGTTGATCAAGGACGACGAATTCGAGATCGTCTCCGACCTGGACGAGGCTGCCGAGGGCGCCGAGTGCAGCTGCTCGGCCGGTGACGACCAGCCCTACTAGATCGACCACGGGTGGCGCCCGTACCGCCATCCTGTTCCACCCCTTGAGTGCCGCCCCGGCCGTACTCTGGACGGGGCGGCACTCCCCCGCGCCTGAGCACCCCATGAGGAACCGCGCGTGTCCATGTCCCGCATCCCCTTCGAGCAGCTCCCCGCCGGCATCCGCCAGGCCATCGCCGACAAAACCGGCGCCGTCCACCAGACGGCCACCGCGCAGGGCGGCATGAACTCCGGCATCGCCTCCGTCCTGGAGACCGAAAGCGGCAGGGTCTTCGTGAAGGGCATCCCGACCGACAACCCCCAGGTCGGTGCACAGCGCCGCGAGGCGGCGATCGCCCCGCATCTTCCGGCGTCCTGCCCACGCCTGTACTGGCACCTGGAGTTCGATGGCTGGAGCATTCTCGGTTACGAGGTGGTCGACGGCCGCCACGCCGACTACGCGCCCGGCTCACCCGACCTGCCGCTCGTGGAAGCCGCGCTCACCGAACTACAAGCAGTCACGGCCCCGGCCGACGTCGGGATCAAGGACGCTGTCGACCGATGGGCGGACTACGCCCCGCCGGGCTCCCTGCACTATTTCGAGGGCAACGCTCTCCTACACACCGATTTCGCCCCAGACAACGTTCTGATCACCGGTGACCGTGCGCGGCTCATCGACTGGGCCTGGCCGACCCGAGGGGCGGCCTGGATCGACCCCAGCGCCCTTCTCCTCCAGCTCATGGACGCCGGGCATTCCGTGGAGGAGGCGCTCACCTTCGCTAGTCGGTTTCCGTCCTGGCGGGACGCAAAGGCCGAAGCACTCGCAGCGTTCAGCTCCGCCACGGCGGCACTGTGGCAGGAGATTGCTGAAGTAGACCCGGCGCCCTGGAAGTTGCGAATGGCGGAGCAGGCGACGACGCTCGCGTCATCCGGGGCAGTATGCCGTAGACGCTAGGTGCTGGTATCGGGGACGGTTCAGGCGGACGCGCCAAGCCACGACACGGGTATCGTGCACGCGGCATCAGCCGTTGTTACTCCGCGCTTCTCCGCCCACGCTGGATTGGGCACCCATGGTTCAAGTGCCTGCCGTTGTTCCCCCACCCGGACGGCGACGAGCGACAGAGGCAGGCGTTGGTCGTTGCGCGGCGGTATTGGGATTGCGACCACGAGCTTGGTCTGCCGACGCACGTGGAGAAGGAGGAGCAGGAGGCGTTGCCGCCGTTGCCGCGAGATCGTTCAGCGTGGCATTCACGACCGGCCAGCACATGTCGAGCGTGTCGCGGTTTGGGCTGTGTCCGTTCTGTTTTTCCGCCAGGGGATGCACGAGATTCCTACACTGCCGGATAAGCTCCGAGGCCAGTTTGGCATCATGCTCGATCCATTCGTTGTCGTACGCGAAGTCCAGGAAGTCTTTCAGCCCCATGTTCCGCATCGGCTTCGGCATGCGTACGCCAGCGGCGCGGGTCTGCGCGGCATGCGCGAGCACCCCCTCCAGCAGGCTGCCCAGCATGATGACTGCCGACGTGTAGGCGCCGTGGTGGTAGCAGATGCGTGCCTCATCCAACCGGAGTTGCACGGTGGCGGCGAGTTCCGGGTCGCTCACCACCTCCGTCACAGAGACCTTCAGCTCGACTTGCCGCAGCTGACGTACCTCGTCCTCGAAACCGGCTTCGCAGCGGACGAGGACCGGTTGGCCTCCGTCCTCACCGACGCGGCGACCATCGAGCACGAGTATCTCGTTGAGCCGCTTCAGCATGGCCTGGTACTCCTGCTGCTGGTTGTAGTACTCAAGGCGATTCGCCAGGCGAAGGACGGCTCGCCTGGCGTCATCCGTACCGTCCTCCTGTCGCTCCCTGAGGAGATCCAAGGTCCACTTGTGCCTCGGTGTGCCGTCGTACTCCGGAACGTCGTCCCAACCCGCCCGCTGGAAGAACGCGGCTATCTCGTACCCCTTCCGATAGAGCAGCGGCGTCTCGTCTCCACAGATCAGGTGGGCGATCTCCGTCAGCGTGCTGTCGTCGAAGATCTCGTTCACATCAGGCTCCTTCGAGAGAGACGGACGCATCCTCATCGAGCATGGCGTCGAGTTCATCGCTGGTGAGGTCGGCATCGTCCATCTCTACTGGGGACCAAGTGCTCCCCGAGTCGCCCTGGACCTCCTCGGTGACTCCAGGCCGGATTCCCAGAGCGTCAAGGCGCTTCCACAACGGAGTCAGCGAATCCTCCGGAGATAGGGCGAACTCGCTGCTGCGTATCCGCCAGAACTGCCATCCGGCCCGGCGCAGTTCGCGCTCCCGCTCGTAGTCCTCGCGGATCTGGTCGGGGGTGGAGTGATACGGACTGCCGTCGCCCTCCACGGCGAGGCGGCCCGTCTCTCCGACGACGACGAGGTCGATGCGTTTGCCGCTGACCTTCCACTGGGGGACGACGTGGTAGCCACGTGCCTTGATCCTGCGGAAGACCCGCTGCTCGAAGAGGGACTCGAACGGATCGCACGGCTCGTCGGGCGAGACGGCGGACAGGCCGGGAGAGGTGCCCTGGAGTTCCGGCGGCGCCTGCATGTAGGTGAGGAGGGAGTGGCGCAGGTCCCTGCTGTTCAGCTGATCCGGTGTGACGGAGGTGAACAGCCACATCTGGTCGCGGGCCCGGCTGGCGGCCACGTTGAACCGCCTTCCGTCACCTGGGCCGTTCACGAGCCGTATGTTGTGGGCGTCGACGACTAGCGAGAGCAGGATGACGTCCCGTTCGTCTCCCTGGAACTGTTCGGCCGTGCCGACACGGATGTTGTGCCGGTCCCGGATCGGGGAGTCGATCCGCGTGTCGATGAGGTTCTCCAACAGCCTTGTCTGGAGTCCGGAACGGAGCACGATGACTCCGAAACTCCGTTTCGCGTACGCCTCGTCCTCCGCGAGTTCCAGCAGCTTGGCGACGATGCGTTCGGCCTCGGGCCGGTTGACCAGAGTCTCTCGCCGTCCCTCGCAGTGGCCTTCCTGGACATGGACGACTTCGAGGGGTCGCAGCCGGTCCGCTCCGTACTGGCGCAGCGGCACGAGTTCGTTGTCGGGATAGAACTGGGCGGAGGACCATTTGATGATCTCCGGCATGCACCGGAAGTGCTCGGTGAGCCGGATCGTCTCGCTGAAGCGCGCCGACAGCAGGTCGTAGAGGTTGGACTTGGGGCTGAGCCCGTCCCGCTGCCAGTCGGTGAGATGCGGCAGGAGCGAGTCGAGAAGTTCGTTGAGCCGCTCGTGCTTGCCACCCGTGTAGAACGGGACACACTGTTTGTCGTCGCCCACGACGATGATCCTCGGAGCGAGCCACAGCAGCATCAGCCCGTCCAGACCGACCTGGCTCGCCTCGTCCACGATGACGACGTCGAAGGCGTCCGGCTCGGGATCAATCATTTCGGCCACCTGCTTGATCGGCATGACCCATGCCGGGACCGCGCCACGCGCGTCACGCATCGCGGAGCGGGCGGCCTTCAGGTGCCGTTTGCCGAGTGCCGTCATTCCCCTGCCCGCGTTCGCCGTGGCCGACGCGTAGGCGCTCAGTGCCTGTTTCTGTCCGGCCGTCATCCGGTCCAGGCAGTGGTACAGCGCCCGGTCGGCCGCCAGTTGGGTCACGGTCCTCCGCAACTGCGCCTCGGTTGCTTGCAGTTCTCCTTCCAGCTTGGCTTCCCTGCCAGGTGCCAGCATCGTGTCCTGGAAGGTGCGCGCTCGCCGCCACGCCCAGGCTCCGTTCAGGTCCATGAGGCGGGTCTCCCAAGCCGTCTCCGCCGGGGACTCGGCGAAACGCCGGGCCAGTTCGGGATGGTCCTCGGACAGCCGGTCCAGGAGTTTGCGGGCCTGACGGCGATCGGCCTCCCGGTGGAACGCCTCGGACAGCGCGTCGATCGCGGACGTGTACGCCCGCGGATCACGGGCGGTGACGGCCCGGTGCACCTCCGCCAGTTCGGCCACTCCGCGGGCATCAGGCCGCGGCAGCTGCTCGGCGATGGAACGCAGCCTCTCCTCTGCCGCACGGGCGCGGAGCAGTTGTTCCGCACCGTTCGCCGAGGTACGGACATCGTCCCACTGCTGTGCCGTGCGTACGGTGGCCTTGATCCGGGCCCTGAGCAGGACGTCGTGCAGCTCACGTACGGAGTGGGTGAACCTGTCGACCGCGCGGAGCGTCGGCACCCGGTCCATCAGCTGCGACAGAGCCACCTCCGTGGAGCCGTCGGCCCCGGGCACGCCGACGCTCTGCCAGCGCTCGTTCAGTTGCCGGACGCACTGGCGAGCCGCAAGATGGGCCACCAGAGCGGAGATCTCCTCCGGCGTGCTGGGCTGCCGTCCGTCCACCCGGCAGTCCCGCAAAAGGACTTCGGCTTCCTTCTGCACCGGCTTCAGAGCCAGCTTGCGCAGCTTTCCGCCGCCGCGCAGGTACTGTGCGAGGTCCTTCCCAGCGGCGATCAGACGCGCTTCCTCGGCAAGCGCCACATCGGGTATGTCGAGCACGGTGAAGGGCAGGTGCTGAAACACGCTCTGCACCTCTGCGGCACGGGCGGACGACTGGCGTACTCCCTCCCACAACTGCTGTCGCCGACCTGCCATCCCGTCCTGCAAGGCGGTCGTGGTCCACTCCTCGGGCGGCCAGGCGGCCGGGTCTCCCGGCAGGCCCTCGCTCTGCAGCGCGTGTTCCGCCGCGTCCAGCAGTTCGACCAGCGTCGTAATCAATTCGCTTCCCTGATCGGCGAGTTCGAGGGCGAGCGGGTCGGACGACAGTCCGGTACAGGCGCGCAGAGCGGCGTCCAGGGCGTTGACCGCCTCTTCGAACAACACGGGGGCGACGAAGTCTGCGGGGTCTGGGCAACGGGCGGCATACTCATCAAGCACTCCGGCTCCGTGCCGGGACACCAGACCCAGCAGACGTTGTGCCTCGTCCTGGCTCAGCGAAGGTTCTCGGGGTGCCGAAGCGGGCAAGGCGGGCATCCAGTCGTACTTTGGTGCACCGGCAGTGACGGTCTCCACGATCCCCGCGAGCCGCCCCCGGTAACCGGGTGCCACGTCAGGGTGTTCGTACCACTCCGCCTCACGAACAGCGCGGAGTTCGTCACGGAGCCGCGCGCAGGTGTCCGACAGATCCGAGCGCAGCGCCTCATGGTTCTTGATCCTCGCGTCGAGACGCTCCTTCGACTGGGTGGCACTGAGCTGGGAGAGCGCACGCACGGATTGTTCCAGGTCGTCGCTGCCGTCCTGACGCCGGTCGCCCTGGAGGACACAAAGGCTGCGCAGTTCGGCCGGCAGTTGCTGTCGGAGGACCTTCAGCGCTTGGCCCTTCTCGCTCGTCACGAGCACCCGCTTGCCGTCTGCCAGCAAGGCACACACCAGGTTGGCGATGGTGTGTGTCTTTCCGGTGCCGGGCGGTCCCTGGACGACGACGCCCGTATCGGTCTGAAGGCGCCTCAGTACATCCCGTTGGGCTTCGTTCGACAGCAGCGGAAACAGCGGGTCGGGGCCGAGCGCGGGCGGCACGTCACGCCCCCCCGCCGTACCCCACAGCCTGCGGTCCTCCGCTTCCAGCTGGTACAGCAACTGGGCCAGACCCAGGGGAGCGACGGCACCGGGCTGGGCGAGGCGGTTCGCGATGCCGTCGTAAAAGTTCACGAGGGCGCCCTGGCCGCGCTGGCGGAGAATGATCGCCGGCGCGAACCCGAGCGTGGGCACCGGCAGCATCGGGTCGACGGACGGGCGGCCACAGCCACGGTGGAACGCCGCCGCGCGATCGGTGCCGAACGCCCTCTCCGACCAGTCGGCGAGCATGTCCTGGCAGTCACGGGACAGCGGATGAAATCCGTCCGCATCGACACGGTCCCGCAGCGGGCTCAGCAGACGGGTGCTGTAGCCCTCGTCCGCGCCGAGGAACTCGCCGTCTTCTAGCCGCGCGGGGTCTCCGGGTGCGAGTGCGACGGTGATGGACATGTCCGCCGAATTCACGGTGAGAACCAGCGGCGCCGTCAGAATGTGCCGGGCGATACGCGCGGACGGGCGTGCGGCCCCGATGGTCAGGAATCCGGCTCCCAGTACCGCCTCGTATTCCTCGCCGTCCTGCTGAATCCTGGTCGCCATTCGGTACAGCTGCTGATGGAGTTCCCGGTACGGCCGGTCGACGAGCTCTTTTTCCGACCACTTGCGCCACGCGTCGAGCCATCGCCCGTAGGCGCGCAGCACGTCGTGCGCGTCCTCCCGGCGGATCTCGAAGACCTCGAACAGGTCTCCGTTCTCGTCCTCCTGCCAGCCCTGGCCCGGTCCCGACTCGGCCAGCGGCGGGGCTTCTGGCGTCGCAGTGGCGGCGGCCTCAGGGTCGACCCACCCCGCCAGCACCTCGGGCAGGACAGGAGCCGGGCGCGGCGGGCGGTGGGCCACCTTGAGCAGCGTCTGGTCGCTGTCGGGGCGTTGCCGGAGCTTGTCGTCCGGCAGCCCGGAGAGCCAGAGAACCTCCGGATATTTCTGCCAGTCCCGCACCGGCTTGTACGACCCGCGAACAATTTCGCGCATGTATTCGATGAGTTGGCGCGTTCGGTGGACCGCCTCCGGATCATTCGCACGGAGTGCAGAGTGAAGAGACATCTATCCCCCCAGATCATGGCTCGACAGAAAGCCTTCCAGGATGCAGGAGAGAAGCGGCGCCCTCAACAGGGACCGGCGAGTAATGACGCGAACAGGCCACATTCCGCGAAAGTTGGCTGTAACTCGGCCAACCGTCAAGAGCGAATCCACGTACGGCGATCACGTGCCGCCTCGTACACCGCCTCGACCTGGTCCGGTCGCCAGGCGGTCTTGAGGTGCCTGAACGCAGCTATGTCGCGCTCCTGAAGGACACGCACGTCCCGGAGCGACGGCACCACCTGGAGCCGCGCCGCCGCGACGAAGGCGAGCACCGGCTGAACCTCGACGGGAAAGCCGCACGCAGTCGTCAGCGCGGCAGCGGCCCGTCGCGCCTCGGCTCGGCTCTTTCGCACGTAGGGGTACGACCGGCCGCCTATGCGGACAGCATCGTCGCCCACCCAGACGCTCGCTCCACGATGGCGCTTGGTGTTGAAACAGAAGGCTCCGCCCGGACCGATCAGGACGTGGTCGATGTCGACGTCACCGCCCAGGGGTATGGAATGCAGCGCTCGCCAGTCTCCTCGCCGCGCCAGCCGCTCCAGCTCCGCTCCCACTCGGCGCTCGCCCGCCAGTCCTGCGCGCCAGCTGTCCACCTCCAGACGCCGACCGGACAGCCTGGCCAACGCCCACCGCCAGAAGCCGGGCGTTAGCTCGTCCACCTTCATCTGCAGCGCGTCTCCCGGGCTGTTCCCGGCAAGGTCGTCTTCAGAACGCAGCGCCTTGTGCACTACTGGCGAAGAAGAAGCAGTGAGATAGGGCGCAAGGACATCAAGTACCGCGTCCCGCTGTTCCTCAACCAGAAGCTCCAGATACCCCGTGCGGCGATCGAAGCATGCGACCTTCTTGCCGTCCGACTGATTCACGTAGAGACGGTCATGTCCGTAGCGCTTCCATACGGAGACCTGTAAGCCGCTCACGCGCCCCCCGTTTCGCATCCCATCAAAGGCCAATGACCATGTGACCAGGATCAGAAACAGCGAGCAAGACAGCCTCACGTCTGCGCTGAGCAGGCTGGTGGCCGAGATCGGCGCTTGCCTGCCGGTTCTGCAGACAGGGCGAGGGCACATCCAGGGCACATGAGCCTGGGAAACGGCGTTGACCTATGAGAACTACCGAGAGGAGTTTCCCCAGGTCAACGCACATCCCCCCGCGAAACCCCAGGTCAGCCCCCTCCTGCCCCCAATCGCTGCACGAGTGGCAGGACTTCTCGCACCGGCTGCATGAGGCGGGGCACCAGCCGTACTGCCTGGTGTGGCCGTGAGCTGAGTTTTCTTCCGAGGTGGGCGGGCGAGGTCTTCGGACCTCGCCCTTTTTGGGTACGGGCCGCGGTGCTATCCGTGGGGGTCGGGCAGCGGTGCCTGCGCGAGGGTGGGGGTCGGGGCGGTCGCCGGGGTCTCCGGGGTGTTGCGGGCGCCCAGTACGAGCAGGGCCATCAGGCCGGCGGCCAGGTAGAGCACGGCCTGCGCGTTCAGCAGCGGCACCGGGCCCAGGTGGTCGGCGAGCAGGCCCGCGAGGGCCATGCCGATGGCCTGCGCACCGTTGGACACGGTGGAGAAGAAGCCGAGGGCCCGGCCCAGGTGGTCGGCGGGGACCCGCTGCTGGACCATCCCGAGCACCCCGGCGTAGTAGACGCCACCGGGCAGGCCGACCACGGCGAACAGTGCGACGTACACGCCGAACGCGGTCGTGACCATCGGGGCGTTCCAGATCAGCAGCGCCAGTCCGGAGAAGGACAGCGCTCCCCAGGTGATCAGCGGCCTCGGGTGCACGCGGGTGCCCAGGAAGCCCAGCGCCAGGCCGCCCGCGACGCCGCCGATGCCCTGGATGCTGCGCAGCAGGCCGATCTCGGCGTCGGTGCCGTGCAGGGTGGTCGCGACGAAGACGACGAACAGGACGACGAACAGGCCCTGTCCTATGGCGCAGAGGATGGCCGCGAGGAAGGACACACGCAGGCGGCGGTCGTCGGTGATCACCGCGACGCCTTCGCGCCAGTGCCGGAACATCCGGCCGGGGCCCCCGGCAGCCGCGGGGTCGGCCGCCTCGGCGCGCTGGGCCCTCTCGTCGGCCGCCGAGCCCGCGGACGCCGACGTGGCCATCGGTCCGGCCGGCGCGCTCCCGGTCGCGGCCGCCTCCGGCCCGGGCCGGACCGGCGCGCGTTCGGGCCGGCGGATCCGGCTGACCACGCCGGCCGTCAGGAGCAGGCCGACGACCGAGCCCGCCGCCACCGGGCGCAGTCCCCCGGCGACCACGATGCCGCCGAGCAGACTGCCGCCCAGGCGGCCGAGGTTGGAGTTCAGGACGACCAGGTTGCTGGCCGCCGCGCTCTGCCCGGGCTCCACGAGGTCGGGCAGCAGCGCGTTCTTCGACGTCAGGACGGACTGCGCGCACACCGCGCGCCCCGCGATCACCGCGTAGACGAGCCACAGCTGGCCGCCGGAGGTGACCGGAAGGAGCAGGGCCGCCAGGGCCGCGTGCAGCAGCGTGCAGACGAGCAGCAGCTTCTTGCGGTCGTACCGGTCCGCGGCGATCCCGGCGAGGGAGCCGACGAGGACGCCCGGGGCGAGTTCGATCAGGAAGGCGAGGGACGTCGTCATCGCCGACTCGGTCATGCGGTAGACGAAGATCGGGATGGCGGTGACCAGCATCCAGTCGATCGTGTCGTCGAGCAGCCCGGCCGCCCATAAGGTGCGGAAGCGCGGGTTGCGTATCGGGGAGTTCGCGGAGTTCCGGACGGGGGTCAGCTCTGCTCCTTGGGCCGGCGGAACGCCTGGACGCTGAAGCTGATCTCGGCCGCGTCGGGCGGCACGTCACGGCGGTTGGCGATGATGTACGGGCGTACCAGCAGGTCGATCACCGAGGTCAGGTGGAGGAGTTCGTCCGGCGTGAGGGCGAGCGCGTAGGAGTCGAACACCGCCGCCCGCTGCCACGGCTCCTCCAGTGAGCCGAAGTCGGCAAGGAAGTGCCGCACGAGTCGGGTGAGTTCGCCCAGCTCGGCCCCGACGACCGCCGAGTGGGCGGCGAGCGACTCGGGGCCCTGGCCGTCCGGCAGGAAGTCGAAACCGGTGGCGACCGCGCGCCACGGCCGGTCACGGGCGTCGGAGCCGTCCTCCGCCTCGACGCGCTCCACCAGTCCGTACCGGTGGAGCAGGCGGAGGTGGTAGCTGCAGTTGGAGGCCGAGTCGTCGACCGCCTCCGCGCAGCGGCTCGCGGTGTCCGGTCCCTTCCGCATGAGGTGGTGCAGCAGGCGGAGGCGCAGGGGGTGCGCGAAGGCGCCCAGGACGCGCACATCGGTGATCGGGACCCGTCCGGGGCCGGCGACGGAGTCCGCTCGGGACGTGAAAGACATCTTTCAATACTGCGTCGGGACACCACCGGGCACAAGGCAGCACCCTCGGGACACGGTCGCATGAGCGTCGCTATGGGGCGATGTGCGCCTACCTGCTCGCGTCGGGATCAGGACTTTCGGCCGACCTGAAATATATGTTTCAGGTCCCGGGATTTTTCCCAGCCTGCCGCGCCCTCACCGGTCGCCGTGCTGGCGGCGGATTCGGGAGGCGACCTCGTTCTCCTCCGTCTCCCACCAGGGGCGGACCCGGTCGGTGACGGGGGCGGGGGCGGTGGGGGCGGCCGGCTCCGATGCGGTCGGGGCGGGGACGGCCGCGGCCGCCGCCAGTTGCTGCTCGTCCAGGCGGCGGTCCAGGGCCGCCGTCTGCACCCGTTCCGCCCGCGCCCACTGGAACAGGATCGTCAGCAGGAACGGCAGCGCGACCAGCTCGGCGATGCTCAGCATCGCGCCGCCGCCGATCTGCTGGTCGTGCAGGACGTCGGGGGCCCAGGCCGGATGGTGGTGGAGGTACCACGCGCCCGCGATCAGCGTCCCGTGGGTCATCACGACGACCCCGGGGATCGCGTCGATCACCCCGTCCAGGAAGACCAGGCCCGCCCGCACCGGGTGGCTGCACCACGCCGGCAGCGTCTCCTCACGGGTCAGCACCGGTACGACGAAGAGGCAGCCCGCCACCAGCAGGTGCAGGTACATCAGCTCGTGCAGCCAGCCCACCCGCAGCGCGGTCGCGAAGTACGGCGTGAAGTAGACCGTCAGCTCGGTGGCGAGCACCAGCGCCGTGCTGACCAGGGGGAAGGTGAGCAGGCGGAGCACGCGGCCGGTCATCGCCCGGCGGACCCCGGCCGCCGCCTCCGCCGGCAGCGCCTCCACCGCGAGCCGGAGCGGGTCGCCCAGGGCGAGGCCGAGCGGGGCCACCAGGTCGAGCAGGATGTTCTGCACGGCCGCGGGCCAGAACAGCACGTGGTCGTAGACGGCGAGGCTCGACATCGTCGCCACGACCAGCGCGCCCAGTCCGAGGAACGCGAAGGCGGCGGTCCGGGCCGGGGACCAGACTCCGCCCCGGCCGCGCACCCGCAGCACGCCCCAGCCGTACAGCCCGCCCAGGGCCACGACCAGCAGCAGCGCGGGTACGTCCAGCTGCCACGACGTCAGCAGCCGACCGGCGGTCAGCTCGGCCATCCGGCTCACGGGTCCACGCTCCTTCACTCCGGGACGAAACGGGTCAGGTCAGGCCAGGCCCACTGCGCGACGCTATACCTGGGCCGCCCGGAGCCGGCACCGGGGTGCGTGCTCGGCCGACACGATCACCGGAACGGGTTGCCGGGCCGCCGTCCGCGTCACCGTTTCCGTGCCGCGTCACAGTTCTGTGCCGGGCCGAGGTGATTCTTGTTCACTTTCGTTCGGGTGTACCTAAGGTGATCGACACGGCCTGGAGATCCGACCGTCTCCGCCGTCCCGGGGGCCGCACCGGCACCCCGGGGACGCACGTCCGGGGACACGGGGACACAGGAAACACGGGGGTCTTTCTTCACCATGGGGGAACGTTTCGTCATGCCACGACGACTGTCTGCGTGGCCCATCGCCGCTCTGCTCGCCGCCGTCGGGATCGCCGCGGGGGTGGTGGTCGGCGCACCGGGGCTGGAGACGGTGGTGGGGTGCGGGACCTCGGGGGACCTGTATCCGTCGCAGACCGCGAAGGACTGGGTGACGTACGCCGACCATGTCGTCGTCGCCAGCCCGACCGCGGAGCGGGAGACGAACCGGCGGACCTACGCCAAGGGGGCCGTGGCGTCCGCGACGGACCGGCTGGTGAGCTTCCGTACCGACAGCAGGCTGTGGTCGCGCAGCTCGCCCCGGCACGCCCTCGGCGCCGCATTCGACATGGTCGCCCCCGGCTGGGAGGTCTATCGGTCCAGCGGCGCCCGCGTGGCCGAGACGGCCACCGACGCACCCCGTCTCCAGGTCGGCCACACCTACCTGCTCGCCCTGCGCTGGCACGAGGGCGGCTGGGCCGTCCTCGGCGAGGGCGCGGCCGTGCCCTTCGACGACCACACCGCCGACCGGGGCGAGTGGTGCGGGCGGGTACTGAGCGAGCAGGACGTCGCCGAGGGCGAACGCTTCTCCCGAAAGGACGACCACAGCCTGGAGAAGGCACTGCTGGGCCAGGGAGAACAGTCCGCCAGAGACGCCCTGACCCGCGCAGCCGACGACTGAACCCCGGCGTTTCCCGGGTCTCGCCCCGGGCGGTCCCCCCGTGCACGGACACCCACATCTCCCCCACCTAAATGGCATGGACTGTTCACACGTTCTCCACTTCTGACGGGCTGGAGCGCAAGGAACCGGCCATTGACTCTGCGGCGCGGCTCCCGGATTCGGAGCCGCTTGGGGAGAACCGTTTCCGTTTAGGGGGGCACAGTGGTGTCCGCGCTCGAGGGTTCCGCAGGGGCGGAATCCGAAAGACCCGTGCCCAGGCGGCTGTCCGCCGCCCGGGGGCTCGGGGACCGGATGTTCCGGGTCCAGTTGACGGCCGCCGGCGTCGTCGTCCTCGCCATCATGGCCGCGGTGGGCCTGTTCCTGCTGCTCCGCGCCGGGCAGGCACTGCGGACCCGGGGCGTCTGGGCCTTCCTCAGCACCGCCCAGTGGCAGCCGGACGTCCACCGGTTCGGCATCGCGGCCGTGCTCACCGGCACCCTGCTGATCGCCACCGTCGCCGTCACGATCAGCGTGCCGCTGGCCATCGGGACCGCCCTGTTCATCTCGGACATCGCGCCCCGCCCGCTGCGCCGCACGCTCGTCTCCCTGGTCGACCTGATGGCCGCGGTGCCGTCCGTGGTCTACGGCCTGTGGGGGCTGTTCTTCCTCCAGAGCCACGTGATCGGCCTGTCCAGGTGGCTGTCGGACTGGCTCGGGTGGATCCCGTTCCTGCACGTCGACGGCGCCCGGCCCGGCGAACCGCTGGCCTCCGAGAGCGTCTACACGGCGTCCACGTTCGTCGCCGGGATCGTCGTCGCGCTGATGGTCGCGCCCATCCAGTGCTCGGTGATGCGCGAGGTGTTCACGCAGGCGCCGGCCGGTGAACGGGAGGGCGCCTACGCGCTCGGCGCCACCCGCTGGGGCGTGATCCGCGCGGTCGTGCTGCCGTACGGCATGGGCGGGATCATCGGCGGCACCATGCTGGGCCTGGGCCGCGCGCTCGGCGAGACCATCGCGGTCTACCTGATCATCTCCCCGGTCTTCACCATCCAGCCGCACATCCTGCAGACCGGTTCGAACTCCGTCTCCTCCCTCATCGCCCTGCACTACGGCGATGCCTCCACGTTCGGCATGTCGGCGCTGATGGCCGCGGGCCTCGCGCTGTTCCTGCTCACCCTGGCGGTCAACTTCACCGCCTCCTCGATCGTGGCCCGGTCACGGTCCGGCGCACAGAGCGAGGCGTGACGATGACCGTCGTAGACCTTGAGAAGGGCGCTCCCCAGGACGTCCCGCGAGACACGTCCGGGACGGCCACCGGGGACACCCACGCGGACACCTCCGCAGACACCACCGCGAACACCTCCGCAGGCACCCCGCTCGCCCCGCCCATCGCGTTCCCCGACGTCCCGCGCCGGATCGGCGGGCTGACCCGCTCCGGTGTGCTGTCCCTGCTCGGCGCCGCCGCCTCCGGGCTGTGCGTCGCCGTCCTGCTTTTCGGCGAACTCGCGCCGTTCTCCGGCGCGTTGGGCTTCTTCGTCACCGCATACCTGTCCTTCCTCGCTGTCTACGCGGTGCTGACCGGACTTGAGGAGGACGGCCAGGCGGTCCGGGACCGGGTGATGACCGTCGTGCTGTGGACGGCGGGCGGGCTGATGTTCTGCGCGCTCGCGCTGGTCGTCGGCTTCACCGCGTGGCGCGGCCGCGAGGCCCTGCCGCACGGCAACTTCTTCACCCAGGACATGCAGGCGGCGGGCCCCCTCGACCCGCTGAGCCACGGCGGTGTCGCGCACGCCATGCTCGGCACGCTCATCATGATCACCATCGCGCTGACGATCACCGTGCCGCTGGGCCTGGCCTGCGCGGTGTACCTGAACCAGATCCCGGGCCGCTTCTCGCGGTTCGTCCGCACGATCGTCGAGGCGATGACCGCGTTGCCGTCGATCGTGGCCGGTCTCATGGTGTACGCGGTGTGGATCCTCGGCCTCGGCATGCAGAAGTCGGGGCTGGCGGCGGGCTTCGCGATCAGCGTGATGATGCTGCCGATCGTGATCCGCGCGGCGGACGTGGTGCTGCGGCTGGTCCCCGGCACGCTCACCGAGGCGTCCGAGGCGCTCGGCGCGCCGCGCTGGCGGACGGTCTGGCACGTGGTCCTGCCCACGGCCCGCTCCGGCCTCGCGACCGCCGTGATCCTCGGTACGGCCCGGGGCATCGGCGAGACCTCGCCGGTCCTGCTCACCGCAGGGTTCACGGCGGCGCTCAACGCCGATCCGACGAACGGCCCGATGGTCTCCCTCCCGCTGGCCGTCTTCAACTTCGTCAAGTCCCCCGAACCGACCATGATCGCCCGCGGTTTCGGCTCGGCGGCGGTCCTGATGGCCCTGGTCCTGATCCTCTTCGCGATCGCCCGCGTGATCGGCGGCCGCGGCCCCGGCCACCAGAACAAGCGCCAGGCGCGGCGGGCGGCGCGGGCGTCCCGCCGGGACGCGACGAGGTTCGCCGAGCTCCACACCCCGGGACTGGAGCTGTTCGGGACCGGGGCCGGTGAAGCGCCCGCCCCCGGCGCACCCGCGGCCGACACCGGCAAGCAGTCCCCCGAAGACAACGCACCCGCGGCCGCCGACGGCGGCCCCGCCCCCCAGGGGCCACCCGCACCTGCCCACGAAACCCGCACGGGTGGTGCGGGTGGGAACACAGACCCTGCCACAGGAGACGCGCACTGATGTCCAGCCTTGTCATCAACGCCCTGAGACGGCTGGGCATCCTGGCCGCACTCATCACCGTCCTCAGCACAGCCACCCCCGCCTCGGCCGACAGCTACACCCCCATCGCCGGCGCCGGCTCCACCTGGGCCGAGAACGCCGTCGACGAATGGCGGCGCGCCGTCAACCAGTACGGCATGCGCATCAGCTACGCCGGCACCGGCTCCTCCGACGGCCGCCGCCAGTTCCTCTCCGGGACCGTCGACTTCGCCGTCTCCGACATCCCGTTCCAGACGCACCCCACCGACGGCAGCGCCGCCGAACGCCCCGCGGCCGGCTCCTACGCCTACATGCCGATCGTGGCCGGCGGCACGGTGTTCATGTACCACCTCACCGTCAACGGTCAGCGGGTCACCAACCTCCGCCTCTCCGGCGACGTGGTCACCAAGATCTTCACCGGGGCCGTCAAGACCTGGGACGACCCGGTGATCAAGGCGGACAACCCGGGGCTCCAGCTCCCGCACCGCACGATCGTCCCGGTGGTCCGCTCCGACGGCTCCGGCTCCACCGCCCAGTTCACGCTGTGGATGGCGAACCAGCACCGGGCGCTGTGGAACGCCTACTGCGCGAAGGTCGGCCGCTCGGGGGCGTGCGGGGAGACGTCGTACTACCCCACCGTCTCCGGCATGATCGCGCAGTCCGGTGACCTCGGTGTCGCGGGTTACGTCGCCCAGGGCTACGGCGAGGGCGCGATCGGGTACGTCAACTACTCGTACGCGCTCAACGCGCACTACCCGGTCGCCAAGGTCCTGAACCACGCGGGCTACTACACCGAGCCCACCCCGCAGAACGTGGCGGTCTCGCTGCTCAAGGCGAGGATCAACACCGACAGGAACTCCGCGGACTACCTCACCCAGCAGCTCGACGGCGTGTACAACGACAGCGACCGGCGCAACTACCCGCTGTCCAGCTACTCGTACATGATCCTGCCGCTGAAGGTGCAGGGCACCTTCACCGAGGCCAAGGGCAAGACGCTCGGCGCGTTCTCCTACTACTTCATGTGCCAGGGCCAGCAACAGGCGCCGAAGCTGGGCTACTCCCCCCTGCCGATCAACCTCGTGCAGGCCGGTTTCGACCAGATCCGCCGGATCCCGGGCGTGCGGGCACAGAACATCAACATCAAGAACTGCAACAACCCGACCTTCACCGCCGACGGCGAGAACCGGCTCGCGCAGACCGCGCCCTACCCGGCCGCCTGCGACAAGAAGGGCGCGGCGCCCTGCACCAGCGGCAGCGGCGGCGCCAAGTCGGGCTCGGGCAGCGGCGGCTCCGGGACCGGGACGGCGACCGGCGGCACCTCGGGCGGCACCGGCGGCACGGACGCCCCGACCGGCGGCGCCGGAGGCACCGGCGGCTCCGGCGGGAGCGCCCAGCCCTCCGTCGACCCCGACACCGGCCAGACCATCAGCCCCGGCGGCGGTACGGGCACCGGTACGAGCGCCGGCGGCACCGGCACCGGCGCCGGTGGCACCGTCGCCCTCGCCCAGCCCGTCGCCGTGGCCACCGCGCACGGCTGGACCGGCACCCAGACGCTGATGCTGCTGGCCGCGGTCCTGGTCCTCGGCCTGCTCCTGCTGCCCTCGGTGGTCTCCCGCCTGGTCGGCAGCAGGGCCGGCGGGAGCGACAACTCCCTTGCGGAAGAGCGGGGTTCGCGATGAGAAGCACCCGGGTACGCAACGCGCTGATACGCCTGCTCGCGGGCGCCACCGTCGGCGCTCTCGCCGGACTCGCGGTCGCCCAGAGCGCCCCCACGGCCGCCGCGGCCACCGGCTCCGCCGTGACCGTCTCCGGGCGCGGCGAGTTCAAGGACATGAAGTTCACGGTCTCCCAGACCAGGAACCTCACCAGCCAGGCCGTCACGGTCAGCTGGACCGGCGGCACCCCGACCACCTTCGCGGGCACCCAGTTCAACACGGACTTCGTGCAGATCATGCAGTGCTGGGGCGACGACGACGGCACGGTCCCGTCCGACCCGGGCCCGGCGCGCACCCAGTGCCAGTACGGCGGCTCTCCGACCACCGACCGCACCAGCTGGCCCGGCAACGCCTACGACGACACCCGCCAGGTCTTCTACAGCGCCGACCCCACCAACTACGGCCAGGACAACCGGTACGGCGCCGCCAACCCGAACGCGCCGGGCGAGGTGCCCTTCAAGTCGGTCGACGGCACCACCGTCACCACCCACACGCAGAACAACCAGTTCTTCAACTACAACACCAGCAACGAGATCGACTTCGCCCGCACCAGCGCCAACGGCACCGGGCAGGAGTACTTCGAGGTGCAGACCGCCAACGAGGCGCCCCACCTCGGCTGCGGCGAACCCGTCACCACCGACGGTGTGACCAGGCCCCGCTCGTGCTGGCTGGTGATCGTCCCGCAGGGGCACCTGGACCTGGACGGCAAGCCGTACGCGGACAAGAGCCAGGTGAACGCGGGCTCCCCGGTCTCCTCCACCAACTGGGCGAACCGGATCGCCGTCAGACTGGACTTCAACAGCGTGGGCACCAACTGCGCCCTCGGCGCCGACGAACGTCCCACCACCGGCAGCGAACTGGCGGCCGACGCGATGACCAGCTGGCAGGCCCGGCTGTGCGCGGCCGGCAAGGTCTACAGCTACACCGAACTCGGCGAGCCCGACGCCCGGTCCCGGCTCGGCAACGACGGCTCCTCCGGACTCGCCTTCACCACCCGCGCCCTGGGGGCCGACGCGAGCTCGGCCGCCCCGTCGGACACCACGACGTACGCGCCGGTCGCCCTCTCCGGAGCCGTGATCGGCTTCACCATCGAGCGCAGACCGAGGGCCGGCGCACCGGAGTCGATCGAGGGACTCGCGGGCACCAAGGTCGAGTCGATCAAGCTGACCCCCCGTCTGGTCGCCAAGCTGCTCACCGAGTCGTACCGCAGCTCGCCCTGGGGAGCCGTGATCGGCGGCACCGCCGCCAAGGGCTACGGCTGGGCGAGGAACAACCCGGCGGGCCTGGCGAACGACCCCGAGTTCGTCGCGCTCAACCCCGAGTTCGCGTACTTCTCGGTCTCCGAGACGCCGTCCACCGACACCGACCTGATGACCGCGCTCGGCCACTCCGACTCGGCCCGCGCCGTCTGGCAGTGGATCTTCGCCGACAAGGACGCCCGGCAGTTCCTGGCCGGCGTCCCCGACGACGACGGGATGCGGGTCAACCCGTACTACAGCACCAACGCCGACCTGAACCCGACGGGCTTCGCCTTCGACCCGTCGCACCTCGACGAGTACCCGAAGAGCGACCCGTGGTGCACGATCCCGCCGGGCAGCGGCGCCACGCAGAAGCAGTGCATGACCGACTTCCACCCGTACGTCCAGGACATGCACGCCGGCGCCCTGCACGCCCGGCGTGCCGACACCCTGTGGAAGTCGAGCTGGGACTCGCTCGCCAGCCCGCCGGCCTTCAAGAGCACCGGCCCGCAGACGGTCGGTTCCCGCTTCGTCATCACGATCACCGACGCGGCCTCGGCGGCCCGTTACGGCCTGCAGACGGCCAGTCTCCGCAACGCCGCGGGGAATTTCGTGGCGCCGACCACCGCCTCCCTGACCGCCGCCGCGAACAGCGCCGCCGGCAAGGACGTCGCCGAGATCACCCCGTCCGGCGCGACGGCGAAGGACGCCTACCCGCTGGCGCAGCTGGTCTACGCGGCCGTCCGGCCGGCCAAGATCACGTCCGCCGCCCGCAAGGACTACGCGGCCCTGCTGCAGTACGCGGCCGGCACCGGGCAGGTCAGCGGCGCCGACCCGGGCCGCCTGCCGGCCGGTTACGCGCCGCTGTCCGAGACGCTCCGCACCCGGACCCTCAAGGCGGTCCAGGCGCTGCTGCACTACACCGGGCCGACCGCCGACGGCTCCCACGCTCCGGCCGGCGGAGGCGGCACCGGCACCTCGGCCGGTGGCCCGCCCTCCGCCGCCGCCGGGGCCGACGGCGGCACGGCCGGCGGCACCCGTACGGGTGCCGGAGGCAACGGCGGCGCGAGCGCCTCGCCCAGCGCGTCGGCGTCGTTCGACGGCGGCAAGGCCCTGCAGACCACCGCGGCCGGCAACACCCCGGCCGACCCGGCCAATCCGCTGCGGTACGCCGTCCCGGTCGGGGCCGCGCTCGGGGCGGTCGCCGGGGTGGGGGCGCCCTTCGCGGGCGGGCGTCGGTTGTCGATGGCTTCCGTGACGACGGCCGTGCGTCGGCTGCGGGTGCGTCGTGGCTGGTCGCGCAGTTCCCCGCGCCCCTGACGGGGCGCTGCACACGGGGCGTTGAAAGCCTCACGGAGCCAAGTGCTCCCCCACAGACGACCGTCCGCCCCGAAAGGCAGTCGGGGCGGACGGCCGGTACCACCCTGCCAGATCCTCTGGCAACACCCAGCCAGCTAGCTCTCGTCAGGAGACTCTCGATGCGCAATCTGCGCTCTTCGGCGGCGTTCGTCGCCGCGGCCGTGGTGGCCGGCGGCCTCGCCCTCGCCACCCCGGCGGTCGCGGACCCGGACGCCGGCGCCTTCCGCCAGCTGGTCGGCGTCGGCTCGGACACCACCCAGGACGTCCTCAACGCCCTCGCCGGCGACACCGTCAACGGCATCAGCTACGCCTCCACCGCCGTGAAGGCGACCTCCGGTGCCCGCATCGCCTCCTACGACGCGATCGAGCCCGGCACCGGCTCCACGGCGTCGAAGATCACCACCCGCACGGGCGGCCCCTCCTTCGCGCGCCCGAACGGCTCCGGCGCCGGCCGCAAGGCCCTGACCAAGTCGCTGACCGGCGAGCAGTGGCCGGACGGCACCGGCGTCGCCATCAAGAACCAGGTCGACTTCGGCCGCTCTTCCGGCGCCCCCTCCAGCTCGGGCACCGCGCTCACCTTCATCCCCATGGCGCGGGACGCCGTCGGCGTGGCGGTGCGCGGGCCGGGGCTGGACACGCTGACGGTGAAGCAGCTGCACGACATCTACAACGGCCAGCTGACCACGGTGAACGGCCAGACGGTGCACCCGAAGCTCCCGCAGCTGAACTCGGGCACCCGCAACTTCTTCCTCAACGCGATCGGCCTGAAGGACGACCAGCTCACCTCGAGCGTCCAGATCGTCCAGGAGAACCAGGGCAACGCCGCGCTCACCGAGGACGGCGCCCTCGTCCCGTTCTCGGTCGGCAGCTGGATCGCCCAGAACAACGGCGTCTCCCCCGACTACACCAAGACCTCCGTGGCCAACGGCGGTCACCTGGCCGCGATCCAGTTCGACGGCGACACCGGTGGCACCAGCCCGGTGACGACGGTCAACGGCAAGCTCAAGCCCGTCACCGACTACTACGAGAACGCCACCTTCGGCCGGGACGTCTACAACGTCGTCCCGACCCGCGAGGTCGACACCACCAGCATCTTCTTCGACCAGGACCTGTACGACATCTTCGTCACCAGCGGCAGCCACACCGCCGCCCTGGCCTCCGACGACGCCGAGAAGGTCATCGCCTCCTTCGGCTTCGTCAACGAGCCCTACAACGGCTTCATCAACCTCGCCAACAAGCACGTCAGGCAGGGTGGCCTGGAGGGTTCGGGCATCGACACGAGCGTGTCCGCCGCGCCCACCCTGAAGACGACCGCGGGTGACGCGAGCCTGAAGCTGAGCTGGACCCCCAGCACCATCGTCCCGGCCCTGCCGGTCACCGACTACCGCGTCACGCTGAAGGACGCGGACGGCGCCGTCGTCGCCTCCAAGGACCTCACGGCCTCCACCACGTCGTACTCCTTCACCGGCCTGGCCAACGGCACCTACACCGCCGCCGTCACCGCCGACAACCTCAGCGGCACGGGCGTGGAGGCCGCCTCGACCGTCGCCGTCAAGTACACCAGCACCACGACCGCCACCGCCGCCACCACCGCCTACGGCAAGACCCCGAAGGTCGCCGTCACCGTCGCCGGCTCGCACGGCGTGAAGCCGACCGGCAAGGTCACGGTGAAGGAGGGCTCCACCACCCTCGGCACCGGCACCCTCGACGCGTCCGGCAAGGTCACCATCGGCCTGTCGAACCACCTCAAGGTCGCCACGCACGCGCTGTCGGTGTCCTACGCGGGCAGCGCCGGCCTGAACGCGTCCTCGACGACCGCCTCCCTGAAGATCACCGAGGCCACGGCGTCGGTCGCCACCTCCGCCCCGGCCTCGGTGAGCCACACCGCCAAGGCCAGGGTCACCGTCAAGGTCACCGCCACCGGCACCACCCCGACCGGCACCGTCCGGATCTACGAGGGCTCCAAGGTCATCGCGACCGGCACCCTGAGCGGCGGCAAGGTCACCGTCACGCTGCCCAGGCTGGCCAGGGGCAAGCACACCCTGCACGCCTTCTACGCCGGTTCCTCGAGCGTGAACTCGAAGTCCGGCGCCAACTTCACCATCAAGTCCACCTGACCGGTTGACGGGCCCGCCGGGAGCCTCGTACGGCTCCCGGCGGCCCGCACGCACCTCTGAAGGAGGCGGGCCGCCGTGACGGTCGCCGTACCGACACCGAAAGCTCTGGCTCCGGCCGTGCCCCGCAGGCCCGTCGCCGGCCTCACCTACGTCCGCCACCTCTCGCGCGGCGGACTGCTCAGCCTCGCGGCCCTGCTGCTCGGCATCACCGCCCAGCTGCTGGTGTTCAGCGGCGCCCAGGAACACTCCGCGCAGCACGCCGGCTTCGACCGGCTGCGCGAACAACTCGCCCTCGGGACCGCGCCGGTGGCGCAGACCGGCCAGGACGGCAGGCTGCTGGCGCCGGGCACGCCGGTCGCGCTCGTCGAGATACCGAAGCTGGGCCTGAGCCAGGTGGTCCTGGAGGGCACCGACTCGTCCGTCACGACCGACGGCCCGGGGCACCGCCGGGACACCCCGATGCCCGGCCAGGCCGGCACCAGCGTGCTGATGGGACGGGCGGCGGCGTACGGCGGCCCGTTCGGCGGGCTCTCCCGGCTCGCCCCCGGTGACCCGGTCACCGTCACCACCGGCCAGGGCAGGGCGAGGTTCCAGGTCGTCGACGTACGGCGGGCCGGGGACCCGGCGCCGACGGCGCTCGCCGCCGGAAAGAGCCGGATCGTCCTCATCACCGCGACGGGACCGAGGTTCATGCCCTCGGGTGTCCTGCGCGTCGACGCGGACCTGGTCTCCGCGCCGTTCCAGACCCCGCCGGCCGTGATCCGGGCCGGCACCCTGCCCGGCTCCGAGGAGCCGCTGGCCCGGCCCTCCGGGGTGCCGTGGCCGCTGGTGATGTGGCTGCAGGCGCTGCTGCTCGCCGCGGTCGCCGCCGTCTGGACCTGGCACCGCTGGGGCCGCCACCAGACCTGGATCGTCTTCGCCCCGGTCGTCGCGGTGCTCGGCCTCCAGGTCGCGACGCGGACCACCGAACTGCTGCCGAACCTGTTGTGACCGAGGTGAGTGAAGTGAGCGAAGTGACCGAACTGACGCAAGCGACCGAAGCGACCGACGTGGCCGCCGCATCCCACGCGACCCACGCGACCGACACCGTCGTCCTGCCCGTCCCCGCGGTCGACGGCCCCGCGCCCGCCACCCTCGAAGCCCGGGCCGTCTCCGCCTGGTTCGGCTCGCACCAGGTGCTCAGCCGGGTGTCGCTGACCATGCCCTCCGGCGAGGTGACCGCGCTGATCGGCCCGTCCGGCTGCGGCAAGTCGACGTTCCTGCGCACCCTGAACCGGATGCACGAGCTGATCCCGTCCGCGCAGTTCGGCGGCGAGGTGCTCTTCGAGGGCGAGGACATCTACGACCCGTCCTGGCGGCTGACCGACGCCCGCCGCAGGATCGGCATGGTCTTCCAGAAGCCGAACCCGTTCCCGGCGATGTCGATCTACGACAACGTGGTGGCGGGTCTGCGGCTGACCGGCACCAAGGCGAACCGCCGGGAGAAGGACGAGCTGGTCGAGGAGTCCCTGACCCGCGCCGGCCTGTGGAAGGAGGTCCGTGACCGGCTCCGCCGGCCCGGCGGCGCGCTGTCCGGCGGTCAGCAGCAGCGCCTGTGCATCGCGCGGGCCCTGGCGGTCCGCCCCCGGGTCCTCCTCATGGACGAGCCCTGCTCGGCGCTGGACCCCACCTCCACCCGTCGCGTCGAGGAGACCATCCAGGACCTGGCCGGTCAGGTGACGATCGTCATCGTGACCCACAACATGCAGCAGGCGGCCCGCGTCTCCCAGCAGTGCGCGTTCTTCCTGGCGGAGCAGGGCACCCCCGGCGGCATCGTCGAGCACGGCGACACGGAGGCCGTCTTCAACTCCCCGCGGGACCGGCGCACGGCGGACTACGTGGCGGGCCGCTTCGGCTGAGCCGCGGTGCCGGCCGGTCCGCCGTACCGTCACCCCGCCGCACCCCGGCGTATCACCCGTGCGGGGCACGCCGGCCGCGGCGGCCACCGGCCGGACGGCCGGGCGATGTCCTCGATGTCCGGACTGGTGCGGATCCGCACGTCCGGAGGCGCCGCGGACCCTACGTATTGTAGGTTCCCCATCGGTCACGGCGGCCCGTCAGCTCATCGGGGGTACTCATGCACGGCTCGGACACGCAGGAGGCGCGGCGCCCGCTGACCCCCACGGTCGCGGTGCTGGTGGCGAGCCTGCTGGTCGCGGCGGTGGGCGTGTACGAGCTGTCCGGCTTCGGCCTGCACAGTCTCGACCGGCGCCCGCACCTGTTCAGCGACGGGCTGGCGACGGGCGGGGTGATCGTGGCGGCGGTGGCGGCCGGGGCGGCCATCGGCAACCTGGCGTGGATGCTGGCGGCCCGGCGGCGGGCGGAACGGGAGCACCGGTAAGGGTCACTCCGTCGTTTCACACCGTTTTCCCTACCGACGCGGATCATTCCCCTGCCGCCCACAGCTAACCTACAGAATGTAGGGTCGTCCCTCCGTCATCCCGTTCCCCGTCCCCAAGGCGATCGGTCACCATGCCCCCAGAGTTGTCGGCGCTGATCCCCGAGCGCGCGTCCGCCGCCCGCCGTGCCCCCACCACCGAGCCCGGCGGCGCACTGAGCAGACGAGCCGCCGACTTCACGGTCTGGTACCTGCGCGTGATCGCCGTGCTGAACATAGCGGCGGTACTGTCGCTGCCGTTCCGCCAGGAGGTGGACGAGCACAACAACGGCCGTATCACCCTGCACCTGCACCGGCAGCACGCCCACCACTCCGGGCAGTTCTTCACGCCGTACCTGGCGACCGCGGGCCTGGTCTCCGCCGCCCTCGCCATCTTCTTCGTCCTGGTGATGCGCCGCCGCAAGCGCGCGGCCTGGGTGGTCAACCTGGTGCTGTCCACCCCCCTGTTCGCGCTCTACGTCCTCGCGCTCACCCAGCACGAGTACCGCGCCCACGTCTTCAACTGGGTCTCCGCCGCCGTCACCGGCCTCTTCGTGGCCGCGCTGCTGGTCGGCCGCCGGGAGTTCATCGCGGTCGGCGACCCGTCGAACCCGAAGACGGCCGCGGCGGTGGCCGCGGGCGGCGTCCTGGTCACCGGCGGCCTGGGCACCCTCCTCGTGCACGCGACGAACAAGCTCCCCGGCGCCACCCTGCCCGACGAGATCGCCTACACCCTGCTCCGGGGCGTCAGCGTCGGCCCGCTCGCCGACCACGTGACGGCGGTCCACGCCCCCCGCTGGACCGACATCATCATCAACATCCTGCTCGCGGCCGCCTTCTGCCTGGTCCTGTGGGCAGGCTTCCGCTCGCCCCGCGGCCGTCGGCTGCTCAGCGCGGAGGACGAGGAGCGGCTGCGCGGCCTGCTGGAGAAGCAGGGCGCCCGTGACTCCCTCGGCTACTTCGCGCTGCGCCGCGACAAGGCGGCGATCTTCTCCCCGACCGGGAAGGCCGCGGTCACCTACCGCGTCGTCGGCGGCGTCAGCCTCGCCTCCGGCGATCCGATCGGTGACCCGGAGGCCTGGCCGGGCGCGATCGACGCGTGGCTGACGGAGGCCCGCCGGCACGCGTGGACGCCCGCCGTCATGGGCGCGAGCGAGGAGGCGGGCACCGTCTACGCCCGGCACGGCCTGGACGCCCTCGAACTGGGTGATGAGGCGATCGTCGACATCGCCGACTTCACGCTCGAAGGCCGCGCGATGCGGGTCGTCCGGCAGGCCCACAACCGGGTCCGCCGGGCCGGCTACACGGTCCGCATCCGCCGCCACGAGGACATCCCCGCGGACGAGCTGGCGCTGCTCATCGACCGGGCCGACCACTGGCGCGACGGCGCCACCGAACGCGGCTTCTCGATGGCCCTCGGGCGCCTCGGCGACCCGGCGGACGGCCGCTGCGTGATGCTGGAGTGCCGGGACGCCGACGACACCCCGCGCGCCCTCCTCAGCTTCGTCCCCTGGGGCGAGCACGGCCTCTCCCTCGACCTGATGCGCCGCGACCGCAACTCCGAGAACGGCCTGATGGAGTTCATGGTGGTCGAACTGCTCCTGCGCGCGTCCGAGCTGAAGGTCGACCGGGTCTCCCTGAACTTCGCGATGTTCCGCTCGGTCTTCGAACGCGGCTCCCGCCTCGGCGCGGGCCCGGTCCTGCGCCTGTGGCACGCGACCCTCACCTTCTTCTCCCGCTGGTGGCAGATCGAGTCCCTGTATCGCGCGAACGCGAAGTACCGCCCGGTGTGGGAGCCCCGCTACCTGCTCTTCGCCCGCAGCAGCGACATCCCCCGCATCGGCCTGGCGAGCGCCCGCGCGGAGGGGTTCCTCACCCTTCCCTGGGGGTGACCCGCGGGACCCCGGACCAGCGGCTGAGGGCATCGGCCACCTCCCAGGCATCCGCCGGGACGTGCGCCGACGCCCGCCGCGCCGGCCCCGTCGGCAGACGTCGAAGGCGTCCTCGCCCGCCCGCACCGCCGGTTCGGACAGGCCCTGGCGCCCCGGACCGGTGGGCACTGCCGGGCTCCGGCACCGCCGCCAGGTCCGTTCCGGTACCCGGGCCGGGATGCGCAGGGCCGGGCCCCGCGGTCAGACGCGGGGCTCGCCGCTCGTGAAGCCCCCGCCCACCGTGAACCCGATCACCGCGCCGCCGCCCTCCCGGCGGGAGGCGAAGGGGGCGCCGCCGTGGGCCATGGCCACCTCGCGGACGATGGACAGGCCGAGGCCGGAGCCAGGCAGGGAGCGGGCGTCGGCGGCGCGGTAGAAGCGGTCGAAGATGCGGATCAGGTCGCCCTCGGCGATGCCGGGACCGCGGTCCAGGACCTCCACGCGGACCGCGCCCGGCCGGGCGGGGCCGGTGATCCTGAGCTCGATGGGGGCCTTGCCGTCCCGGTCGAACTTGGCCGCGTTCTCCACCAGGTTGGACATGGCCCGCTGCAGCATCCCGGGGCGGCCGTCGGTGGTCGTGTCCCCGCTGTAGCGGAGCAGGATCTCCCGGCCGGTACGGCGCCTGGCCAGCACGGCCACCTCCTCCGCGATGTCGACGAGGTCCACCTGCTGCGGCGGCTCCGTGTCCGACTGCCCGGCCGCCAGGTCGACCAGCTCGTTGACCAGGTCGGTCAGCTCACGCGCCTCCTGGCCCAGGTCGGCGACGAGTTCGTCACGGGTGGCGGGCGGGAGTTCGTCGATACGGCGGAGCAGGGAGATGTTCGTGCGCAGGGAGGTCAGGGGCGTGCGGAGTTCGTGCCCGGCGTCCTGGACCAGCCGCCGCTGGTCCTCCTCGGACTGGGCGAGGCGGCCCAGCATCCGGTCGAAGGCGCGGCCGAGCCGCCCCACCTCGTCCAGACCGGTCACCGGCACCTGGATGCCGAGCTGCCGGGTGCGGGCCACGTCCTCCGCGGCCGAGGTCAGGATCACCAGCCGGCGGGTGATCCGCCGGGCCAGCCACCAGCCGATCAGCCCGGCGGCGACCACGACCGCCGCCATCAGCGCCAGCGTCCGCTGCTGGAGCGCCCGCAGCAGGTCCTCGGTGTCGCTGAACTCCTGCGCCACCTGGACCGCGCCCCGCCCGTCGCCGAGCGCGACCGTGGCGATCCGGAACAGGTCCTCACCGACCCGGACGTCCTTGTGCTCGACCGTCTTCCCGGCGGCCCTGGCGGTGGCCGCGGCCCGGTCCCGGGCGGTGACCGGCAGCACCGGGCTGCCGTGGTCGACGATCTCGCCCTGCGCGCCGAGCACCTGGACGTCGGTGCGGGCCGGCCGGACCAGGTCGTGTCCGGGCCGGGAGGAGGAGAAGTCGTCCGGCATCATCCGGTGCTGCTTGACCTCGCCCTGGACGTCGGAGACGACCTGCGTGAACACCGACTGCTGGTCGACGCGGACCAGCCGGGCGGCGGCGTTGTACGACAGGATGCCGACGACGATCGTGACGGCCGCGGTGACCGCCGCGAAGGAGACGACGAAGGTGGTGCGCAGGGAGACGAGTCCCGGCCGTCGGCGGGCCAGCATCCGTCCGATCCGCTCCGGCCGCCCGAGGCGGCCCACTCAGTCCTCCCGCAGCACGTAACCCACGCCCCGCACGGTGTGGATCAGCTGCGGGGCGCCGGGCTCGTCGAGCTTGCGGCGCAGGTAGCCGACATAGACGGCGAGGTTCTTGGAGCCGGGCCCGAAGTCGTAGCCCCAGATGCGGTCGTAGATCGTGGAGTGGTCGAGGACGATCCCGGCGTTGCGGGCGAGCAGTTCGAGGAGTTCGAACTCGGTGCGGGTCAGCTCCAGCTCGCGGCGGCCGCGCCAGGCCCGGCGGGCCTGGAGGTCCATGCGCAGGCCGGCCGCCTCGATCTGCCGGTCGGAGATCTGCGGCTCACGCCCGGAGTCGGCGCCGACGGACACCCCGCCACCACCGCCACCGCCGGCCGGCACCGGGGAGGTGCGGCGCAGCAGCGCGCGCAGCCGGGCGAAGACCTCCTCGACGTCGAAGGGCTTGACCACGTAGTCGTCGGCGCCGGCGTCCAGGCCCGCGATCCGGTCGGCGGTCTCGACCAGCGCGGTCAGCATGAGGATCGGGGTGCGGTCGCCCTCCGCGCGCAGGACCCGGCAGACCTGGAGACCGTCGATGCCGGGCATCATCACGTCGAGGAGGAGGACGTCGGGGCGGGTGCGGTGGGCGTGCGCCAAGGCTTCCACGCCGTCCGCGACCGCGGTCACCTCGTAACCCTCCAGGGTGAGGGCACGCTCCAGGGCGTGGCGGATGGCGCGGTCGTCTTCGGCGAGCAGCACAGTCTGGGGCACGTCCCCAGTCTGCCAAGGCCATCGGGGGTTGGCCGGGGTGAGCGGGTCTACGATCACCCTTTTTACCTGCCTCTCACCGTCACAACGGAACCCGCGTGGCGTTTCCGCTTCGGGCGCGTGGGGGCCGGTCACGCGGGCCCCCGCGCCCCTGGCCCCGTCAGCCGGCGGCCAGCCTCGCCAGCTGCTCCGCGAACGGCACCACCGGCAGGCCGGCGTCCGGCTTGCGGGGCGTGACCCCCGACAGCCCGGACATCAGCGCCGCCAGCTCCCCCGCCGCCCGCTCGACCCGGCCCTCCAGGCCCTCCGCGCCCCAGTCCTCGGACGCCGCGTAGACGCCCGTCGGCACGACCACGGCCCGCAGGTAGGCGAACATCGGCCGCAGCGCGTGCTCCAGGACCAGCGAGTGCCGGGCCGTGCCGCCGGTCGCCGCGATCAGCACCGGCTTGCCGACCAGCGCCTCCTTGTCGAGCACGTCGAAGAACGACTTGAACAGTCCGCTGTACGACGCCGTGAACACCGGGGTCACGGCGATCAGGCCGTCCGCCTCGGTCACCGCCGCCAGGGCGGCCGCCAGCTTGCGCCCCGGGAACCCGTTGGTGAAGTTGTGCGCGATCTCCACCGCGAGGTCGCGCAGCTCCACGAGCTCGACCTCCACTCCGGCGCCGGCCGGGGCCCGGCCCACCGCGGCGGCCAGCCGGTCGGCCAGCAGCCGGGTGGACGAGGGCACGCTCAGCCCCGCCGAGACGACGACGAGCTTCATGCCTGGACCTCCTCCTTCTCCGCGACCGCCGTGGTGGCGGCGGCGACGAGCGACGCGTGGGTGGGTGCCTCGGGGACGTCCGCCGGGCGGCCCTTCGCGAACTCCTCGCGCAGGACCGGGACGACCTCCTCGCCGAGCATGTCGAGCTGCTCCAGGACCGTCTTGAGCGGCAGTCCCGCGTGGTCCATCAGGAACAGCTGGCGCTGGTAGTCGCCGGCGTACTCGCGGAAGGCCAGCGTCTTCTCGATCACCTGCTGCGGCGAGCCCACCGTGAGCGGGGTCTGGTCGGTGAAGTCCTCCAGGGAGGGCCCGTGGCCGTAGACCGGCGCGTTGTCGAAGTACGGCCGGAACTCGCGCACCGCGTCCTGCGAGTTCTTCCGCATGAACACCTGGCCGCCGAGGCCGACGATCGCCTGCTCGGGCGTGCCGTGCCCGTAGTGCGCGAACCGCGTCCGGTAGAACTCGACCATCCGCTTGGTGTGGTCGGCGGGCCAGAAGATGTTGTTGTGGAAGAAGCCGTCGCCGTAGTACGCGGCCTGCTCGGCTATCTCGGGCGAGCGGATCGAGCCGTGCCAGACGAACGGCGGCACGTCGTCCATCGGCCGCGGGGTGGAGGTGAAGCCCTGCAGCGGCGTGCGGAACTTGCCCTCCCAGTCGACGACGTCCTCGCGCCACAGCCGGCGCAGCAGGGCGTAGTTCTCGATGGCGAGGTTGATGCCCTCGCGGATGTCCTGCCCGAACCAGGGGTAGACCGGCCCGGTGTTGCCGCGGCCCATCATCAGGTCCACCCGGCCGTCGGCCAGGTGCTGGAGCATCGCGAAGTCCTCGGCGATCTTCACCGGGTCGTTGGTGGTGATGAGGGTGGTGGAGGTGGAGAGGACCAGCTTCTCCGTGCGCGCGGCGATGTAACCGAGCATGGTGGTCGGCGACGACGGCACGAACGGCGGGTTGTGGTGCTCACCGGTCGCGAAGACGTCGAGCCCGACCTCCTCGGCCTTCAGCGCGATCGCGACCATCGCCTTGATGCGCTCCCGCTCGGTCGGCGCCCGTCCCGTGGTGGGGTCCGGCGTGACGTCGCCGACCGTGAAGATCCCGAACTGCATGCTCGCTCACCCTCCAGGTTGTTTACGATTCAACTATACCCGGAGAACGAGACCCCATCGCCACCTATTCCCCACGCCCTCTGCCCGATAGGGCCGCAAGTCTGCCCCCGCATCCCTGGGAACGCGGACCTTCCTCGTGTGAGGGTGAGGGTTTGATTCGCCTTGACCGCCGGAGGAAGGAACACATGGGACTCGCCCGCGACGAGAACACCACGACCGGGCAACGGCGGGCACCGCAACGACCGAGAGCGATCCCGACGACCGCCGGAACGACGGTGCAGCGGATGCTCGCCGAGCAGAGCCGCGCCGGTAACCAGGCGGTCGTCGAGATGCTGCGGCGGTCCGGACACCCGGGCGCACAGGACCGGCACCAGCACGGCCCGGCATGCGGGCACCGGTCGTCGCAGCCGCCGGTCCAGCGCTCCGCACCGGGCAGCACCGTCGCGCGCACCGAGGACGAGCACGGCCACAGCGAGGTGCACGACACCAGCCCGGAAGGGCAGAGCGCCCTGCTGGCCGCTGCCATGAGCTCGTCGAGCGAGTCACTGCCCTCGTCGGTCGTGGCGAAGGCCGGGGCCTTCTACCAGAACGACCGGCTCTCCTCGACCCGCGTCCACCGCGACGCGGTCGCCCAGCGTGCCACGGCCGCGATGGGCGCCCAGGCCATGACCGTCGGCAACCACATCTTCCTCTCCGCCGGCACCGCGGGCGACGACAAGCTGATCGGCCACGAACTCAGCCACGTCGACAAGAACCTCAAGGGGCTGCCCGAGACCGGCAACAGCAACGGCGCCGGCGTCACCATCACCGACCCGAGGCAGGACTCCGAACAGGCGGCCGAGCGGGACGGCAGCGCCTACGCCGCGGGCCAGGCGACCGCCCCCTCCCTCGCCGCCCCGCGTGCGGCGGCGAACGACTCGCACGGACCCGTCCAGCGGATGCCGGAGGAAGGGGAGTCCTCGGAGGCGCCCCAGGGCGGACGGCGGCTCGCGCTGGAGAGCAAGGCGGCGGACGCCAGCATCGAGGATCACATCGCGCAGCTGCCCGAGGACAGCGAAGAGGAAGTCATCCTGAAGCGCGGCGTGACGCCCACGCAGCGGATGCATCTCCAGAAGGAGATCATCCGCGGCTCGTTCGTCAGCTTCCCGGCGATTCTCAGGCAGCCCGACGAGAACGCCACCCGCCCCGACCCGACGCACGTCTACGAGTACACGAGCCAGCATCGCAACGACAACACCGCACAGCTGATCGAGTTCTCCACGAATCCCACGACGGCCCTCCAGTTCGCGACGGAAGCCCGGTTCGGCTACCTGCTCACCATCCGGATCAAGCGGAAGTACCTGATGAAGGGGTCCCAGAGCGAGTTCGGCTGGATCTCGAGACAGGGCGCGCCCTACGACATCGTCGCGGTCGAGCGCAGGGACTCCACGGCGGAGGGAATCGTCGCGCTGACCGAGGCAGAGTTCCGCGAAGTGGTCAGGAACGAGGAGATGGCCGAGTTCCTGCTCTCGGTCCAGGACCCGATCGCGATGGCCGCCCACCTGAGCAGGTTCCAGGGAGCGGAGAAGCTGGCGGAGGCCCGGCGGATCACGAGCCTCAGGAACCAGATGTACAGCTGAGCGGCCGGGTCAGAACGCGTACGGGTCCCCGGTCGCCGGCACCGGCACCCGGCCCCCGCCGCAGGCGCCCTCCATGAGGTGACAGGGCCGCGAAGTGGCAGGCTGCTGCCATGCTGATCCTCCGCTCCGCCGCCCTGTTCGTCGTCGCCGCCGTCTTCGAGATCGGCGGCGCCTGGCTGGTCTGGCAGGGCGTACGGGAACACCGCGGCTGGCTCTGGATCGCCGGCGGCATCATCTCCCTGGGCGCCTACGGCTTCGTCGCCACGTTCCAGCCGGACGCCCACTTCGGCCGCATCCTGGCGGCGTACGGCGGAATCTTCGTCGCGGGCTCGATCCTGTGGGGCATGGCGGCGGACGGCTACCGCCCGGACCGCTGGGACATCACGGGAGCGGCGATCTGCCTGACCGGAATGGCGGTCATCATGTGGGCCCCACGAGGCCACTGACGCCAGCTGAGCGCCCCTTCAGGGGCGCGGGGAACTGCGCGAACGGCCCCCACCGACCCGCATCCGCCCGCTGCCTCGATCTGCACGGCGCCTAGACTCACCCCCAACAACCCGCACACGCACCCTCGCCGAGGAGCACCCCATGGCCCCGTCCCGCATCGCGGTAGTCACCGGCGCGAGCAGCGGAATCGGCGCCGCGACCGCCCGCAGCCTCGCCGCCGCCGGCTACCGCGTCGTCCTCACCGCCCGCCGCGAGGACCGCATCGAGGCCCTGGCCAAGGAGCTCACGGAGGCGGGGCACGAGGCCACGGCCTACCCCCTGGACGTGACGGACCGCGCGGCCGTCGACGAGTTCGCCACCGCGTTCACGTCGATCGCCGTCCTCGTGAACAACGCCGGCGGCGCCCTCGGCGCCGACCCGGTGGCCACCGGCGACCCGGCCGACTGGCGCACGATGTACGAGACGAACGTCATCGGCACGCTCAACGTCACCCAGGCCCTGCTGCCCAAGCTGGAGGCGAGCGGCGACGGCACGGTGGTGATCGTCTCCTCCACCGCGGGCCACGGCACCTACGAGGGCGGCGGCGGTTACGTCGCCGCCAAGCACGGCGCCCACGTCCTCGCGGAGACGCTCCGGCTGGAGATCGTCGGCAAGCCGGTCCGGGTCATCGAGATCGCTCCGGGCATGGTCAAGACGGACGAGTTCGCGCTGACCCGCTTCGGCGGCGACGCGGAGAAGGCGGCGAAGGTCTACCAGGGCGTCGCCGAGCCCCTGACCGCGGACGACGTGGCCGACACCATCGCCTGGACGGTGACCCGCCCGAGCCACGTCAACGTGGACCTCCTGGTCCTGCGCCCCCGCGCCCAGGCCTCGAACACCAAGGTCCACCGAGAGCTGTGACCCCGGAAGCCACGCCCCCGGAGGACGCCCCCGCGCAGGCCCTGGAGAACCTGGAGAAGTCCCTGGAACAGGCCCGCCTGGCCCAGGAGACGAAGGACGAACGCCAGGTCTGGTACTTCCTGGCCTACTTCCTCTTCGGCATCCACTTCCTCGCGTTCGTCATGATCTACGCGGTCCGCCACGCGAAGTGACGGACCGCGCGGTCAGCCCTTCACGCAGACGACCTGCTTGAGCTTGGCCACGACCTCCACCAGGTCCCGCTGCTGGTCGATGACCTGGTCGATCGACTTGTAGGCGCCCGGGATCTCGTCCACGACGCCGGAGTCCTTGCGGCACTCCACGCCCCGGGTCTGCTCCTCCAGGTCCCTCGTCGAGAAGCGCCGCTTGGCCGCGTTCCGGCTCATGCGCCGACCGGCCCCGTGCGAGGCGGAGTTGAAGGACAGTTCGTTCCCGAGCCCCTTCACGATGTACGAACCCGTGCCCATCGAGCCCGGGATGATCCCGTACTCGCCGGATCCGGCCCGGATCGCCCCCTTACGGGTCACGAGCAGGTCCACGCCGTCGTACCGCTCGCGGCTCACGTAGTTGTGATGGCAGCTCACCTCGGGTTCGAAGGTGACCCTGGCCTTCTTGAACTCCTTGCGGACCACGTCCTTGAGGAGGGCCATCATGATCGACCGGTTGTGCTTCGCGTACTCCTGGGCCCAGTAGAGATCGTGCTCGTACGCGGTCATCTGCGGGGTGTCCGCGACGAAGACGGCGAGGTCGCGGTCGACCAGGCCCTGGTTGTGCGGAAGTTTCTGGGCCACACCGATGTGGTGCTCGGCGAGCTCCTTGCCGATGTTGCGGGAACCGGAGTGCAGCATGAGCCACACAGAACCGGCCGAATCAGTGCAAACCTCGATGAAATGATTTCCGCCGCCCAGCGTTCCCATCTGCTGACGCGCCCGCTCCGCACGGAACTTGACCGCGTCCGCCACCCCGCCGAACCGCCCCCAGAACTCCCCCCACCCGGTCGTCGCCAGACCGTGGAACTCCCCCGGCTCCACCGGATCCGCATGCATCCCCCGGCCCACCGGAATCGCCTGCTCGATCTTCGAGCGCAGCCGGGACAGGTCGCCCGGCAGGTCGTTCGCCGTGAGGGACGTCCGGACCGCCGACATGCCGCAGCCGATGTCGACGCCGACCGCCGCCGGGCACACCGCCCCGCGCATCGCGATGACCGACCCGACCGTCGCGCCCTTCCCGTAGTGGACGTCCGGCATCACCGCGAGGCCCTTGATCCACGGCAGGGTCGCGACGTTGCGCAGCTGCTGGAGCGCCACCTCCTCGACGGTCGCCGGGTCGGTCCACATCCGGATCGGCACCTTCGCGCCCGGCATCTCCACGTACGACATGACTTCCTCATTCCCCCGCGAACAGCACAACAAAAAGGACAGAACGAATAAATGACTTGAAACGCAAATGCATCGCCTAGGTCGCTGAAATCGGACAAGGGACCGGCGTTCACGGCAGTGCGTGCGATACACATTGTCTTCAGGGGCCGCCCCACTGCGGCAAGCGATTAACCGGTGGGGGCACGGGTGCAGGACCGAGCGACCCAGTGAACGGAAAGGAGCCTGACCGTGCAGCGGAAGGCGTACGTAACCGGCACCGCCGCCCTTCTCGCGGCGCTGCTGGCCGGCTGCACGAGCGGTTCCGGCGGCGGGGACGACACCACCGACAAGAACGCGGACACGGGCACCTCCACCGTCGCCGCCCAGCCGGGCAAGTACCGCACCCTGCCCGAGCCCTGCGGCGCGGTCAGCCACGACACCCTGGACTCCCTGCTCCCCGGCATCACCCAGATCGCCGACGCGGACCAGCGCGACAAGGCGTACCAGGGTGACGCCACCCTCACCTACGACACCGACCGCAAGGTCGGCTGCCGCTGGAAGGTCGAGTCCGCCGACGCCACGGACCGGCTGTCCGTCGACTTCGAGCGCGTGGTGTCGTACGACAACGCGGTCAGCGACGACAACGAGGCGCAGACCATCTACACGCAGCTGGAGACGGCGGCCGACATCCCCGAGTCGGCGCCCCCGACCGCGTCGGAGTCGCCGTCCCCGTCCGACTCGACGTCCGCGTCCCCCGCCCCTTCTTCGTCCGCCCCGTCGTCGTCGGCCCCGTCGTCCTCCGCCTCCGTCGACCCCGCGAGCGCCACCTCGGCGTCCGCCTCCGCGTCCACGGCCTCGGCCGACATCCAGCCCCGCGTCCTCACCGACCTCGGCGACCAGGCGTACCTCGACGACCAGCTCAGCGGCTCCGGTTCGACGGCCGAACAGCGGACGGTGACTGTGGTGTTCCGCACGTCCAACGTCGTGGTGACCATCGAGTACGAGGAGCAGCCGATGGCCACCGGAACGGTCCCGGACAGCAAGGAAATGCAGGACAGGGCGCAGAAACTGGCCGCGCAACTGGCCGAGGCCCTCAACGGCTGACGCCCCGGACACGCCCCGCGCACCGCGCCCGCAAAGCCCGTGAACCAAAACCGCACAGCTTCCTCACCGCGTACCGTGGCCCCTCGGACCCGATCCGACCGCAGGAACCCCGAACGTAAGAGTGAAGGAACCATGCAGCGAGTAGCAGTCCCGCGAGACGACCAGCGCGCCCGGAACGAACGGAACGCAGAGCGACGGGCCGGGCGCCTGCGCCGCTCCCTCGTCTGCGCGGCCGCCGTCCCCGCCGTGGCGCTGTTCGCGTCGGCCTGCTCCTCCTCCGGCTCGGGCGACGCGGCACAGGGCACCGGCGGCGGCTCCACGAACACCGCCACCGCGCCCGCCGGTGCCACGGCCGCCTCGCCGACCGTCCAGGCGGCCAAGTACCAGAAGCTGCCCGAGCCGTGCGCGGTGCTGTCGAAGCAGACGCTCACCTCGCTCGTGCCGCAGGGCGTGAAGTCGGGCAAGGAAGGCGCCTCGGACGACGTGGCCACGCGCGGCAGTTGCTCCTGGAGCAGCCTGGACAACAACGGCGTGAAGGGCTCCCAGTTCCGCTGGCTGAACGTCTCCTTCCTGCGCTTCGACTCGGACGCCGGCCGGGGCAGCGGCGACCAGCAGGCGGAGGCCTACTACACCAGCCAGGTGCGGGAGGCCCAGTCCGTGGCGGGCGCCAAGAACACCAAGTCGGAGCCGGTGAGCGGGGCCGGCGACCAGGCCACCGCGGTCCGATACGACCTGAAGAAGAAGGAAGGCGCCTTCAAGCAGCAGACGGTCGTGGCACGCGTCGCGAACGTGGTCGTCACCGTCGACTACAACGGCGCGGGTCTCGCCGGTGAGAAGACACCGGACGCCGACACGCTCACGAAGGCCGCGGTGCAGGCCGCGAAGGACGCGGTGGCGTCGGTTTCGACCGCCAACGGCGGTTCCGCGCCCGCGAGTTCGCCCTCCGCGACCCCCTCGGGGAAGGCCTCCGCGACACCCTCGAAGTCCCCCTCCGCCTCCGCCTCGCCCTCCAAGTCGTCAGCCAAGAAGAGCTGACCGGCACCACGTTCGCCGCACACATGTGCCACCCTGTTGCGCGCACCAACACGCAAGGGGAGGGGAGTACCGGTGGCCGCGCCAATGCAGCTGACCCGGATGCACCGCGTTCTCATCGGCGTGGTCGTGACCGGCGCGATGATCATCGCCGGCATCGGCTTCGCCGGTTCGTACGCCGCCGTCCGTGAGCTGGCCATCAAGAAGGGCTTCGGGAACTTCGCGTATGTCTTCCCGATCGGCATCGACGCGGGCATCTGCGTCCTGCTCGCCCTGGACCTGTTGCTGACCTGGATCCGCATCCCCTTCCCGCTGCTGCGGCAGACGGCCTGGCTGCTGACCATCGCGACGATCGCCTTCAACGGCGCGGCGGCCTGGCCGGACCCGCTGGGCGTGGGCATGCACGCGGTCATCCCGATCCTGTTCGTGGTGGCCGTCGAGGCGGCCCGGCACGCGATCGGCCGGATCGCCGACATCACCGCGGACAAGCACATGGAGGGGGTCCGCCTCACCCGCTGGCTGCTCTCCCCGGTCCCCACGTTCCTGCTGTGGCGCCGCATGAAGCTGTGGGAGCTGCGCTCCTACGACCAGGTCATCAAGCTGGAGCAGGAACGTCTCGTCTACCAGGCGAGGCTCCGCTCCCGCTTCGGCCGCGCCTGGCGCCGCAAGGCCCCGGTGGAGTCCCTGATGCCGCTGCGCCTGGCCCGCTACGGCGTCCCCCTGGCGGACACCGCCCCGGAGGGCCTGGCCGCGGCGGGCATCGAGATCCCGGTGCTCCTCCCGGCCCCGGCGACGGCCCCCGCCCCCACCCGGGCCCAGGGCCAGGCCCCGGAGGCACCCCAGGGCCGGCAGCGCGCCGCGCTGGTCCCGGCACCGGCACCCGCGCCGGAACAGGCGCCGGAACCGGAGCCGGAGCCCGATCCCGAGGTGAACCCCTGGCTGCACGCCAGGGATCCCCAGCAGATCGAGTACCACGGCGGCTACGACCCGACGTACGAGCCGCCCTACGAGCCGCAGTACACCGAGGAGGAGTACGCCGCCTGGCAGTACGAACAGCAGCAGCACCAGCAGGACCGGTACCAGCAGGACCAGTACCGGCAGGAGCAGTACCAGCAGGAGCAGCTCGCCCAGGAACGGTTCCGCCAGGAGCAGCAGCCCCAGGAGCAGCGGCCCGGCCCCGAGGAGTCGCCCTCGGAGACGACCGGAAGCTTCCCCATCCCCTCCGGCCCGGGCCGCACCCGTGAGCTCGGCGAGGGCGGCGGCACCGAGCCGACCGAGGAGGACTACTACCTGGTCTTCAAGAAGTCGATCGACGGCGGCTACCCCAGCTCCAGCCAGTTCAGGGGCGACGTGGAGGCCACCTTCGGCACCACGCTCCCGCAGCGCGAGGCCGACCGCATGGTCAACCGCTTCACGAACCGCCACACGGCGGAACTGCAGGACGACCACATCGCGTAGGCCGCACCACGGCATGAGGAAGGGGCCCTCCCCGGCGGGAGGGCCCCTTCCTCATGCCGGCCTAGGCTCCGAGCAGGTGCCGTACCCGGTCCTGCCCGACCGCGAGCAGCAGGGTGGGCAGCCGCGGCCCGGTGTCACGCCCCACCAGCAGGTGGTACAGCAGCGCGAAGAACGAACGCTGGGCGGTCTTGATCTCCGGGGGCAGTTCCTTCGGCGTCGCGTCCGCGGAGAACCCGGCCTGCACCTTGGGCACGCCGTACACGAGGTGGGTGAGCCCGTCGAGCGACCAGTGCTCGGCGAGCCCGTCGAGCAGCAGGCGTACGGACTGCTGGGAGGCCTCGTCGAGGGACTTCAGGAGCTCGGTGTCCGGCTCCTCGCGGACGATGGTCCGCTGGTCGGCCGGTACCTGGGTGTTGATCCAGGCCTCGGCCTTGTCGAGCCGGGGCCGCACCTCGTCCAGCGAGTCCAGCGGCTGATCCGGGTCCAGCTCGCCGAGGATGCGCAGCGCCTGGTCCTCGTGCCCGGCGGTGATGTCGGCGACGGAGGCGAGCGTCCGGTACGGCAGCGGCCTGGGCGTCCGCGGCAGCTCGCCCCCGGCCGTCCGCACGGCGCGCGAGTGCGCGGCGATGTCACCGGGCAGCGCGGACCCGTCGGCGACCTTCGCGTCCAGCTTGTCCCACTCGTCGTAGAGCCGCTGGATCTCCTGGTCGAAGGCGATCTTGAAGGACTGGTTGGGCCGGCGGCGGGCGTAGAGCCAGCGCAGGATCTGCGGCTCCATGATCTTCAGGGCGTCGGCCGGGGTGGGCACCCCGCCGCGGGACGAGGACATCTTCGCCATGCCGCTGATGCCGACGAAGGCGTACATGGGCCCGATGGGCTGCTGCCCGCCGAAGATCCCGACGATCTGGCCGCCCACCTGGAAGCTGGACCCGGGCGACGAGTGGTCGACGCCGCTCGGCTCGAAGACGACGCCCTCGTAGGCCCAGCGCATCGGCCAGTCGACCTTCCAGACCAGCTTGCCGCGGTTGAACTCGCTGAGCCGGACGGTCTCGGAGAAGCCGCACGCGGTGCAGGTGTAGGTCAGCTCGGTGGTGTCGTCGTCGTAGGCGGTGACGGTGGTCAGGTCCTTGCCGCAGCCGCCGCAGTACGGCTTGTACGGGAAGTACCCGGCGGAGCCGGAGGAGCCGTCGTCCTCGGCGGCCGCGCCCGAGCCCTCCTCGGCCTCCAGCTCGGCCTCGTCGACGGCCTTCTGCTGGGGCTTCTTGCCGGTCTTCGGCTTGGTCCGGTACTGCGCGAGGATCGCGTCGATGTCACCGCGGTGCTTCATGGCGTGCAGGATCTGCTCGCGGTAGACGCCCGAGGTGTACTGCGCCGTCTGGCTGATCCCGTCGAACTCCACGCCCAGCTCGGCCAGCGACTCGATCATCGCGGCCTTGAAGTGCTCGGCCCAGTTCGGGTACGCGGACCCCTGCGGGGCGGGCACGGAGGTGAGTGGCTTGCCGATGTGCTCGGCCCAGCTCTCGTCGACCCCGGCGATGCCGGCCGGCACCTTGCGGTAGCGGTCGTAGTCGTCCCAGGAGATCAGGTGCCGCACCTGGTACCCGCGCCGCCTGACCTCGTCGGCGACGAGGTGCGGGGTCATGACCTCGCGGAGGTTCCCGAGGTGGATCGGTCCCGACGGGGACAGCCCGGACGCGACGACGACCGGTTTGCCCGGGGCCCGACGCTCCGACTCCTCGATGACCTCATCCGCGAAACGGGAGACCCAGTCGGTGGTCTCGGTGCTCTGAGCCACGATCGGCACGTCCTTCTTTCAGACACGGCACAGCCGGTACGGTCGCACGGCTGACGGCCCCCATTGTCCCAGGGACCACGCCTTCCATGAAAACGCCATAATCCAAGAGCCCCGTAAGGACCACGGGGTTGCCTCACCCCCGGCCCCCTCGGCGGCGCAGCCGCTGCTTGGGGGCGCGGGGAACTGCGCGACCGGCCCCGACGCACCCGCACCCGGCCGCGCACCGCCCCCGCCCTCCCCGTAGCCGCAAAAACCCCTTTACCCCCCGTGAAATACTGGACCCGTCTACCCGCACCCACGAGGAGAACGGCTCCTACCCCATGGCCTCGGTCACGTCCCTCAGCGACTCCGTCAACCAGCAGCTCACCGACGCGCTCGCTTCCGCCCTCCCGGAAGCCGACGCAGTCGACCCCCTGCTGCGACGCAGCGACCGGGCCGACTACCAGGCGAACGGCATCCTCGCCCTCGCCAAGAAGGCCAAGGCCAACCCCCGCGACCTGGCCGCACAGGTCGTCTCCCGCATCCCCACCGGTGCGGCCCTGATCCAGGACGTCGAGGTCTCCGGCCCCGGCTTCCTGAACATCACCCTCTCCGACCGGGCGATCACCGAGAACCTCGCCGCCCGGTACGCGGACGGCGACCGCCTCGGCGTCCCGCCGAAGGCGGCCCCCGGCGTCACGGTCATCGACTACGCCCAGCCGAACGTCGCCAAGGAGATGCACGTCGGCCACCTGCGGTCCGCGGTGATCGGCGACGCCCTGCGCGGCATGCTCGACTTCACCGGCGAGAAGACGATCGGCCGGCACCACATCGGCGACTGGGGCACCCAGTTCGGCATGCTCATCCAGTACCTGATCGAGAACCCGGACCAGCTGTCCGCGGAGACCGACACGGACGGCGAGCAGGCCATGTCGAACCTGAACAGGGTCTACAAGGCGTCCCGGGCGGTCTTCGACACGGACGAGGAGTTCAAGGAGCGGGCCCGCAAGCGGGTGGTCGCCCTCCAGTCCGGCGACAAGGAGACCCTCGACCTGTGGCAGCGGTTCGTGGACGAGTCGAAGGTCTACTTCTACTCGGTCTTCGAGAAGCTGGACATGGAGGTCCGGGACGACGAGATCGTCGGCGAGTCGGCGTACAACGACGGCATGCCCGAGACGGCCCGGCTCCTGGAGGAGATGGGCGTGGCGGTCCGTTCCGAGGGCGCGCTGGTCGTCTTCTTCGACGACATCCGGGGCAAGGACGACCAGCCGGTCCCGCTGATCGTGCAGAAGGCGGACGGCGGCTTCGGCTACGCGGCCTCGGACCTGACGGCGATCCGCAACCGGGTCCAGGACCTGCACGCCACGTCCCTCATCTACGTCGTGGACGTGCGGCAGTCCCTGCACTTCAAGATGGTCTTCGAGACGGCCCGGCGGGCGGGCTGGCTCACCGACGACGTCACCGCGCACAACATGGGCTACGGCACGGTGCTGGGCGCGGACGGCAAGCCGTTCAAGACCCGTGCGGGTGAGACCGTACGGCTGGAGGACCTGCTGGACGAGGCGGTGCAGCGGGCCGCCCAGGTCGTCCGGGAGAAGGCGCAGGACCTCACCGAGGACGAGATCCAGGAGCGGGCGCAGCAGGTCGGCATCGGCGCGGTGAAGTACGCCGACCTGTCGACCTCCGCCAACCGGGACTACAAGTTCGACCTGGACCAGATGGTCTCGCTGAACGGCGACACGTCCGTCTACCTCCAGTACGCGTACGCCCGGATCCAGTCGATCCTCCGCAAGGCCGGGGAGGTCCGCCCCGCCGCCCACCCGGAGCTGGCGCTGCACGCGGCGGAGCGGGCGCTGGGCCTGCACGTGGACGCGTTCGGCGACACGGTCTTCGAGGCGGCGGCGGAGTACGCCCCGCACAAGCTGGCCGCGTACCTGTACCAACTGGCCTCGCTGTACACGTCGTTCTACGACAAGTGCCCGGTCCTCAAGGCCGACACCCCCGCGCAGGTGGAGAACCGCCTCTTCCTGTGCGACATGACGGCCCGCACCCTCCACCAGGGCATGTCCCTGCTGGGCATCCGGACGCCCGAGCGGCTCTGAGCGCGCGCCCCACCACGCCCCACCCCCGCACCGTCCGCGCGACGGATGGTGCGGGGGTGACGGCTGTCAGGCGGCGAAGCGCTTGAAGGCGGCGCGGGTGCCCGAGCCGGCGACGCCGTCGATGTCACCGGTGTAGCCGTAGTCGGCCTTCAGCAGGCGCTGGAGCGCCTTGATCGTGTTGGTGCCGGGGTCGCCGTCGATGGCACCCGTGTAGCCCCAGTACTGCTTGAGGCAGCGCTGGAACGCCTTCCAGCTGTTGGGGCCGAGCTGGCCGTCGATGCTGTCGGTGTAGCCCCAGTACTCCGCCAGGAAGTTCTGCACGTTCTTGGCCTCGGCGGTGGTCAGGCCGAAGTTCTCGTAGGAGGCCAGGGTGGCGGCCCGCGCGCTCACCGCGGGCTGCGAGACCGGCGCGGCGAAGCTGGTGCCGGCGGTCGCCAGGGATCCGGCGGCGAGGCCGGCGACGGCGGTGACGCCGACGAGGGTCCGGGTCAGAACGTTCGGTCGCATGCGTTCCTCTTTCAGGTCGTGGTCGGCATCCGATCCGTTCGGCGGGCCGGTGCCGCCACCACGGTGCGGGCCGCCCGGCCGGCCCCGCCACGGCCGCCGGCGAAGTGGCGGCCTGCTGGGACGTCACCCCCTCTGAGCTGCGCCGACACCCTCCCCCGGGACGGAGTGGCGGGACGGCCTTACAGGGGTGGCCATGCTCATGCAGAATGCGTCGGAAGCGGGGGCCGCTGACCACGGTTCGGGACCGCATCCGGGGGGGACATGTCGCGCTGGAAAGAACTGCCCGCTGAACTGGATCCGCGCGTGCGGCAGTTGGTGGTGCGTCTGCGCCGGCTGAAGGACCACAGCGGGCTGAGCGTACGGCAGCTCGCCGCGCGGACGGGGTACAGCGCCAAGTCGTGGGAACGGTATCTGGGCGGACGGTCCCTGCCGCCCGCGGAGGCCGTGGCGGCACTGGCCCGGATCGGCGGGGACGATCCGACCCGCCTGCTGACCCTGCGCGAGGTGGCGGCGGAGGTCTGGGAGCACGGCAAGGACCGCGGGCGCCCCGCCGCACCGGCCGCCGGAACACCGGCACCAGCACCGCCACCCGAGGCCCAGCCCGAATCCGATGCCGGGCCCGAGGCGGAGCCGCGTCCCGCCGCTGAGATACGGCTCTCCGTGCGGTCGTTGCGGATCGCGCTCGCGGCCGGGGTGGTGGCCCTGGTGCTCGCGGTGTCGACGGCCCTCCTGGTGACGTCGTGGTTCACCGGCCGCTCCGGCGCCGACACCGACCGGACGGCGCGGACGGCTCCGCTCGCCGCGTCGGCACCGGCCTCGCCACCCTCGTACAGCTGCCGTCTGCAACGGGTCGACGGCGCCTGGTACGCGGGCAACAGCCGGACCCTGGACGCCACCGTGGGGTACGGCCAGTCGGGGCCGGACGTCGTGGAGGTGCAGTGTCTGCTGCGCCGGGCGGGTGTCTCGCCGGGCGGCATCGACGGCATGTTCGGCCCGCTGACGCGGGGCGCGGTGGTGCGGTTCCAGAAACGGGCGGGGCTGATCGGCGACGGCATCGTGGGCCCGCGTACCTGGAAGGCGCTGCGGGGATGACCCCGGAGCGGACCCGGCTGGCCGCCTCGCTGAGGGAGCTGAGAGCCCGCACCGGCCTGAGCCTGGCGGCCCTGGCGACCAAGACGGCGTTCAGCAAGTCGTCCTGGGAGCGCTATCTCAACGGCAAGTCCCTGCCCCCGCGCGAGGCGGTCCGGGAACTGTGCCGACTGGCCGGCGAACCGGACGGGCGCTGTCTGGCGCTGTGGGAGATCGCCGAGTCGGAGTGGAGCGGCCGGGCGAAGGAGGCGGCTGCGCCTGCTCCTGCGGCGACACCACGGCCCCCGGCCACGGGCGCGTCGCCCACCGCGTCGCCCACCGCGGCGCCTGCCCCCGCCGCCCGGCTCGCCGGACACCGCAGTGTCGTCACCGTGGCGGTACTGGCGTCCGTGTGTGCCGTGGCGGTCGGCGCGGTGGCGGTGGCGGCCGCGCTGCTGCGGCCGGGCGCCGACGGCACCTCGCGCGCCTCCGCCGAGGCGCCCCCGCACCAGGACCCCGCGTCGTCCGCCCCGCGCTGCCGGGCCGCGACCTGCGAGGGCCGGAACCCGATGGCCATGCGATGCGCGGCCTCCCCCGTCACGCTGGCCACCCGTCACACGGCCGGCGACGCCTGGCTGGAGGTGCGCTACAGCAAGGAGTGCGGGACGAGTTGGGCGCGGATGTGGGGAACGCGGGTCGGTGACCGGCTGGAGGTGACGGCGACCGGCCGGGTGCACGGCGCCGAGATCAGAACGGCCGCCGACGCGGACGCGTTCGTCTACACCCCGATGACGGCGACCACCCCCGGAACCACGATCCACACCTGCTTCCGCCCGGCGGGGGACACCAAGGGGGAGGAGTGCGTCACCTCAGTGGCGCGGTGACGCCGAGGCGCACGGAGGACCAGAAAACTCTCAGCAGATATACACTCAGAGTATATCCCCGGTGTATGTTCCTCGCATGAGTGTTCCTCTCACCCTGTTGGGGCTGTTGGAGCGAGAGCCGAGCCACGGCTACGACCTCAAGCGCGACTACGACACCTTCTTCAACCGCGGCAAGCCGCTGCCGTACGGGCAGGTCTACACAACGCTCGGCCGGCTGGCGCGGGACGGGAAGATCATGGCCGGCGAGGCGGAGCCCGGGGTCGGCCCCGAGCGCAAGCGCTACGTGATCACCGAGGCCGGGGCGACGGAGTTCGAGACCTGGCTCACCGAGCCGGTCGCCCCCGAGCCCAATCTGCAGACCGTGCTGTTCACCAAGGTGGTGCTGGCCCTGATGCTCGGCCGGGACGCCCAGCAGTACCTCGACACCCAGCGGGCCGCCCACCTGGAGCGGATGCACGAACTGACCCAGCTGCGCCGCACCGGCACGCTCGTGGACGCCCTGCTCGCCGACCACGGCCTGTTCCACCTGGAGGCCGACCTGCACTGGATCGAGGTGACCGCGGCCCGGATGGACGCGCTCGCCGAGGAGGTGCGTCCATGACCGCCCTCATAGAGGCCCGCGCTCTCACCCTGTCCTTCGGCGAGACCCCCGCGCTGCGCGGTGCCGACCTGGCCGTGGAGGCCGGCGAGGTGTTCGCCGTGATGGGCCCGAGCGGCTCGGGGAAGTCCACCCTGCTGCACTGTCTGGCAGGCATCCTCACCCCGGACTCCGGCGAGGTGCACTTCGACGGACGCCGCATCGACACCATGAACGAGGCGGATCGCAGCGCGCTGCGCCGCGACGTCTTCGGGTTCGTCTTCCAGTTCGGTCAGCTCGTCCCCGAGCTGACCGCCGAGGAGAACGTCGCCCTGCCGCTGCTGTTCTCCGGCAAGCGCCGGGCGGCTGCCCTCGCCGAGGCCCGGCCCTGGTTCGCCCGGCTGGGCCTGGACGGCCTGGAGCGGCGCCGCTCCGGGGAGTTGTCGGGAGGTCAGGCGCAGCGGGTGGCGCTGGCCCGCGGCCTGGTGTCCCGGCCGAAGGTGCTGTTCGCCGACGAGCCGACCGGGGCGCTGGACTCGCTGACCGGCGAGCAGGTGATGGAGCTGATGGTGGACGCGGCCCACGAGGAGGGCACCGCCGTCGTCCTGGTGACCCACGAACCCCGCGTCGCCGCGTACGCCGACCAGAAGGCCATGGTCCGGGACGGCAGGTCCAGCCTGCTCACGACCGGACGGATGGCCTCGTGATCGCCTTCGCCGTCCGCCTCGCGGTCAGCGGCGGCCGAGAGGCGCTCGCCCGGCTGGCCATGATCGCCGCCGCGGTCGCCATCGGCGTCGGGCTGCTGCTGTCGACCTTCGCCAGCATGAACGCCGTCGAGCGGACGAACCAGCGGCAGGTCTGGCTCGACACCGGCGCCGCGAGCCGTACCGAGCGGGCCTCGGCGGACCCGCTGTGGTGGCGGCCGCACGGCGACTACTACGACGGGAAGTCCCTCACCGAGGTCGACGTCGCCGCGACCGGCCCGACCTCGCCTGTCCCGCCCGGTCTGACGCACCTTCCCGCGCCCGGCGAGTACTACGCCTCTCCCGCACTGGCCAGGCTGATCCGCGCCACCCCGGCCGACCAGCTGGGCGACCGCTTCCCCGGCCGGCTCACCGGCACGATCGGCGACGCCGCTCTGGCCTCCCCGGACTCGCTGATCGCCGTCATCGGCCGTACCCCCGCCCAGATCAAGGGCGCCCCAGGAGCGAGAGCGGTCACCACCATCGCCACCAGCCGGCCCTCCCCCTGTGACACCGCGTGCTGGGACCACGCGGTGCGCGGCGACGCGCTGACGCTCATCTCCTCCGTGGTGGCCGGGGCACTGATCTTCCCGGTGGTGATCTTCATCGCCACCGCGACCCGGCTGTCCGCCGCCACGCGCGAACAGCGGTACGCGGCGATGCGGCTGGTCGGCGCCACCCCCCGGCAGGTGTCGCTGCTCTCGGCGGTCGAGTCCGCGCTGGCGGCGGCCGCCGGGACGGTGGTCGGCTTCGGGCTCTACGCCGCGCTGCGCCCGCTGGTCGCCACCCTTCCGCTCACCGGGCAGCAGCGGTTCTTCCTGTCGGATCTGACGCTCAGCGCCCCGCAGGCCCTCGGCGTCGTCGTCGGCGTGCCGGTCGCGGCGGCGATCGCGGCGCGCCTCGCCCTGCGCCGGGTCACCGTCTCCCCGCTCGGCGTGACCCGCCGGGTGACTCCGCGGCCGCCGCGCGCCTGGCGGCTGATCCCGCTGCTGGCGGGACTGGCCGAACTGGCGTACTTCGTCTTCGTCGGTCATCGCCCGGCGACCGGGAACGGCCAGACGGCGGCCTACCTTCCCGGCTTCCTGGTCGTGATGCTGGGCCTGGTGATCGCCGGGCCGTGGCTGACCATGACCGCTGCCCGGGTCGTCGCCCGGCGCACCCGACGCCCGGCGGCCCTGATCGCTGTGCGGCGGCTCGCCGACGACCCGAAGGCCGGCTTCCGCGCGGTCAGCGGCCTCGTCCTGGCCCTGTTCGTGACCACCGCGACCGTCAGCATCATCGGCACCATCAACGACTACCGCGGCACGCTGGGCGGCGACCGGCAGACCCGGACCGTGGTGGAGGCCGGCGGCGACGGCGAGGCGCCACTGGCCGGGGCCATCCCGACACGGCTGCTCACCGAGGTCCGGGCGATCCCGGGCGTGCGAGGCGTGGCCGTCGTCCACGCCAACCCCGACGGCATCGGCAAGGTGGTGCATCGGAGAGTCCACCCGGGCGATCCGCCCCTGGACGCGCCGGCCCTGGTGACCTGCTCCGACCTGGCGGGGACTCCCATGGTGGGCCGCTGCCCGGCCGGCGCGAGCGTCACGGCCGTCGACTTCTACGCCTTCGTCAGCCTGCAGTCGCACCCGAGCCTGCCGTGGCCCGCCGCCGCAATCAGTACCGCAGCCGTCGCCAAGCTGCCCGTACAACTGGTCTACGTGGCCACCGACGGGTCGACAGCCGCCATGGAACGCGTTCGGACGCTGCTCACCACCGCCTATCCGCACCACCAGGCCCAAACGGTGGGCGACTGGGGCACCGACTTGCAGCAGGAGCTGGCCGGTTGGCGGCAACTGGCCGACGTGGTGCTGCTGACCACGCTGCCGATCGCAGGGTGCAGCCTGGCGGTGAGCGTGGTGGCGGGCCTGTCGGATCGCCGACGCCCGTTCGCACTGCTGCGGCTCACCGGTGCGCCGCTGGGAGTGCTGCAACGGGTGATCGGCCTGGAGAGCACACTGCCGCTGCTGGCCGTGGCCGCGATCTCGATCGGTACGGCCTTCGCCGCCTCTGCCCTGTTCCTGAAATCGCAGATGCGCTACGACCTGGTGTCACCGGGCGCGGCGTACTACGCGCTCGTCACTCTCGGCCTCGTCGCCTCGCTGGGCATCATCGCCTCGACTCTACCCCTGCTCAGACGCGTCACCGGCCCAGAGACCGCCCGCAACGGCTGACACGCCAGGAAACCCAGACTCTGGAGGATTCATGACCGTCACGGCTTCCGACAGCCGACAACCCATGACGCGCCGGCGCATGCTCCGGGCGGCGCTGACCGCTGGAATCGGGACCGCCGTACCGCTCGGCGCCGCGTCCCACGCGTGGGCGGCTCCGACCGCCTCCGGCCCGGCGCGACTCACCCTGCCCCCGCCCACCGGGCCTCATCCGGTGGGCACGGTGCCGCTGCACCTCGTCGACACCTCACGCCCGGATCCCGTGGCCGGCCCGGGGCGTCACCGCGAGTTGATGGCCAGCGTCTGGTACCCCGCCCGCGGGACGGTGGACCTGCCGCGCGCCCCCTGGATGACCGAGGGTGCGTGGCAGGCGTTCGTGACAGACGCCGGCTTCCCCCTCGACCCCGCCCTCGGCCCGCTCACCGCCGGGCACGTGGGTGCTCCCGTGCACCGTACGGGCCACCGCCTGCCCGTCATCGTGTACTCGCACGGCTCGGGCAGCCACCGCGGCGACCACACCGTCATGGTCCAGGAACTCGCCAGCCACGGGTATGTGGTGGTCACCGTCGACCACACCTACGACACGTTCACCGAGTTCCCCGACGGCCGAGTGGTCACCCCGGGCGACGTCCCGATGTTTCCTAGGGACTTCGCGGCGGACCTCCGGTTCCTGCTCGACTGCGTGGAGGGGGTCGCAGCCGGCCGCAACCCCGACGTCGACGGCAAGCCACTGCCCCAGGGTCTGCTCGGCGCCCTCGACCCCCGGCGCATCGGCGCGTTCGGCTGGTCGAAGGGGGGCACCGCCACCGCACTCACCATGCTCGTCGACCGGCGCGTCCGAGCCGGACTCAGCATCGACGGCCCGATGCAGCCGACCATCACCACCGATCTGGACCGGCCGTTCATGATGATGACCGCCGTGTTCACCCGGGCCGCCATGCCGGACGTCGCCGAGTTCTGGACGCACCTTCGCGGCTGGCGGCTCGACATCCAGGCCGACGGGGCCATCCACCACTCATACGGCGACAACGCGACGCTGATCCCGCAGGCGGGCAAGATCCTCGGCATGACCGACCAGCAGATCCAGGACTGGATCGGCACCCTCGACCCGGTCCGGTCGATACGGATCCAACAGGCCTATCCGCCGGCCTTCTTCGACCAGCACTTGCGGCACCGCGGGAGGCATCTCCTCGACGGCCCGAGCCCGGCCTTCCCCGAGGTGAAGTTCCTTCCATGACGCGTGCGCCACCGGGAGCCGGGCCGACCAACTGCTCACGGTGGCAAGCGTCAGAGACTGAGCACCACCCGCAACGCGACGTCCACGCGTTCCATCTGCTCGCCGGGAACGCCCCCGTGGGGAGCCAGGACCACGCCCCTGAGCGGAGTCGTCACCCGCACCGTCACCATCGATTCCCTCCGCTCTCCCGACGTGTCGAGCAGCGCGCAGAGGACCGCGCCGGGGCGCAGCTCGGCCACGTGGTCGGTCCACACCTGGCCACGCTTCAGATGCCGCACAGGTCGTCTCCGATACGGGCGCTGTCCTCGGCGTGCAGCGCCATCGCGTCTCGCAGCAACTGATCCCTTATGGCCCGGGCGACGGAGGCCGAGAGATTGCCGTCCGCCGCCTCACGCGCGGACTCGAACTCGGCCCACACCACCTTGCCGAGCTCCCGCTCCGCCACCCCCCACTTGTCGGCGAGGGCCCCGACCAGCAGCAGCCCGCGGCCGCCCTCGTCCGCGTCGTCCGACGGCTCTGGGGGCGTCGGCAGGCCCGGCCCGCTGTCGTGCACCTCGACGCGGACGGCCTCGCCGTCGTACCGCAGCCGCAGCAGGAAGCCGCGGCCGGGCGGTACCCCGTGCAGGAGGGCGTTCGTGGCCAACTCGCTCACGCACAGCGACATGTCGGCGGCGCGGGCCCAGTCCGCCAGACCCCAGCACCTGAGCGACTGTGCGGCGAACCGCCTGGCCGCGGGCACGGATCGGCGCTCCCGGGCGTAGAACTGTTCCCGGGGGTAGAGGAGTTCGTTTGCGTCGTTCACGAGACGAATGTCGCGCAGAGTCACTAACCTGATGCAGGGAGTGGACCCGTACGAAATTTTTGTACGGCTCCGAGCCGGTGACGTACGCGTGCCCCAGGGGATTGAGACCGACATGAGCGCGAAGAAGCCGCCGCGGCCGAAGAACCAGACGTCGTTGAAGATGCTCGGCAAGCAGCTGGGCACGGCCCGCCGGGCGGCCGGTCTGACCCAGGCCGAACTGGGCCTGCGGGTGGGCCTCGACGACCAGACGATCGCGTCCATCGAACAGGGCCGCCGGGCACTGCAACCGGACACGGCGGCACGGCTCGACGAAGTGCTGGACACCAAGGGGGTGCTGACGGCGGGGGTGGCCAACTTGCCCGACGTCGACCAGTTCCCGATGTGGGCCGAGCTGTACATGGAGCACGAACGCGAGGCGATCGCCCTGTCCTCGTACGCGAACCAGGTGCTGCCCGGACTCCTCCAGACCAGGGCCTACGCCGAAGCCGTCCTGCGCGAACGGGTTCCGGCCTACGACGAGGACGAGATCGAGCCGAAGACGACGGCGCGTATCGAGCGCCAGGACATCCTGCGCCGCAGGAATCCGCCGACCGTCAGCTTCGTCGTCTGGGAGCCGGTGCTGCATCTCGCCTTCGGCGGAACGGAGGTACGTATGGGGCAGCTCCGTCATCTTCGCGCCGCGGCCGAACTTCCATGCGTGTCATTGCAGTTCATGCCGACTTCCGCCGCCTCCCACGCGGGGCTAGCTGGCCCCTTCGTCCTCCTGGAGACGCCGGACCACCAGCACCTGGCCTACATCGAAGGCCAGCGCGGCAGTCAGTGGGTTTCCGACGCGGACGAGGTGTCCAGGCTGGCGCGCAAGTATGCGATGCTGCGAGCACAGGCCCTGTCCCCTCTGGAGTCGTACGGCCTGCTGGGCCGTCTGCTAGGAGACCCATGAGCACCGCACTTCAGTGGTTCAAGTCGAGCTACAGCAGTGACGAAGGCGGCGAGTGCATCGAAGTCGCCCTCGCCTGGCGGAAGTCGAGCTACAGCGGCAGCGAGGGCGGCGCGTGCGTCGAGGTCGCCGCCTGCCCCGACGTCGTCCACGTCCGTGACTCCAAGAACGTGCCCTCCCCCGACGCCCCGGCCCTCGCGGTCGGCCCCGCCCCTTGGGCCGCCTTCACCGCCGCCCTCAAGTGACCGTGTCCGGGGGCGTTGTCAGTGGCGGGCTCTACAGTTCACTGCCATGGCGACTCTTCCCAACCCGCTGCCCAAGCTGGCGACCGACCCGAGTGGTCGGTCCCTGGGGTTGCGGCTCCCGCCCGGGAGACTGATCGACGCGACGCTCTGCGGGCCCTGGCACGAACCTCTGTTGTGGTACGCCGGGCAGCCCGCGGGCCCCGGGACGTGGACGGCGCTCGGTGCGCAGGCCGGACGGGCGGGCCTGCTGCCGGTCCTCGTCGACGTGTCCGAGCTGGACGACTGGGACTTCGCGCCCGGCGAGACGTCGTACCCCGGGGACCACGACGCCGAGGACGTGCTGGAGGACTCCTGGGAGGAGGACCCGCCGGAGGGTGAGGAGTGGCCGGGGCTGGCCCCCGCCACCGCGCTGGTCGCCGCCCCGGACGCGCGGGCCGCCGAGGTCGCCGACGCGCTCAGCCAGGGGCGGCCCTGGCTGAAGGAGCCGCATCTGGCGCTGGTGCCGGCGCGGCGCAGCGCGGACATACCGGCGGCGATCGGCTGGAGCGGGCCGGTGAATTACGAGGAGGACGTGGCCCGGTTGTGCTCGGTGCTGCGTTCCTGGGAGGACCGGTTCGGGATACGGGTGGTGGCTCTCGGCCTGGACCACCTCGCCGTGTCGGTCGCCGCCCCGCCCACCGACCTGGACACGGCGGAGGCGATCGCCGCCGAGCACTTCGCGTTCTGCCCGTACGCCGTGCTGCCCGGCAGCGACGACACCCTCTCGTCGTACGCCGAGCAGCTGGTCGGCGAGCGGGTCTGGCACTTCTGGTGGGACTGAGCCAGGTGATGGCTATCTGACCGGAATGATGTCCACGTGCACCTTCGGACTGGCCGCTGCGCCATCAAGGTACGCGCCGAACTGCACGTCATATCTGTATTCGCTGCCATCGGCAGGAATTCCCCTGTGTTGAGCCATGGTCCTGGGGTCGGACTCGTCCTCCCCGATCGTCCTCGTCCCGCGGGCGAAGGACACCGTTCCCTGGGACCGGGTCCCCCAATCCCAGTTGCCAACAGTTGGGCTCGTCCCCTCCACGCGGTACTTGACCCGGTAGCATTCGTACGTCCTGGAGTCCCCTTGATGCTTCGGAGGCGGACATTGCACTGAGATCCCCGTATTCCACGTGCGATCCCATGGCCACACCGATTCTTTACGAAGCCCGCTGCCCAGCGATGTCACCCTGCTTTCCTGCGGTCCAGAAAAATACCACCGAACGCCGCTTTCTCCCTCGCTTGTCGCCATTCGGTCGGGCGGCCCGGTAGGAGGAGCGTTTTCATCCACTTCAGGGAAAACAGGCGCAGGGACGTTGAGCAGCGTGTCAGCCTGGAAATCGTACTCCACCCCCGCCTCGGGCTTGCTCGGCATCTGCCGCGCGAGCCTCATCCCTCCCCCGGGGGTGGGGCATTCCAGAATCCAACCCATCTTCACCACGACATCCGAGACGACGCTCCCCCTCACCAGCTTCAGGCTTCCCTCGCGCTCTTTCACCCACTCGTCGGAGACGGATTTCACCTTGAAATATACGGGTCGGGCGATGATGGTCTTTCCGATGAGGGGAATAATTTTGACCGTGTCGCTGACGCCGAAGGTGATCGTCTCTTTCTTGCTGACCGAATCGGCACTGCTCGCACCGAACCCGAGCAGGCTGGAGATCGCGCCGTCAGGAAGGGCAGGATACTTGTCCCTCAGGGCATCCTCCGCCGTTTTCACGGCGATTCCCACTACGGATTTGAGTGTGCTACGCCAGTCGTCATCACCACCGCCACCCACGGGGATCGTTTGAGTGGTGGACCGCTCTTCTCCGATCTTCAGCTCATGGGCCCCTCCTTTCACTTCGAGGACTTTACCCGCGTTCTCGACGTAAATGCCGTGCTTCTGGTAGAACGGCAGGGCAACCGCGTAACGGAGGCCGCTGTCAGGGATGTCGTCGGGGCTCGCGAACGAACCCGTGCCCATCCCGCTCACCCCGGGACCGTCGACAGTGTGCGACTCGTTCATTTCTTCGCTCTCTCTGGTGCCGAATGCAGTGCGACGGGAGCAGCACGGGGAAGTGCGCGTCAAGTCGCTGATACTGCAGGTTTTCCGCACGGTCGAGCGGCCGGTAACCGGTATACGAAAGGACCACTCTCCTGGGGGCCGTGTCGCCTAGCGGCCCGAGCGGGCGTACCACCGGCCGTCGTGGCGGCCCACATGGATGGGACGTCCGAAACAGGCCGTCATGTTGTCCGGGGTGAGCACGCCGTCGACCGGGCCGGACGCCAGCTCGCGGCCTTCCTTGAGCAGGAAGGCGTGGGTGGTGCTGGGCGGGAGTTCCTCCAGGTGGTGGGTGACCGTGACGGTGGCGAGGTCGGTGCGGTCTGCCGCCAGCCGGTGCAGGGCGTCCACGAGGTCCTCGCGGGACGGGAGGTCGAGGGCGTTGAACGGCTCGTCGAGCAGGAGCAGCGACGGATCGGCCATCAGGGCGCGGCAGATGAGGATCCGGGCGCGCTGGCCGCCCGAGCAGTCGCCGAACCGGCGGCCGGCGAGCTCCTTGCAGCCCAGCTCGGCGAGCAGGACGTGGGCGCGCTCGCGGGTCGCGGTGTCGTACTCCCGCCACAGCGGCTGCACCGTGCCGGTCGCCCCGGTGAGGACGACGGTGTGGGCGGTGGCGTCCAGCGGGACCTGCTGGGAGGCGGACACCAGGCCGACGCGCGCTCGCAGCTCGCGCACGTCGACCCGGCCGAGTCGGTCACCGAGGACCTCGACGGTGCCGGTGGTGGGGAACATGACCGCCCCGACGAGCCGCAGCAAGGTGGTCTTGCCGGCTCCGTTGGCCCCCAGCAGCGCCCAGTGCTCGCCGGGCCGGACCGTCCAGTCGATCCCGTCGAGGACGATCTCCTGCCCGGTGGTGCGGCGGTGGACGGAGACATCCGTCAGAGCGACGACAGCGCGGGGTTTCTGGGATTCGGTCACGTCGGCAGACTAGTGCTGTGCGTGGTGGTCTCACCGGGCTTTCTCGAGCGCCTGGGCCAGTCTGCGCAGGCCCTCACCGATCTCCTGCGGTGTCTGCGTCACGAAGCACAGGCGCAGGGTGGCGCGGTCGGGGTCGGCGGCGTAGAAGGGTTCGCCGGGGACGTAGGCCACGTGGTGGTCCACCGCCCGGCGGAGCAGCGCGGTGGTGTCGTACGGCTCCGGGAGCCGGGCCCAGAGGAACATGCCGCCCTTTGGCCGGTTCCAGACGGAGCCCGCCGGGAGGGCGTCGGCGAGGCCGGCGAGCATGGCGTCCCGGCGTTCGCCGTACACCGCGCGGACCTTGGCGACGTGACCGTCCAGGACGTCGAGGTAGCGGGCGGCGGCCAGCTGGTTGACCGTCGGGGTGTGCAGGTCGGCCGCCTGTTTGGCGACCGCGCAGGCGCGGCGCAGGGCGTCGGGGGCGCGCAGCCAGCCGAGGCGCAGGCCGGGGGCCATGACCTTGGAGAAGGAGCCGAGCAGGACCGTGCGGTCCGCGGCGGCGGGCAGGGACGCGATCCAGGGGACGTGCTCGCCGTCGTAGCGCAGGTCGCCGTAGGGGTCGTCCTCGACGATCCACAGGCCGTGCCGGGCGGCGGTCTCGGCGAGGTCGGCGCGGCGGGCGGCGGGCATGGTGCGGCCGGTGGGGTTCTGGAAGGTCGGGACGAGGTAGAGGAGTTTGGGGCGTTCGGTGCGGATCAGTTCGGCCAGGGCGGTGGGGTCGACGCCGTCGGCGTCGCAGGGGACGGGCAGGACGCGTGCCCCGGCCAGTCCGAACACCTGGAGTGCCGCCAGGTAGCAGGGGCTTTCGACCAGGACCGTGTCCCCGGGGTCGACGAGCGCGGTCGCCAGCAGGGAGAGGGCCTGCTGGGAGCCGGTGGTGATCAGCAGGTCGTCGGCGTCGGTGGGCAGGCCCCGGGTGCCGAGACGGGCGGCCAGTGCGGCGCGCAGGGTGGGCTCGCCCTCCGTGGTGGAGTACTGCAACGCCCGCTCCGGGGTCTCCTCCAGGACCGCTCGGAAGACGGCCGCTATGCCCTCCCGGTCGAACAGTTCCGGGGCGGGCAGGCCCCCCGCGAAGTTGATGACCTCGGGGCGTGCGGTCACCGCCAGGATGTCCCGCACGGGCGAACCGCCGACACTGCGGCTGCGGGCCGCGAGCGGGGGCAGCGCGGCGGGGGCGGTCGCGGGGGCGGGGGCGGGCGTGACGGTCATGGGCGGCTCCTTGGCTGGTCCTCGTCTTGATCCTCGTCCTGGCGGGAGCGTAGAGAGGTACGTGCCGTCTACACCTGTGATTCCGCGATGCGGACGTCCCGTACCGGCGTCCCAGACGCCGGGAACGTGGCAGGTCAGCGCGGTGGGCCGGGTACGGGCGTCCCGAATCGCCCGCTAAGTCTGGTGATGCGGGCGGGCCGCGCCACAGGCTGAGGATGCTTCGTGACCGTCGACCACGCCGAGAACGTCAAGGGAGCCCTCGCATGTCCGCCACGCACTCCGCCCCGGCCCGCGGCCGCCGCCGTCTCCTCGCGGCGGCCGTCCTGGCGCTGGTCACCGCGAGCGCCCTCACCGGTTGCCGCGACGGACAGGGAGTACGCGACGAAGGCCCGTCCGCCGCCTCCCTCAGCCGGCCCGACAGCCCGACGCCCTCCGCCCCCGCCGACACCGGAACCCGGCGGCCCGCGGACACCGACATCCACTGGGCCACCGACACCGAACCCCACCCACACCCGTAGCCCGGCCGACCCGCAGCCCGGCCATATCCGGGTTCCGCAGCCCCGCGACACGAGCCCGGCGGCCCGCCAACCCCCGAGCCCGGCCGTACCCGTAACCCGGCGGCCCACCGCACCAGGCACCCGGCGCCCGCCGTACCCGTGGCCTCGCCGCCGGTGGTCTCAGCGCTTGGTGCCGACGCCCGCGTAGACGTTGATGTCGGCGTCGGTGACGTCGTTGATGTCGGCGTAGCGGACCTTCTCGATGTCGTCGAGGGTGGCCAGGTAGGCGGGCTCCGGCTGGTCGGGGACGGGGGCCGCGTCGTCGGCGTGCCAGTGGTGGACGGGGACCACGCCGGGGGCGGCGAGCTCCAGGCCGTTCTCCGTGAAGAAGCGCTCGACCTCGGCCCGGGAGCGCAGCACGAAGGTGAAGCCGCGTTCCGTGTAGGTCCGCTGGACCGCGCGGATGTTCTCCGGGTTGAGGTCCTCGGTAAGGTGGCTGAGCACCAGCCGGCTGCCGGACGGCAGGGCGTCCAGGAGCCGGGACACGATCGGGTAGGCCTCCTCGTCCGCCACGAAGTGCAGGATCGCGACCAGGCACAGGGCGATCGGCTGGTCGAAGTCCAGCGTCTTCGCGGCCTGTTCGAGGATCTCCGCCGGGTTCTTGAAGTCGGCGTCGATGTAGTCGGTGCGGCCCTCGGGCCCGCTGGTGAGCAGGGCGCGGGCGTGGGCGAGGACGACCGGGTCGTTGTCGACGTAGACGACCCGGGAGTCGGGGATGATCCGCTGGGCGATCTGGTGGACGTTCTCGGCGGTGGGCAGACCGGTGCCGACGTCGAGGAACTGGCGGATGCCGTCCTGGGCGACGAGCCTGGTCACCGCACGGCGCAGGAAGTCGCGGTTGTGCCGGACGTCGAGGTAGCCGCGCGGGTTGGCGGCGAGCGCGGCGGCCGCGGCGGCCCGGTCGACGGGGTAGTTGTCCTTGCCGCCGAGGAAGACGTCGTACACCCGGGCCGGGTGCGCCCTGGTGTTGTCGATCCTCCTCCGCAGCTCGGCGGGGTCCTGGTCGAGGGCGTCACCGGACATGGCTGTCTCCTGGGCGGTCGGCGCGGAGGAACGGCAGAGGTCTTGCTCGAACGATCAACGATCGCTCGTCAACAACCTAACTCCGAAAGCGACTTGATCGTGCCCGCCCAGGAGAAGCCAGCTCAGCGCAGCAGCCGCGCGGCCTCCACCGCCCAGTAGGTGAGGATGTTCTGCGCACCGGCCCGCCTGATGCCCGTCAGGGTCTCCAGGATGGCCCGCTCGCGGTCGATCCAGCCCTTCTCGGCGGCGGCCTCGACCATCGAGTACTCGCCGGAGATCTGGTAGGCGGCCACCGGCACGTCCACGGAGTCGGCGACCCGCGCGAGGATGTCCAGGTAGGGGCCGGCCGGCTTGACCATCACCATGTCGGCGCCCTCCTCCAGGTCCAGGGCCAGCTCCCGCAGCGACTCACGCACGTTGGCGGGGTCCTGCTGGTAGGTCTTGCGGTCGCCCTTCAACGAGGAGCCGACGGCCTCGCGGAACGGGCCGTAGAAGGCGGAGGCGTACTTCGCGGTGTAGGCGAGGATCGCGACGTCCTCGCGGCCGATCTGGTCGAGCGCGTCGCGGACGACGCCGATCTGCCCGTCCATCATCCCGCTGGGCCCGACGACATGGGCGCCCGCGTCGGCCTGCACCTGGGCCATCTCGGCGTACCGCTCCAGGGTGGCGTCGTTGTCGACGCGGCCCTCGGCGTCGAGGACACCGCAGTGCCCGTGGTCGGTGGTCTCGTCGAGGCACAGGTCGGACATCACGAGCAGGTCGTCCCCGACCTCGGCCCGCACGTCCCGCAGCGCGACCTGGAGGATCCCGTCCGGATCGGTGCCGGGCGTGCCGAGGGCGTCCTTCTTGCCCTCCTCCGGCACGCCGAACAGCATGATCCCGGAGATCCCCGCCTCGACCGCCTCCGCGGCCGCCTTCTTCAGGGTGTCCCGGGTGTGCTGGACGACCCCGGGCATGGCGGCGATCGGCACGGGCTCGCTCACACCCTCCCGGACGAACGCCGGGAGGATGAAGTCCGCCGGGTGCAGCCGGGTCTCGGCGACCATGCGCCGCATGACGGGGCTGGTCCGCAGCCGCCGGGGACGCGAACCGGGAAAAGAGCCGTACTTCGTCATGCCCTCTACGCTACGCCCGCACCACACGCGCCTTTGCCGACGCCCCGTCGGCGTCCCCGGCGGCCGGGCGGCTCAGATCTCCAGCTCGGACTCGAGCTTCTTGAGGCTGTGCCGGGCCAGGGCGAGGTTGCTGCGGCCGCGGTCCAGGGCGAGGTAGAGGAAGAGCGAGCCGCCGGCCTTCGGCAGCGGGCGGATCAGGTGGTACTGGCTGCTGAGCGTGATCAGGATGTCCTCGATCTCGTCGTCCAGGCCGATGGACTTCAGGGTGCGCTTCTTGGACCGGACGACCTCGGTGTTCCCGGCCGCCGCCAGCTCCAGGTCCAGGTGCGGACCGCCGCCCAGCGCCCCGAGGGACATGCCGCTTTCGTAGTCGACGAGGGCGACCCCGAGGGCGCCGTCGATGCTCATGGCTTCCTTGAGCGTTGTCTCGATGTTCACGCTGGTGCCCTCGATCTTCCGTACGTGGGTCGCCTCGGACGCAACAGGTCCGGACCAGGTTGCTTCCCGACCTTTTCCAGTCCGAATAAGCATCATCTTTGGCCGGTGTTGCAAGAGTTGGCAATAAAGTACTGTGCGAAGCGAGCGTCAGGAGGGGGAACTCATGGCTTCGCTCGACTCCGTCCTGCACGACGTCGCGGGGACGCCCGGCGTGGCCGCGGTCGCCCTCCTGGACGGCGTCACCGGCCTCGCCTACGCCGGGCACGGCACGGAAGGCGACCCGCCGGTCGCCCAGGACGCCCAGGTCACCGCCCACTTGGCGACCACCCGCCTCAACGCGGCGGGAGCGGTCGGCGAGTTGGAGAGCATCGTCGTCACCACCGCCACCCAGCACCACGTGACCACCGTGGTCGAACGCCAGGGCGGCGATCCGCTCCTGCTGTTCGCCCTGGTGGACCGGGACCGTACGAACATCACCTGGGTGCTGCGCGACCTGGCCGAGCGCACGGGCCGGCTGCTCGCATGACCCAGGAGACGGCCCCGGCCCGCAACGTCCCCGCGCTCCTGACCGCCCTGCACACGCGGAAGGATTCCGCCACCGTGCTGGTCGCGGGCAACCCCGGCGGGGTCATCCACGTCCGCGACGGCCTGGTCGTGGCCATGGAGACGCCGGCCGCCCCGGGCGTCGAGGTCCTCCTCCTCAAGTCCCGCCGGATCGCCGAGGAGGACTGGGCGGCCCTCCGGGCCACCGGCACCGACCCCGCCCACCTGGCCAGCGAACTGGTCGCCCGGGGACTCCTCGGCGCCGCGGAACTGGAGATCACCGGGCAGGCCGCCCTCTTCGACGCGGCCTTCGCGCTGGCACTGACCCGGCCCGAGGGCTGGGAGGCGGCCGAGCCCCGCCCCCACCTCGACACGGGCACGGCGGTACCGCCCGCGCGCATGGTCAGCGAGACGTCCCGCCGCATCCGGCTGCTCGCCAACGAACGCGGCGCCACCGCCCGCTTCGCCCGCGACCGCCTGGCACCGGCCCCGGCCGCCGGCGACCCGGCGCGCATCGCCCGCCTCTCCCCCCGCCACCGGGCCGTCCTGACCGCAGCCGACGGCCGGCGCACCCCACGGGACATCGCGTTCACCCTCGGCCGCGGCCTGTTCGCGGTCATGCTGGACCTCCGCGACCTCCTCGCCCTCGGCCTCCTCCAGCCCCTGGCGGCCACCGCCGCCGGCCGGCCCAGCACGGCCCCGCGCACCCCACCCCACGCTCCGGCGGCAGCGGCCCGGCCGTCGGCGGCCCCGCTCCCCCGCCGCAAGCGCTAGTTCGGGGCAACGGCCCACGCACCACAGGAAGAAGCGATCATGAACGACCCCGTGCAGGACATCCTCGTCTCGTTGCGCGACCGGGTGATGGGCGTGTCCGAGACCGTGCTGGCCACCGTCGACGGCCTGGTGGTGGCCAGCGACGCCGACAAGACGCATCCCGAGTCCATGGCCGCGGTGGCCGCGGCCGCCCTCTCCCTCGGGCACCGCCTGGCCGACCAGGGCCACACCGGCGCGCTGCGCCAGGTCACGGCCCGGTGCGGCGCGGGCCACGTCGTCGTCACCGCGGTCGGCAACCGGGCCCTGCTCGCGGTGGTCACGGACGAGGGCCTGGACGGCCTCGCCTTCGACCGCGAGATCCCCACGACGGTCGCTGACCTGAAGAAGGTCCTCGACGACGACCCGGCCTGACACGTGTCGGCTCAGGGCCCGGTGGGTGCGCCGGGCCCTGAGCGTTCGGTGGTCGGTCGTGCCTACGACTGGTGGAACGTCCAGGTGCTGCCGTCGTGGCCCTTCGGCACGTACACCTGGTGCCAGGACCAGCCGGCCGGCGGGCGGACGTAGTGGAACTCGACGGACCGGTCGGTCTGCCACCAGTAGTCCGCGGCCGTGCTGCAGCCGTTGGCCGGGACGTCCCAGAACCGGGAGCCGACCCAGTCGCCGTGGTCGTTGTAGCCGACGAGGTAGAACCGCAGGGCCGCGCCGTTGTCGTTGCAGACCCTGAGCTGGACGTAGGCGTTGGCGGCGGCGGCCGTCACGGGCGTCGCGAGGACCCCGGCGGCGGAGGCCACGGCGAGCGCGGCGACGGTGAGCTTTCGGCGGAGGGTACCCATGTCGTTCGTGCCTTTCCGGACAGGACGGAAGTCGGGGGGTCGGGGAGGGAACGGGAGAAGAGGGGACGGGAACGGGAACGGGGAGCGGCGGGGCGTCAGTCGGCCAGGCCGTTGGACCGCAGCCACGTTCTCGCCGTCCGCTCCGGCGAGGCGCCCGCTTCCACGGACGCGGCCAGCGCCGACAGCCGGGCCGTCGTCAGGCGGGAGTCGAGACGGGCCAGGGCCTTGCGTGCGGACAGGCCCGCGTACGGAGCGCCGATGAGCGGGAAGACGTGCTCAGGGGGCAGGGTGTTCGCCGGATCGGTCAGTACGACCAGGCCGTCCCCGGTGATCGCGGGGTCGGTGGCGCGCAGGACCAGGACGTCGGCGGTGGCCGCGGTACCGGTCTCGGTGAGCCGGACGCCGTAGGCCTTCTCCAGTGCGGCGGCCGAGGGGGCGTCGGGGTCGTGGGCGGCGGGACCGCCGAGGGTGCGGCGGGCGCCGGCCCCGCCCAGGTCGGCGAGGCTGCGCAGGCCGTACCGGTGGGCGGTGGCCCGGGTGACGGCGAGGACGACGCCGTTGTCCGCCTCGACGGGCGGGAGGGCGACGACGCCCGGGGGCAGGGCCGTGCTCAGGGCCGCCGCCATGGTGCTGCCGGGGACGGTCCGGCCCCCGGGCAGGGCGCGCAGCGTCGTGCTCTCGTACGCGGGGGCGAGGCCGAGCCGGCCCGCCACCACCGCCCGCGCGGTGTCGGCGGGCGAGGCGTAACGGGTGCTCGCCCTGCGCACCCGTACCCCCGCGTCGACGAGGAGCTCTCCGTACAGGGCCGCCACCACCCGGCTCTCTGCCGAGCCGTCGGTGCCGATCACCGTCGGGCCCTCGCCGTCGGCGTAGGCGGTCCGGCCGTCCGCGTCGGCCGCGCCGCCACAGCCCGCCAGGAGCAGCAGCAGCGAGCACAGGGCGGCTGCGGCGGCCCGCGGACGACGGCGCCGGACCGGCTCGTGTGGCTTCACGCAATGACCTCTCGCTTGGCGCGGGCGACCCGGCACGGCTCACGGCCCATGCGGGGCCGCCCGCTGTCCGGTGGGGTTCAGCAGTGCGCGGCGCGCTCGCCGGCGGTCATCTTGGCGTCCTTGAAGTTGACGTAACCGGCCTTGGGGTTGTCGTTGTTGAACCCGGTCGACACGTAGTCGTTGACGTACCAGATGTAGTGGCCGTAGTAGCGGCTGCCGAAGTGGATCTCGTACCAGCCGGTGGCCTTCTGCTTGGCGGTGCCGCGCTCGATCCAGCCCTTGTAGCCGGCCGGGATGTTGACGGTGTCGCTCTCGGTGTCGGTGTGCGAGGTGGTCCAGTCGTGGCGGTAACTGGTCTCGACGGAGACCTCGTAGACCTCCCAGAACTTCGCGCTCGCCGTGATCGACACCCCGACCGAGTTGGTGGAGGCGGTCGTGTCGGACCAGTCGATGCGGTGCTGGTTGGTCTGGCTGGCGCAGTTGTACGCCGTGGAGCCGACCTGGTGGTTCGGGCCGGTGTACGTCGAGTAGCTCTGCGGGTGGAACTCGCACAGGTCGGCCCAGCTGCAGGCGTCGAGGAGCTGCTTCGTGGTGGGCGAGTCGGCGGCGTACGACTGCGGGGCCGCCATGAGGGAGGCGCCGAGGGCGAGGGCGGCGACGGCGCCGCCGCTGCGGGCGAGGCGGCGGGAGGGGGAGGTGGTGCGGAGCGGGAATCGCATCGGGTACTCCAGTGGGTGCCGGCTTCCCCCTGCGGGGAGAACCGCGGCTGACACGGTCGGGGAACTGCACGTGCGTGTCTTTCTCTGGCCGGCCCTCGGGGTGGGAGGGCCGGCCCGACGACCGCTCCGCCGCCGTACCGGGGGGAGGCCACCGGCGGCGGAGCGGGCCGTTCGGGAACCACTCTGGGAGCGCCGGAATTGTTGATCAACCCAGGTCAGAGGGGTAAACAACGAGACCGAGGACCCTACCGCCGGGTACGCCAGGCAGCCACGCCGAGGACAGCCACCACTCGCCCGGCACCCACTCGGCCGGTGTCCGCTCGGCCGGCTCACCCGCCCGGCAGCCACTCGGCCGGTCACAGCGACCGGCCGCCGCCGCCCGGACGTACCGCGCAGCCGCGCCACAGATGCACGCCCCGCCGGTCGAGGACCCGGCGACCGCCGCCCCGGGCCGCGGTGCCAGAACCCTCCGGGGGGTCAGTCGTTGCTCGGCCGGTGGCCGTCGGGGTGGTCGGTGTCCGTTGGGCCGCCGCGCGGGCCGTGGGCGGCAGGCCGGTCGTCGCGCCGGTGCCCGCTCCGGTGTCCATGGGGTCCGTGCTCGCGTTTCTGGCCGGTCGCCGTCCTGTGGGGGGTCGGGTGCCGGCGGCCCGGACCGTGTGGCGATCGGGGGCGCGGGGAGGGCGTCCGGGCTGCGGCTGCGGGGGACGCGGTGGCCGCGGGGGGCGTCCGGGTCGGCTGGGCGAGCGTGGCGAGGGTGCCGGTGCCCGTGTCGTCCGGTTCGGGTCCCCCGCAGACCCGGCGGTAGGGCACGTCGGGGAGGTAGCGCCGCCACTGCGCGGCGGTCAGGGTCCCGCCGGCCCGTGCGCAGAGCCGGGCGGCGACCTGGGCGGGGCCGACGGCGTAGGCCTGGACGGGGACGTGCGGACCGGCGGCGTAGAGGTAGCCGTCGGGGCCGAACGCCAGGGAGTCGATCACGTCGCCGGGGGTGGTGGGGCTGCCGCCCAGAGGCCGGTCCAGGGCGAGGTCCCACAGGCGCAGGACGCCGTCTCCGTAGGCCACGGCGAGGGTGGTCGCGTCGCGGCTGAAGGCGAGGGCGCTGATCCGTGCGCAGCGGGCGCAGCCGGTGGTGTCGGGGGGTCCGGGGATCACCGCCACGGGTCCGTCGGCCCCGGCGGTGTCCGACACGGTGACCGTGCCGAAGGCCCCGCCCGTCGCGAGGAGCCTGCCGTCGCGGCTGAGCGCGAGGTCGTAGCTGCCGCGGCCCTCGGTGAGCGGCGTCCGGGGGTTCGGCCCGTCCGGCGGTACGGCGGTCCGGCCGGAGAACCCGGAGGACATGGCCGCCCGCACCGCCGCCTCGCCCACGTCCCGACCGGCCGCCCGGGTCCGGCGGGCGGTGTCCCACATCTGCGGGACGACCGTGCCGGCGGGCTCGACCCAGCCGACCAGCAGGTGCCGGCCCTTCGGGGTGAGGGCGATGGCGCGGGCCGTGGCGGCGGCGGGCCCGGTGACGTCGAAGGAGGTACCCGCGTGGCCACCGGGCAAGGTGTCCCGCACGGTGAACCGCGCGGTGGGAACGGCTCCGCCCGGCCCGACGCCAGCCGCGACACCGCCCGCCCCAGCGGTAGCCGCGGCCCCACCCGCCCCGGCAGTAGGCGCGACACCGCCCCGTCCGGCGCCAGGCGCGGCACCGCCCGCCCCGACGCCAGCTGCGCTCCCGCCCGCCCCGACGCCAGCCGCGGCACCGTCTGTCCCAGCGGTAGCCGCGGCCCCACCCGCCCCCACGCCAGCTGCGCTCCCGCCCGCCCCGGCGGTAGCCGCGGCCCCACCTGCCCCGGCGGTAGGCGCGGCCGTGCTCACCCCACTACTCGCCCCACCCTCACTCAGCCCACCACCCGCCGCTCCAGCACTGGCCCCACCAGCCGCCACCCCACCACTCGCCCCACCCGTACTCGCCCCACCCTCACTGGCCCCACCACTCGCCCCACCCGCCCCGGCGCCAGGCGCGGCCGTGCTCACCCCGCCACTCGCCCCGCCACTCGCTCCACCCTCGCTCGGCGCGACTCTCGCCGCCACGGTGGCCCCGTAGGCGATGGCCCGGCTGTCGGGGCTGAAGGCCAGCAGGACGTGGGAGGTGTCGAGGGAGCGGGTGGAGAAGGGGAGTACGGCGACCGTACGGCCGCTGCTCGTTCTCGCCAGGCGCAGCCGATACCCCGTCGCGGTCCGCTCCACGGCCGCCAGCAACCGGCCGTCCGGGCTGAGCAGTACGGCGTCGAGGGGCCGGGCCCGCCACGGGGTGGTCAGGGCGGTGGACAGGTCGAGGGTGTGCACGGTGCTGCCCGCCAGGTAGCGCAGGACCGAGCCGTTCACGTCCCAGGCGAGGTCGGTGATCGGGCCGCCGGGCACCGGCTGGCGCAGCACCGGCATCCCCGGCGCCGAGATCCGCCACACCGTCACCCCGTCCGGCCCGGCCGCCGCCAGCGAGGCCCCGTCCGCGGTGAGGGCGAGGTGCCGCAGGCCGGACCCGGTGAGGGCGGCGAGCCGGCGCCCGGTGGTGGTGTCCCAGACGCCCGCCCCCGTGTCGGAGGCGGCGGCGAGCCGGGTGCCGCCCGCCCCGAGGGCGACGGTCCCGGGCGAGCAGTCCGGTGTCCGCAGCCCCTGCCAGCCGCCGTGCCGGACCGTCCCCCGGACGGTGTCCCGCAGTTCCAGCGACCGGCCGGGGCGGCAGACGGCCACGAGGCGGTGGTCCGGCGAGGGCACCGGATACGCGTCGGCCGCCGCCGTCCGGAAGAGCGTGCTGCCGTCGTCCACCGCGCGCAGCCGCACCCCGGGGTCGGCCCCGGCTTCCCTGACGACGTAGCTGTGCCCGTCGGCCCCGAAGCCGAGGACCTCGCCGTCGGCCGGCGCGCGTCGGCCGGTGCCCTCGGGCAGCCGCCACGGGCGCCGCCCGCCGGGCCCGGCCAGCAGCACGGTGCGGCCCGTGGGGTCGGCGGCGGTCACCTGCGCGTCCGGCAGGGTCCCGGCCCCGGTGCGCCGGTGCCCGGTCACGTCCCACGTGGACCAGGAGCCCGCGCCCGCCACCAGCAGGGTGCGGCCGGAGTCGGCGAGGAAGGCCCCGCCGTTCTCGCCGGGCACCGGCCCGGTGAAGACGTCGTCCTCGGGTTCGGCGAGCGCGCTGAGCAGGGCGGCGCGGCTGACCGGGGAGGGGGCCAGCCGCCAGGCGGCGACGCTGAGCAGGGCGGCGGTGCGGGGGTCGGTGGACTGGGTCCGGCCGGCGAGGGCGGCGGCTTGGAGGGCCCCGGCGCGAAGGTGTTCGAGGTCGGCCGCGTTGCCGCGCTGCCAGGCCAGCTGCCCGGCGACGAGCAGGGCCGCCAGGACCACGCTGAGGGCCACGGCCAGCCCGCGTGTCCGGCTGCGGATCCGGCCCGCCGTCCAGCCGTCCATGCGGCGGGCGACCCGGGAGGCGCTGAGGAAGGCGCGTTCCCGTCCGGTGAGGTCGTGGTCGTTGACGCCGCGGCCGAACAGCACGTCGGCGACGGCGAGTTGGGCGCCGCGGTAGAGGTTGCCGGAGTCGTGGCGGCGTTCCTGCCAGAGCCGGGCGGCCTCGCTGAGGCGGCGATGCTCGGCGAGCCGTTCGCGGTGGGCGTCGATCCAGCCCTGCAGCCGCGGCCAGCGGGTGATCAGGGCCTCGTGGGCGAGTTCGACGCTGTCCTGGCCGAGGGTGACGAGCCGGGCGCGGGCGAGCCGCTGGAGGACCTCGGGCACCTCGGGGTCGGGCCACTCGCGCAGGTCCGCGCGGCTGACGGGGCGGCGGGTGTCGGCGGAGCCGGCGCCCGGCTCGATGAGTGCCAGCAGCAGCCGGCGGGCGGTGGCGGCCTGGGCGGGGGTCAGGCCGCCGTAGACCTCCTCGGCCGCCGCGGCGATCGCTCCGTGGATGCCGCCCGCGGCCTCGTACGCGGCCAGGGTCAGGACGCCGCTGCGCCGTCTTCGCCAGGTCTCCCGCAGGGCGTGCGACAGCATCGGCAGCGCACCGGGCTGGTCGGCGGCCTCCTCGACGACCCGGGCGGTGAGTTCGCGCTCCACCCGCAGTCCGGCCGCCGTGGCCGGCCGGACGACGGCTTCCTGGAGTTCGGTTCGGTTCATCGGGCGGACGGTCAGCGCCGTGGTGCGTAACGCCTCCGCGAGGCCGGCGTGCTCGGTGCACAGGCTGTGGAAGCTGCCGCCCACCGCGACGACCACGCGCAGCCGACCGGCGGGTTCCCGGGCGGCGAGCAGCCGGTCCACGAACCGCCAGCGGTCGGCCCGGTCCCGGCACCGGGTGAAGATCTCCTCGAACTGGTCCACCACCACGAACCGCTCCGGGCCGTCCGGCGGCGGGTCCAGGAGCCCGGCGTGGGTGGCCGCGGGCCGGGGCCCCGGCGTGATCAGCCGGAACTCCGCGCCACGGGACGCCAGCCGGGGCAGCAGGCCGGCTCGCAGCAGTGAGGACTTGCCGCTGCCCGAGGCGCCCACCAGCACCGCGAACCGGTGCTCCGCCACCAGCGCCAGGACGTCCTCGACCAGCCGTTCCCGGCCGAAGAAACGGTCCCGGTCGCCGTATTCGAACCGGGCAAGACCCTGGTACGGCGAGTCGCCGTCCCGCGCCGACGCAGGGCGCGCCTCCTCGGCCACGGCCTCCCAGCGGCGCTCCCACTCGTCCGGATCGGCCCCGCACGCCTGCGCGTAGGCGCGTACCACCGCCGCCGACGCCAGCCGTTCCCCGGACGCGGCCCGCGACAGGGCGGTCACCGACAGACCGGTGTGCTTGGCCATCGTCCGGTACGACGGCGAACCGGCCGCTCTGCGCAGTTCCCTCAGTTCGTTCGCGAAACGCGGTACGGGCCCGTCGGCGGGATCCACCGGTCGTTCGGGACGGCCCAAGGTTCCACCTCACGTCTGCGGCCAACTCCCCTGTTACCAAGGGGTTTTACCAGTGAGTAATCGTTTCAGCGCGGCATGGCGCCCGGTCGGGCAAGCGGTTTCCTTGCGAGTTAAAGTAGTGGGCCGCCAGGGCGACGGCAATTCACTTGAGAAAAGACGACCACCGGAATCACGGACGGGCGGGGGGGGCCCCGGCCGCCGGGCCCCCCCCCCCAAAGGGATGGGGCCAGGCCGAACCCGGCCGGGGCCCCGGGGGATTAAGGTGGCCACCCACCAGCGGGGGCCGGCCCCCCCCACCCCGCC
>NZ_JBFACN010000013.1:0-89950 GCF_040640875.1 Streptomyces sp. NPDC021562
CCGCCCGGCAGGGGCCGGGCGGCGTCCCACGGCTGCACCTCGGTGCCGTCCTAGTGGGACGGCGTGCCGTGTGTGTCCAGGAGGTCCACGTCGTTCGCCCTGACGTAGGCGAGTCGGTGGCCCAACTGGATCTCGTAGTACCTCTCGTGGCCCAGCACCACCGGTTGGGGTACGTCGGAGAAAGTCGACCTGTCGACGTAGGAGCCGCCTACGCCGGACTGGGTCACGTACCGCTGGCCCGCCCGGATGGTGTAGGGCAGCGGCGCCTCTTCCTCCTCCTCGACCCCCTCCGGGTAGGCGTCCGCCTCCGGGAGGGCGCGCCCGAACGCCGGGATCTCGGCCAGCCCCTCCTTCGGGGTCACCATGCGGCCGCTCGCGCCGACGGCCGTCGGGTGCGCGGCGGGGTTCTTGAACCACGCCTTGCCGCCCTGGTACCAGATCGCCGTCCACTCGCCGCTGCGGTCGGCGACGGCGAACGTCTGGCCGGTGGAGACGCGTGACCCGAGATCGCTGACGTCCTCCGTGGAGTCCTCGCCGTCCGGCCTGCGGCCGGGGTCCTGGATCAGCGGGGCGCTCTCGTCCGGCCGGGTGTACAGCCGTACGGCGCTGGAGCCGTGTGGCTGGCACCGCTTGCCGTCGCCCTCGCACCCCGTGTAACGGGGCTTGTGGGTGGCGTAGTCCGGCAGGATCATCACCATCGGGCTGTCCGGTCCGGCCGTCGCCTTCAGCGGGGCGCCGAGCAGGTCGAAGTAGTGCCGCCAGTCCCAGAAGGGGCCGGGGTCCTCGTGCATCTCGGGGATGGAGTCGGCGGTCGGCGCCGGCACGTTGTCATGACCGAAGATGTGCTGCCGGTCCATGGGGATGCCGTACTTCTTCGCCAGGAAGCGGACCAGGCGCGCCGAGGAACGGTACATCTGCTCCGTGTACCAGGTCCCGGGATGGGTGAGGAAGCCCTCGTGCTCGACGCCGATGGAGCGGGCGTTCACGAACTTGCTGCCGGAGTGCCAGGCCTCGTCCTTCGTCCTGACGTGCTGGGTGATGTGGCCGTCGCTGGAGCGGACGGAGTAGTGCCAGGAGGCCTCGGTCGGATCCTGCACGGTCCTGAACATGTTCGGCAGCGTCGACTCGGTGTCGTGGATGACGATGTACTCGATCCGCTGGTCCCGCGGCCGGTCGGCGAGGTCGTGGTTGCCGTAGTCGCCGTCGTCGTCGATCTCCTCGTAGGGCGCGGCGAGCCAGTCGCAGGACAGCTCGGGCGGGCACTCGACGTTCTTCGGCCGCGGTGCCGCCGGCGGGCCGGCATGCGGTCTGACGCCGGGGGAGGCGGGCAGGGTGACCTCCTGCCCCTCGGCGGTGGTCCGGTGCGCGCCCCGGCGGATCAGGCCGAAGACGTCGTTCGCGTAGGTGGCCGCCGAGGTCACGTCACGGGTACCGGGGAAACGTTCCACCGCCTGCCACCAGTCCTCGGGGCGGGTACTGAGCGGCTTGCCGAGATGCCGTTGCGCGGCAGCCAGCAGCGCCGCGCCGCCGCGCACGTTGGCGACGGCGTCCGTCCGCAGCTGTCCGGCCGGTACCCGGATCAGCCGTGCGGCGCGTTCCAGGCTCGCGGGCTGCACGGCGTGGCCGACGGCGGTGAACGCCGTCCCCGCGAGCGGGTCGTCGGATCGGCCGCCCGGGGCCTGCGCTCCCGGCGCCGGAGCGGGGGCGCCGCCGTGGTCGGCGGCCGTCAGGTGCATCGGCCCGTAGCCGCCCGCGACGCTCGGGGTGCCCGGGTGGGCGTCCCAGCGCGACTGCATGTACGAGACGCTCATGAGCACACTGCGCGGCACGTGGAACTCGCGCGCCGCGTCCGTGAAGGCGTTCTGCAGGCGCTGGTCCTCGGAGTCGTCGGCGCCGGAGGCCGGGAGGATCAGCAGGGGTGGCAGCAGCGCGGCCGCGATCAGGCAGGCCGTCAGACGGCAGGTCCGCAGGGCGCCGGGCACACGTGGAGCGACAGTTCTTCTCATACCAGAGGGTCTCCAACCGCTTGCTGAGGGTCTCCAACCACGCTCGTCGCAACCAGGGCAGAGGAGTCGCCGTCATGTCACCCCTCGTACGTTTCCGTGCCCGGCGCGGCACGGCGCGCCGAACGTCAACCGGGTGGACCAGCGCTCCGCCAGAGGCCACCCGGTCGGCGGGCACCGCCCCGGCATCCGGACGCGGGCCGGGGGCGGGGCCCCGCGCTCGTCCTGTCAGTCCTCGACCGGGTCCACGTGCCAGTCGGGGTGACCGGGCATCGCGGGAGTGACCGGGCCGTACAGCCAAGGGGTCAGAAAGGGCGTCAGGTCCTCGCCCGCGACCTCCGAGGCGAGCGCGACGAAGTCCCGGGTGCCGGCGGCGCGGCCCCGGTACCTGGTCACCCAGGCGCGCTCGATCCGGTCGAACGTCTCGTCACCGACCTTCTCCCGCAGGGCGTACAGCACCAGCGCCGAGCCGTCGTACCGCATCACCTTGAAGAGCGTCGGCTCCGTGGGCTCGGCGGGCGCGCCGTCGTCGTGACGCCACTGGTCGTGCTGCTCGTACGCGGCCCGCATGGCGTCCGCCATGCGGGTTCCGCCGTGCTCGGCGGAGTACAGCCGTTCGTAGTACCGGGCATGACCCTCACTCAGCCACAGGTCCGACCAGCGCCGGATGGCGACGCTGTCACCCGTCCAATGGTGGGTCAGTTCGTGGACGAGGTTGCGTTCGGCGTCGACCGGGTCGCCCAGCAGGTCGTCCTTCGGCACGACGGACAGCGACTGCGTCTCCAGGGCCACCGGCAGGTCGGTGTCGCCGACGAGTACGCCGTAGCGGTGGAACGGGTACGGGCCGAGTCGCCGTTCCAGCCAGGCGAGGTGGTCCGGGGTGCGCGAGCGGGCGGCCCCGGTGTCCGCGACCAGGCCGTCCGGCACCACGTCCCGCAGGGGCAGCCCGTGCGGGCCCCTGCCGTCGGCGAACGTGAACTTCCCGATGGCCACCTGGACCAGCTGGGCGGCGATCGGTTCCTCGGAGTCGTACGTCCACCGCACCCGTCCGCCCGGCTGCCCGGTGCGGTCGACGAGCCGGCCGTTGGCCACCGCTCGCAGACCCGGCGGGGTGGTGATGCGGAAGGTGACCGGGGCGCGCAGGCTGGGGTGGTCGTTCACCGGGAAGACCAGCTTGGCGCCGTCGGGCTGAGCGTAGATCAGGGTGCCGTCGGGGGTGGGCACCCAGCCGTACTCCCGGATCGCGTCGCTGCGCTGCCGCCGTCCGGTGGGGTCCGCGGTGTAGGTGACGCGGACGGTGAAGGCGCCGCCGTGCGGGATCGGGTGCGCGGGTGTGACGACGAGTTCGTCCCCGTCGCGTACGGCGGTGGCCGGTGCGCCGTCGACGGTGACCCGGTGCAGGGTGTTGCCGGCGAAGTCCAGGTCGAAGCGGGACAGGTCCTGGGTGGCGGTGGCGGCGATGGTGGTGCCGGCCGGGAAGGGCGTCCCGGGTGCCCGCCAGTCGAGGTCGAGCGTGTAACGCCGGACGGTGTAACCGCCGTTGCCGTCCAGCGGCATGAGGGGGTCGCCGATGCCGGGGGCGCCCGGGGCGGGGGACAGGCCGGAGGGGCCGGGACGGGGGGAGCGGTGGCCCTCGCGCGGGAGGTCGGCGAGAACGGTGTCGCAGGTGAGGGCGACGGCCCCGCCGAGGGCGAGGGCCAGGGCCGCGCGGCGGACACGAGCGGTCGTGATCTGCATGGCAGCACTGTGGCACCAGAGTCAGGTCATAGCACTATATGTCCATAAAGGGTGCGCTCCGGGTGGGGGGCGCGGTGGCGTCTGACCGTCGGCCGGTCCGCCCGTTGCGGTCGGCCCGCGACTCCCCGTAGAACACCGGCATGAGAAGACGGATCGTCATGTCCATGATTGCCGGAGTAAGCCTCCTGGCGAGCGCGCTGCTCGGCACGGGTGCCCCCGCCGCCCGCGCGGCCGACGTGCCCGCCGAGTTCGGCACCGACTGGCACGACCCGGTCACCGCCGCTCCGCCGGTCTCCGTGCCCGAGCACACCAGGTCCTGCCGGGTCACGCTGGCAAAGGCGCAGTTCCGCGACTTCACGCCGTACCGGGGCACGTACACGCCCCCGCGGGGGTGCGGCGACCGCTGGAGCAAGGTGGTGCTGCGGCTGGACGGCAAGGTGAAGGGCCGTCAGTACGACCGGCTCGGCTATCTGCACGTCGGCGGCGTCGAGGTGCTGCGCACCTCCACCCCCGAGCCCTCCCCGGACGGCATCGAGTGGCACGTGGAGAAGGACGTCACCCGCTACAGCGACACCTTCCGCGGCGCCCAGGACGTCGAGATGCTCATCGGCAACGTCGTCGACGACACCTACACCGGCGTCATCGACGTCAAGGTCACCCTCACCTTCTACGCCGGACGCCCGGGGACCGCACCGCCCGACAGGGTGCTCACCCTCGCCGACGGCGGCACCACCCTCACCACCCCGCGCAACAGCGAACGCGTCGTCGCCGAGGTGTACGCCACCGGGTCCGGCGGCGGCTGCGAGGAGTTCTGGTACCTGACGGTGGCCGATCCGGCGTCGTACTCCTGCAAGGCGGACCAGGGGCCCTACCGGGAGGTGCGGATCGAGGTCGACGGCCGGCCGGCCGGAATCGCCGCGCCGTTCCCGAACGTGTGGACCGGCGGCTGGTCCAACCCCTACCTCTGGTACGTCGTCCCGGCCCCCCGGGCCTTCGACGTCAAGCCGATCGAATACGACCTGACCCCGTTCGCCGGACTCCTGAACGACGGCCGCCCGCACCGGGTCGGGGTCTCGGTCGCCGGCGTGCCCGAGGGCCGGGCCGGCTGGAGCACCCCGGTGAACGTGCTGGTCTGGCAGGACCCCCACCGCGCCCGGGTGACCGGCGGGCTCACCGGGACCACCGCCTCCGAGCCCGTCAACTCCTCGGTGTACACGCCGGGTACGGGGGAGTACCGGGTCGACACCGACGCCGGGCACCGGCTCACGGTCTCCGGATACGTCGACACCTCGCACGGCCGGGTGACCACCACCGTCAGCCGGACGCTCGCCAACACCTCCGTGCACCGCTGGAACGACGGCGAGACGACCGACGCCCTCGACGCCACCTGGACGGACGACCAGAGCGTCACCGTGCGGGCGGGCGGCGGGCCGCGGACGACGCGCACCCGGCTGACCTACACCATGAACGGCGCCGTCACCGTCGGCACGGACCACCGACTGCGCACCGAACTCGCCCTCGGCGACCGGGCGGCGGTCGCCGGGCCCGGGGGCGTCTGGTCGTGGTCGGACGACTCCTACCGCGGTGACGCCTCCTACCTCCTGGACGTCCCCCGCGACCAGCGGCACGCCGTCGGGACGTCCGGCGAGCGCTACCGGCGGTACGGGCCGGACGGGTGCTACGACCGTTCGCTGGCCACCGCCCAGGGGGTGCTGACGGAGGATCACACCGGCTGCTGAACCGAGTGGTGTGCGATGCGTCACTCGGCACGGGATTTACAAGGTTGACACACCGCGGTTTCGGACGGGAGAACGAAGGCCTTCAGAGTGATCGGCACGGAAGTCGCTTTCCGTATCGCAGAAGTCCCGCTCGGCTTCCGCGAGTCGACACCCCCACAAGGAGTGCCCGTGCCGCAGTCCGTACCGTCCCTGCCGCGACGCGTCGCACGCACGCTGCGTACCTCTCTCTTCGCGCAGGTCGCCTGCGCGCTCGTGCTCGGAATCGTCGTCGGGAGGCTGTGGCCCGGCTTCGCCGCGGACCTCCAGCCGCTCGGCGACGGTTTCACCCGGCTCATCGAGACGATCATCTCCCCGCTGGTGTTCTGCGTGGTCGTCGTCGGCATCGCCAAGGCCGGTGATCTGAAGGCCTTCGGCCGGATCGGGCTCAAGGCGCTGATCTGGTTCGAGGTGGCGAGCACGCTCGCGCTGGTCATCGGACTCGTCGCCGCCAACGTCGTCCAGCCCGGCTCCGGCATGCACGTCGATCCGGCCACGCTGAGCGCCAAGGCGGTCGACGCGAAGACGGGCGGCGGGTCGCTGCCCTCCACGACGGAGTTCGTCCTCAACGCCCTGCCGACCAGTTTCATGGGTGCCTTCGCCGAGAACTCGCTGCTCCAGGTGCTCGTGCTGGCGTGTCTGGTGGGCGCGGCCCTGCTGCACCTCGGGCACACCAGGGTGCCGCAGGTGCTGCCTGCCGTCGAGCAGGCCCAGGAGGTCATCTTCGCGATCGTCGGATTCGTGATGCGCCTCGCCCCGATCGCCGTCTTCGGTGCGATGGCCGTCCTGATCGGCCAGTACGGACTCGGTGTGATCGAGACCTACGCCAAGCTGATCGTCCTGTGCTACGCGGCCGCCGCGCTCTTCGTCGCCCTGCTCGCCGTCGCCCTCAAGGCGCTGACGGGGCTCAGCCTCTGGCGGTTCGTCCGCTACATCCGGGCCGAGCTGCTGCTCGCGCTCGGCACCGCCTCCACGGAGTCCGTGCTGCCGCGCGTGATGCAGAAGCTGCGCCAGGCGGGCGCGCGGGACGACGCGGTCGGCCTGGTGCTGCCCACCGGCTACTCCTTCAACCTCGACGGCGCCTCGCTCTACCTGTCCATCGGCACCCTGTTCATCGCCCAGGCCGTCGGCGTCGACCTGAGCCCGGGGCAGCAGATCACCGTCGTCCTGGTGCTGATGCTCACCAGCAAGGGCATGGCCGGCATCCCCGGCTCGGCCTTCCTCGCGCTGTCCGCGACCGCCTCCTCGCTCGGGGCGATCCCGGCCGGCGCCGTCGCCCTGCTGCTCGGCGTCGACCGCATCATGGACTCGATGCGTGTCGTCACCAACCTGCTCGGCAACTGCGTCGCGGTCTTCGCCGTCTCCCGCTGGGAGGGCGCGCTGGACGTCGAGCGGGCGCAGAAGGTGCTGGGCGGTGCGGTGGAGCCGGCCAGGGACCCGGACCGGGAGCCGGAGCCGGAGCAGGCGCCGGTCAAGGAACCGGTGCTCGACAGCTGACCGACGGCCCCGCGCCCCGGGCGGCTCCCTCCCGGACCTTCCGGGGAGGGAGCCGCCTGGGCGCGCCTCAGCAGTGCTTGGCCGCCACCGGCTGGTCGACCAGCGTGTCCAGCAGCCCGCCCAGCGCCTCCCGCTGCTCCGGCGACAGCGGTGCCAGGATCTCCGCCGCCGCGGCCTTCCGGGCCGCGTGCAGCTCGCTCAGGGTCGCGTGCCCGGCGTCCGTGATCTCGATCCGGGTCACCCGGCGGTTCGTCGGATCCGGCACCCGGCGCACCTGTCCGCTCGCCTCCAGACCGTCGACCAGCGTCGTCACCGCGCGCGGCACCACTTCGAGGCGCTCGGCGAGATCGGCCATGCGCGGGGGCGCGTCGTAGTGCGCGAGGGTGCGCAGCAGTCGGGACTGGGCCGGCGTGACACCCAGATCGCGCGCCTGGAGGTGGTGCTTCTGGATGCGCCACACGCGGCGCGTGAGGCGCAGCAGCTGTTCGGCGAGCGGGCCGTCGGGATCGGGGATGCTCATACGGGAACAATATCAGGACCATGTTCATTGTGAGTATAGGTAACAGTGAGCTATCCTCCGTGAGTCCGCACTCACCGCACCCCATCCGTAGGAGCCATGCCCCGAGACGAGATCAACTGGACCCCCGACGGCACTCCGGCCGGGCAACCCCGCCAGGTGCGCCGCATCCTCGCCCTCTTCCGCCCCTACCGCGGGCGCCTCGCCGTCGTCGGCCTGCTGGTCGGCGCCGCCTCCCTGGTGTCGGTCGCCACGCCCTTCCTGCTGAAGGCGATCCTCGACACCGCGATCCCGCAGGGCCGCACCGGACTGCTCAGCCTGCTCGCGCTGGGCATGATCCTCAGTGCCGTCCTCACCAGCGTCTTCGGCGTCCTCCAGACGCTGATATCCACCACCGTCGGCCAGCGCGTCATGCACGACCTGCGCACCGCCGTGTACGGCCGGCTCCAGCGCATGTCGCTCGCCTTCTTCACCCGCACCCGCACCGGCGAGGTGCAGTCCCGCATCGCCAACGACATCGGCGGCATGCAGGCCACCGTCACCTCCACCGCCACGTCCCTGGTCTCGAACCTGACCGGCGTGGTGGCCACCGTCGTCGCGATGATCGCCCTCGACTGGCGGCTCACCGTCGTGTCCCTGGTGCTGCTCCCGGTCTTCGTGTGGATCAGCCGCCGGGTCGGCAACGAACGCAAGAAGATCACCACCCAGCGCCAGAAGCAGATGGCCGCGATGGCCGCCACGGTCACCGAGTCGCTGTCCGTCAGCGGCATCCTGCTGGGCCGCACCATGGGCCGTGCCGACTCGCTCACCGCCTCCTTCGCGGACGAGTCCGAGCAGCTCGTCGACCTGGAGGTGCGGTCGAACATGGCGGGCCGCTGGCGGATGGCCGTGATCACGATCGTGATGGCCGCGATGCCGGCCGTCATCTACTGGGCGGCGGGGATGGCGCTGCGGACGGGCGGCCCGCAGATCTCGCTCGGTACCATCGTCGCCTTCGTCTCCCTCCAGCAGGGCCTGTTCCGCCCGGCCGTCAGCCTGCTGGCGACCGGAGTGCAGATCCAGACCTCCCTCGCGCTCTTCCAGCGCATCTTCGAGTACCTCGACCTGCCGATCGACATCACCGAGCGGGCCGAGCCCGTCCACCTCGACCGGGTGAAGGGCGAGGTCCGCTTCGAGAAGGTCGAGTTCCGCTACGACGACAAGGGCGGCCCCGTCCTCGACGGCATCGACGTCACCGTCCCGGCCGGCGGCAGCCTGGCCGTCGTCGGACCGACGGGCGCCGGCAAGTCCACGCTCGGCTACCTGGTCCCGCGGCTCTACGACGTCACCGGCGGGCGGGTCACCCTCGACGGGGTCGACGTCCGTGACCTCGACTTCGACACCCTCGCCCGCGCGGTCGGCGTCGTCTCCCAGGAGACGTACCTCTTCCACGCCTCGGTCGCCGACAACCTGCGCTTCGCCAAGCCGGACGCCACCGACGAGGAACTGCACGCGGCGGCCCGTGCGGCGCAGATACACGAGCACATCGCCGCCCTGTCCGACGGCTACGACACGGTCGTGGGCGAGCGCGGTCACCGCTTCTCCGGCGGTGAGAAGCAGCGGCTGGCCATCGCCCGCACCATCCTGCGCGACCCGCCGATCCTGATCCTCGACGAGGCGACCAGCGCTCTGGACACCCGCACCGAACGCGCGGTCCAGGACGCCATCGACGCGCTGTCGGCCAACCGCACGACGATCACCATCGCCCACCGGCTGTCCACGGTCCGGGACGCCGACCAGATCATGGTCCTCGACTCCGGACGGGTGGCCGAACGCGGCACGCACGAGGAACTGCTGGAACTCGACGGGCGGTACGCGGCCCTGGTGCGCCGGGACGCCCGACTGGAGACGGCGGGGCAGCCCGCGGCGTGAGGACGGGGCTCCGCCGACAAGCAGAAGATATGCCGGGTTTGAGGGTGTCTGCGGGCTAATGTGCCCGCATGCAGATGAACTCTCCGGCATGCAAGCCGCGCCGACGGAACGCGATCCGGCTGACGCCCCGGGGCAGGCTCACCCTCCTCGCGGCCGGTCTCGTCGCGGCCGGCGCGGCCGTGGTGGTGCCGCTGCTGACCCTGCACGGCGCGGCGGACAGGCCCACGACCCTGGTCGTCCCGGAGGGCTGGCGCGCCTCCCAGGTGTACGACGCCGTCGACAAGGCCCTCGCCCTGCCCGCCGGCACCACCAGGCAGTCCGTCGGCAGCGCGGGACTGAATCTGCCCGGCGAGGCGGAGGGCAACCCGGAGGGTTACCTCTTCCCGGCCAGTTACCCGGTGACGCGGGACGCGACCCCGCAGTCCGTGCTGCGGTCCATGGTCGACACCGCCCACCGGCGGTTCGACAAAGCGCCTCTCGCGGCGGGCGCCCAGCGCGACGCGATGAACGTCTACCAGGCGGTGACCGTCGCCAGCATCGTCCAGGCGGAGGCCGCGAACAAGGCCGACATGGGGAAGGTGGCCCGGGTCGTCTTCAACCGGCTGCAGCGCGGGATGCCGCTCCAGATGGACGCCACCCTCAACTACGGCCTCGACCGCAGGACCCTCGACACCACCGTGGCGGACACCCGCAGCGACAGCCCGTACAACTCCTACCAGCGCATGGGTCTGCCGCCCACACCGATCGACAACCCGGGCGAGGACGCCATGCGGGCCGCCCTGAACCCCACACCCGGCGACTGGCTGTACTTCGTCACGGTCAAACCGGGCGACACGAGGTTCACCGCCGACTACGCGGAACACCAGCGCAACGTCGCCGAGTTCAACGCTCTGCGCGGCCGGGCGCGGCAGCCGTCCGCCTCCGGCGGGCCGCACTGAGCCGCCGCCCGCGCGTCAGGAGTGAGCCGCCGCCCGCGCGTCAGGCCGCGACCGGTTCCCCGGCCAGCAGCCGCCTGATGTCCCGGACGGCCTCGCGGCCCGCGCGGTTGGCGCCGATGGTGCTGGCCGACGGTCCGTAACCGACGAGGTGGACACGCGGGTCGGCGACCGCCCGGGTCCCCTCGACCCGGATCCCGCCGCCCGCCTCGCGCAGCCGCAGCGGCGCCAGGTGGTCGAGGGCGGCCCGGAAACCGGTGGCCCACAGGATGACGTCGGCGTCCACGTGCCGGCCGTCGTCCCAGTCCACCCCGTCCGGGGTGATGCGGTCGAACATCGGCTGCCGGTCGAGGACGCCGTCCCGCAGGCCCTGCCGGATCGCGTCGTTGAGCGCCAGCCCGGTGACCGAGACCACACTCCGCGGCGGCAGCCCCTGCCGTACCCGCTCCTCCACCAGCGCCACCGCGGCCCGGCCCGCGCCCTCGTCGAAGGGCCCCTCGCGGAACACCGGCGGACGCCGGGTGACCCAGGTGGTGGCCGCCGCGTACGGGGCGAGCTCCAGCAGGTGCTGGGTGCCGGAGGCGCCGCCGCCGACGACCACCACCCGCTTGCCGGCGAACTCCTCGGGCCCGGCGTACTGCGCGGTGTGCACCTGGCGCCCGCGGAAGGTCTCCTGGCCCGGATACCGGGGCCAGAACGGCCGTTCCCAGGTGCCGGTGGCGTTGATCAGCGCCCGCGTGGACCAGTTCCCGGCGCCGGTCTCCACGAGCAGTCGCCCGTCCTCGCCCTCCCGTACCGCGCGGACGTCGACGGGCCGTCGTACCCGAAGGTCGAAGGTGCGCTCGTAGTCGGCGAAGTACGCGCCGACGACCTCCGCGGACGGCCGCGCGGGATCGGCTCCGGTCAGCTCCTTGCCCGGCAGCGCGTGCATCCCGTGCACCTTGCCGTACGTCAGCGACGGCCACCGGAACTGCCAGGCGCCGCCCGGGGCGGGGGAGCGGTCCAGGACCACGAAGTCACGGTCCGGCGCGAAGCCGGTGCGCCGCAGATGATAGGCGCTGGACAGACCGGCCTGACCGGCGCCGATGACGACCACATCGACCTCGCGCACGTTGTTCACGCTCCTGCCAACCAGGGGGTGGGCGCGGATCTTCCCGCACGGCCGCACGGCCGCTCGGCCGGGCGGGCCGGCGGATGGGTCAGGATGGAGGCATGTCGGATGCCTTCACCACACGAGTACTCAACGTCGCCACCGGTTCGCGGGAGCGGGTCGTCGACCTGACCGCCGACTGCGAGGCCTTCCTCCGCGAGGCGGCGGACGGCCGCGACGGACTGCTGAACATCTTCGTCCCGCACGCCACGGCCGGCATCGCGGTCCTCGAGACCGGCGCCGGCAGTGACGACGACCTGCTGGCCGCGCTGCACACCCTGCTCCCCGCGGACGACCGCTGGCAGCACCGGCACGGCAGCCCGGGCCACGGCCGCGACCACGTCCTCCCGGCGATCGTGCCGCCGCACGCCACCCTCCCGGTGATCGACGGCCGTCTGGAACTGGGCACCTGGCAGTCGGTGTGCCTGGTCGACACGAACCGGGACAATCCCGAGCGGAAGGTGCGGATTTCCTTCCTGGCGGGTTCCTGACTCCGTCAGGGCGCCGCGTCGAGCAGGTCGAGGGCGCTCTGCTGGCGTGCGGCGTCCACCTGGTCGAGCGGCCCGTACCAGCGCAGCCCGTACTGGTCGAGGGCGTTGCGGTCGTTCGCGTGGGCGCTGTCCGCCTGGCGTTCGAGGTACGCGGTGTACGGGTGGTCCGGCAGCACCGAGTCGAGCCTGCCCAGGCCGCGCACGTCGGCACCCTTGAAGGACGGCCCGTCGGCTCCGCAGTCACCGCTCTCGCACGGGTCGCGCAGGATGCCGCCGGAGGTGTGGAGCAGCGGGGTCGTGGTGGCGGCGTCGGCGATCTCCCGTGCGCGGGTGAGCAGTCCGCCGTCGCCGGTGGCCCGGTACAGCTCGGTGAGCGCGCCGAGCAGCACGCCCTGGTTGTACGACCAGACGGTGCCCCCGTTGTTGCCGCAGGTGGACAGGTCGACACCGTCGTTGACCAGGTGGACGCTCGCGGTGACCGGTGCCCGGTCGTCTGGGGAGAGCGCGGGGTCCCGGGCGTCGCAGTACCTGTTGCACACCGCTGCCGTCGCCGAGGTGCCGGCGGCCGCCGCGGGGGGCGTGACCGGCACGAGGACGGTGAACAGCGCCAGGGCGAGTGCCGCGGCCGGCCGGCGCTGGAGACGGCCTCGCGGCCTCGGTACGGGGGGCATGGAACCTCGCTGCTTCGAGGGGCGGGGTGGGAGCGCTCTCGGAACGTAGGCAAGTGCCGGGGAGGCGTCAACGCGGCTCGGGGGTAAGGACGTTGCACTCAGGTCTGCACTAAAGGGCACCCGCGAGCACCTCGGCGGCGGCGATTCCGGAGGCGGCCGTGGCGCCGTGGGTGAAGATCTGGGCGGCCGAGGGGACCACGGTGCCCGGCAGGCCCATCTCCACCACGATCGCGTCGGGCCGGGCGGCGACCAGTTCCGTGAGGGCCCGTGCCATCCAGGCGTGCCGGGCGGCGTCGCGGACCACCACGACCAGCGGCCGTCCCGACGCGGGTGCCAGCGCCCGCGCCTCCAGCGCGGTGGCGCCGGTGCGCAGGTCCTCGTGGCACACCCGGGCGGACGTGGTACCGGGCAGCCGTTCCCCCAGCGGGGCGGCCACGCCCCACGGGGTCTCCGCGCCGATGGCCAGGTTGGTGCTGGGCGCCAGTTCCACCACGTGCGGCGCGGTGACCAGCGGCAGGACCTGGCGCACGGCCCCGGTCAGGCGGATGGCGCGGCGGGCCGCGGCGAAGCCGATGCCGCCGGCACCCCAGGCGGTGGCACCGGCCGGACTGAGCGCCGCGGACCAGGTTGCGAACTCCCGGACCCGCGCGCTCGCCTCCGCGAGCCGCTCGGCCGGCAGCTCACCCGAGCGGACGGCGTCCACCAGGGCGTCCACCAGCTGGATTGCGGTGGCCTCCTGGGCGTTCTCGCCGCCGACACAGACGGCGTCGGCACCTGCGGCGACGGCCCTGACCGTGGCCCCGCCGATCCCGTAGGGGCCTGCCACGGCACCCATCTCGATGGCGTCGGTGACGACGACTCCCTCGAACCCGAGCTCCTGACGCAGCAGTTCGTCCAGGATGCGCCGGCTCAGGGTGGCGGGCAGTTCGGGGTCGTAGGCGGGGACCAGCAGGTGGCCGCTCATCACCGCGCGGACGCCCGCGTCGAGTGCGGCGCTGAACGGTGGCAGGGCCTGCTCGGCGATCCGCGCGCGGTCGGCGTCGTAGACGGGCAGGCCGTGGTGGGAGTCGACGGCCACGTCGCCGTGGCCGGGGAAGTGCTTCGCGCAGGCGGCGACACCGGCCGACTGGAGTCCCCGGATCCAGGCCCCGGTGTGCCGCGCCACCACCGTGGCGTCGACGCCGAAGGACCTGACCCCGATGATCGGGTTGTCGGGATTGGAGTTCACGTCGGCACTCGGTGCGTAGTCGAGGCTCACACCGGCCGCGTGCAGCTGCCGTCCCAGGTCGGCGGCGACCGCCTCGGTCAGCTCGGTGTCGTCGACGGTTCCGAGTGCGAAGTTGCCCGGCCGGGTGGAGCCGGTGGCCGACTCGATGCGGGTGACGTCGCCGGCCTCCTCGTCGATGGCGATGATCAACTCGGGATTCTCCGCGCGGAGTCGACCGGTGAGTCGGGCGACCTGCCGGGGCGTGACGATGTTGCGGGAGAAGAGCACGACCGAGGCGAGCCCGGCGCCGATCTCACGCAGCACCCAGTCGGGGGCCTCGGTGCCAACGAAGCCCGGCTGGAGGACGGAGCGTGCGAGCCGGCGCAACTCCTGGCTGTGCTTGCTGGAGACCATCGCGCATGCCCCTTCTGTTGGTACAGACCAATGGGTTTTCGCTCAGGCTAGCCGCACGTGTCAAGTAGGCCCGGATCGAGCCGCGTTGGCGAAAAGGCGCCCTCAACTGGGGTGTTTGACAGGGCCAGTTGGTCTAGTCCAAGTTGGTTGCACGCGAGTTCGAAGAGGGGCTGGTGTGGCCCGTGGTGCAGTGACCCTGCCGGAACGGTGCCCGCCCCTCACGCCGCGCAGTCGGCGACCCGTTTGGGGTCGCCGGTCCCCGAGAACGAGGTGTGGAGCACCGTATGCCCACGACTGACCGTTATCTCCATCGAGCCCCCTCGGACACCCCCTACTTCAGCTCGGACGGCGAGACCTACTTCGCCCCGACACCCCTGCGGGACCTGAAGAAGACCCGCCCCCTGCGCGTCCTGTCCGAAGAGGACTTCGCCTTCTGGCAGACCTACGGCTACGTGGTGGTCAAGCAGGCCGTCCCCGCCGCGGCGGCCCGCCGACTGCTGGACTTCGCCTGGGAGTTCCAGGGACTCGACCCCGAGCGACCCGAGACCTGGTACGAGGAGCGTGCGTACCGCTCCGACCTCGACCGGGAACTGCACATCTACGGCTTCGTCGAGGCCTACCAGCACCAGCTCATCTGGGACAACCGCCAGACCCGGCGGGTCTACGACGCGTTCGTCGACGTCTGGGACTGCGAAGAACTGTGGGTGACCCTCGACCGGCTCAACCTCAACCCGCCCAACATCAAGAACCGTGACCGCGCCCTGATCCCGCGCACCGACGAGGGATTCGACATCGAACTCCACTGGGACGTCGACACCACGCTCGGCGTACTGCCGCAGCGGGTCCAGGGGATCATCGCCCTGACCGACACCACGCCGGAACTCGGCGGCTTCCAGTGCTGCCCGGAGCTGTTCAAGCGGTTCGACCAGTGGAAGGTGTTCCAGCCGGCCGACCGCGACCCGATCCGGCCCAGGATCGACCGCTCCGAGTTCCCCGTGGTGCGCCCGGACATGGCCGCCGGCGACCTGCTGATCTTCAACGGCCTGCTGGCGCACGGCGTCGCACCGAACACCGCCGACCGCGAGGTGCGCGCGGTCCAGTACCTGTCGATGATGCCGGCGCTGGAGACCCACGAGACGCTCCGGCGCTCCCGCGTCGAGTCGTGGCGCACGCTCGCCACGCCCGACTGGAACGGGACGCTGCTGGGCGACGCCACCCGGCACGAGTCCCTGCGGTACGGCCGCGCCAGGCTCGACGAACTCGGCGCCAGGCTGCTGGGCCTCACGTCCTGGACCGGGGCGGACCTCGACGCGACGACACCGCCGGCCGGAGAAGAGACATGCGCCGCATCTGCCTGACCCTGCCGACCAACAGGCCCTGCGCGGCCACGATCACCGCCGTCGCCGACGAAGCGGCCTACGCCGTACGGCACTTCGACGCCGAGGTGCACCTGCTGATCCTGGACTCCTGCGCCGGACCGGCCCACGCACAGCACGCCGAGGCCGTGCGCCGGATGGCGCCGGATCCGCGGATCGTCGTACACCACCTCGACGAGGCGCGGCAGCGGGACTTCCTGCGGCGCGCGATCGAGCGCTCCGGCGCCATGAAGCCCGACCTCCTGCTGGACCTGATGCTCCCGGCCGGCCTCTCCTACGGCGCCTGCACCAACCGCGCCTTCCTGCTGGCCGCCGCGCTCGGCTGCGAGTCCGTCCACCGCAGGGACTCCGACAGCCGGTACCAGGTGGTGGACGGCGAGACCGTCTACCCCGTCCACCACGAACTGCTGACACTCGGCAGACGCGCCGCCGACGCCGCCCGCCACGTCACCGAAACCGCCCTGGCCGCCGACCACATGGACCGGCGGGTCGCGATGGTCGGCAGCTCCTTCGTCGGCGAACTGTCCGTGGACCTCGGCGAGATACTCCGCACCGACCCCGCCGTCTACCACGACATGGTCGGCCTGTGGGCGCCGCCGCACTGGTCCGGCGAACAGAAGCGACAACTCGTCGACGAGTCCTTCCGGGGCGCCGGCACGGATGCCTTCACCACGGACCACTCCACCCTCACCCTGGTCGACCCCATGCGCGTGGACATGTGCAACATCGCCTTCCACGGCGTGCACGAACAGGTGCCCCTGCCGCCCGCCACCGACACGATCGGCAGCGACTACTTCCTGATCCACCTGGTCCACGACGCCGCACTGCCGGGCGTCCTGCACAACCGGAACATCGTCAACTTCTACACCGGCGAACGCCGCACCGGCCCCGGGTTCACCGCGTACCAGCTGCGCTTCGTCAAGTTCCTGCTCTCGATGCTCTACTTCCACGACGTCTACGACCACATGGCACGGTCAGGCGCGTCGCTGCTCGACGGTGCGGGGCAGGTGCGCGCGTCCGCGGTGGCCCGGCTCGCCAGGCGGAGCGCGGGGCTCGACCGGAGCGAGAACGTCCGACGGCTCGACGTCCTCGACGCCTCCTACCGGGCACTGGGCGGCCGCTACGCCGAGTTCGCCGACCTCCTGGCGCAGCACCGCGAACGCCTCCTCGACGAGGCGCGCGGTGACATCGAGGACTTCGCCCTGCTGACCGAGGCGTGGGAGCCGCTGGTACGGGCCGCCGCGCGCACGCCCGTACCGCGGCGGCGGTGAGGGCGACGATGACGTACGAGTCCGCACCGCTGCTCGCCGCACTGGCGGGCGCCACCGAGGACCGGATCTTCTACGACCTGGCCGGCATCGAGAGCCGCTACGACACGCTCCGGGCCGAACTGCCGGGCGTGGCCGTCCGGTTCGCCATGAAGGCCTGCCCGGTGGACGAGGTGCTCACCCGACTCGCCCAGAAGGGCGCCGGGATCGACGGGGCGAGCCCCCGCGAACTGCGCCAGGCGCTGCGCGCCGGGGTACCGGTCGAAAGGACGCACTACGGCAACACCGTCAAGTCCGACCGGGACATCGCCGAAGCCCACCGCCTCGGCGTCCGGGACTTCGTGACCGACAGCGTCGAGGACCTGGCGGCCATCGCGGCCCACGCCCCCGGCGCCCGCGTGTTCTGCAGGCTGGCGACGAGCGGGGAGGGGGCCCTGTGGGGACTGAGCCACAAGTTCGGCTGCCCGCCCGCGGACGCGGTGCGGATCCTTGAGGCCGCCCGCGGGATGGGCCTGACCCCCTCCGGACTGTCCGTGCACGTCGGCTCCCAGCAGATGACGGCGGACGCCTGGCACCACGCCGTCGAGTGTCTCGCGGACGTCCTGACCGCCCTGGCCCGGCGCGGGATCGTCCTGGACCACGTCAACCTCGGCGGTGGTCTGCCGGCCATGGGATACCTCGACCGGTACGGCCGGCCCCTGGACCCGCCGCTGGACAAGATCTTCGCCGTCGTCCGTGAGGGAATGCGGCACCTGCGGAAGGTCCACGGCGAACACCTCGCGTTCGTGATGGAGCCGGGGCGCCACCTCGTCGCCGACCACGGGGCCGTCCGGGCCCACGTGGCCCGCCTGGCCGAGCGGCGCCGCCCGGACGGCGAGCACCAGTACTGGCTCTACCTGAGCTGCGGCAAGTTCAACGGCCTCTACGAGATGGACGCGCTGCAGTACCCGCTCCGCTTCCCGACCCACCACGGCGGCGCACACGTCCCCGCCGTGGTGGCGGGCCCCACCTGCGACAGCGACGACGCCTACCCCCAGGGACACGCCCTCGTCCAGGTCCCCCGGGAACTGGCGTCCGGCGACCCCGTGTGGGTGCTGTCCAGCGGCGCCTACGCGATCGGCTACACGACCCAGGGCTTCAACGGCTTCGCCCCCCTCCCGTACACCTGCGTCGGCGGAGCGCGCGCGTGAGCGGCGACGGCGTACGCATCCGCCCCATCGCCGACGCCGACTGGGACGTCATCGCCGCGATGGAGGCCCGGGCCTACACGCGACTCGGCCTCACGGAGGGACGGGCGGCCCTACGGTCCAGGGCGGACGCGTCACCGGACACCTGTTTCGTCCTGGACGTCGGCGCGCGGCCGGCCGGATACCTGCTGGCCCTGCCGTACCCGCCCTTCGCGTACCCGCCCCTCGAACGGACCGAAGAGCCCGCGACCCCCGCGCACCGGCACCGCACCAACCTGCACCTGCACGACATCGTCGTCGCGGAGCGGCTGCGCGGCAGGGGACTGGGACAGCGGCTCCTCGACCACCTGCTGCTGACCGCCCGTGCCCGCGGGTTCGAGCGGATCTCGCTGATCGCCGTGGGCCGCAGCGAGCGGTTCTGGTCGGCACGCGGCTTCACCGCCCACCCGGGGGTCGCTCCGGGCGGATACGGCGCGGACGCCGTGTACATGTCCCGCGTACATGCCCCGAGTGACGAAACGAGTTGAAGCGCGTGTTCCCCGTCCAGGATCCCTTCCGGCGCAGCCGGTCCGCCATCGCCGCACTGTTCTGCTCCCTCGGTTTCCAGTACGCCACCTGGGCGTCGCGGATCCCCGCGGTCAAGGCGGACCTCAAGCTGACCGCGGCCGAGGTGGGGGTGCTGCTGATGGCCGCAGGCATCGGCGCCGTGGCGTCCTTCCCCCTGGTGCCGGTGCTCATGCGGCGGCTGGGCTCGGCCCGGCTGTCCCTGTTGTCGGCCCTCTGCCTGACCCTGCTGCTCCTGGGACTCGCCCTCGCGCCCGACTACCCGGCCGCCCTGCTGGTCATGGTGGCCGACGGGGTGTGCGTGGGATGCCTGAACGTGGCCATGAACGCGCAGGGAACGGCCCTGGAGACCCGCTACGGACGCAACGCCATGGCGAGGCTGCACGCGACCTTCAGCGCCGGCTCCCTGCTCGCCGCGCTGCTCGCCTCCGGCATGAACGCGGCCACCTCCTCCGTCACGGCGCACTTCGCGGTGGCGGCCGTGGTGCTCGTCCTGCTCGCCGCCCTGGCGCGGCCCGGTCTGCTCCCGGACGGGACACCCGCACCGCAGAAGCCGCGCGGGAGCCGGGCCGGACGGAGCCTGCCGTCCCGCATGACGCTCTGGATGTGCTGCGCCATGGCCTTCGGCACGGTGACCGAGGGCGCCATGAACGACTGGTCCGCCCTCTACCTCAGGGACGTCGCCAAGGCGTCGGCGGAACTGGCGCCGATGGGTATCGCCGTGTTCTCCGGAATGATGGTGCTGGCCCGCCTCTTCGCGGACGGCTGGCGCAGCCGCTGGGGCGACGGCCGCGTCGTGCTGCTGGGCAGCGCCCTGGCCGCCGTCGGGCTCGCCTTCGCCCTGGTGACCGGGGGAGCGGCGGCCGCCCTCGTCGGGTTCGCCTGCGTGGGACTGGGGTGTGCGGCCGTGACCCCGTGCGTCTACGTGGCCGCGGCGAAACAGGGTGCGGAGGCGCTGTCCCTGGTCGCCGCCATGGGCACGACGGGACTGCTGGCCGGGCCACCGCTCATCGGCTTCGTGGCGAGTTCGAGCAGCCTGGTCTGGGGCCTCGGGGTCGTCGCGACGGCCGCCGTCCTCGTCTCCCTGTGCAGTACGCGGATCCAGTGGACGCCGGCGAGCGGCTGAGGGGGCGCGTCCTACATCCCGGCCGTACCGCCACCGGTGAGGCCCGGAGCCAGTGCCGGAACCCAGAACACGGCGCCGGACAGGGCGAGCGAGGCGACGCCCACGGCACGGGCCACCAGACGGCCGGCGGGAGCCAGCTTCTCCGCGGTGATCACGGCGGTGAGCACCGCCATGGCCCACAGGTTCATCGCGCCGAACGCCGCCAGCAGCACCATCAGCGACCAGCAGCAGCCCAGACAGAACGCACCGTGATGGACTCCCGCCCGCAGATCCCGCGAGCGCCCCGGATGGGAGGCGTAGCGCAGCATCAGCCCGACCGGCGAGCGGCACTTCGCCAGGCAGCGGTCCTTGAGCGGCGTGAGCTGGTAGACACCGTTGACCGTGAACACGGCCGCGGCCACCGCCGTCCCCGCCACCGCGGGAAGCGCGGCCGCCCGGTCCAGGCCGGCGGCCAGCCCGTACGCCGGCAGCCCGGCCGCGGCCCAGACGAGCAGGTAGGCGACCGTGAAGACGGCCATCCGCGGTGCCCGGTGCCCGACGAGGGTGCGTGCGTACAGCGCGGCGACGGGAGCCGTGGCGGGCAGCATCATCGCGGCCGTCATCAGCGTCCACACGGCCAGGAAGGCGGGCAGACCCAGACCCATGGTCCCGGGCATCGCCGGCATACCGCCCCAGCGGGCCACCATCCAGAGCCAGGCGGCCGCCGCGGCGACCAGCAGCAGTGCGGCGGGGCTCGTCCGTGGGCGGACGGCGGCCGGTCGGCCGGTCACGCGGACCACGTGAAGGGCGCCGAGTGTCCGTTCCCGCCGGAGAAGTCCCAGGAGCGGCCGAACACCCCGTCGCCGGTGGCCCGGGTGGACCGGGCGACCGTCAGGGTGCTGCTCACCGGATGGAAGACGCCGGTCAGCCCCATGACGGGCCCGTCCTCGCCGAACTGCGGGGCGACCTGGTCCTCGATCTCGATGTCGATGGCGTCACCCACCCGCGCGGCGTGGCGGCGGCCGTCGTCGCGGTAGTCGATGGGCACCCGCTGCACGCCGAGGACCTCGCCGATCAGCGGGGTGAGCGCCGCCATCGGTCCGCCGGCCCGACCGGAGAAGACCTTGCCCAGCGCCTCCGCCTGAGCCTCGTCGGCCGCTGCGTCGAGGTACATCGCCACCTGCCAGCCGCCCTCGGCCATCACCCGCGGCGCGTCGATGAAGACGGCCACACTGCGGCCCGCGACATCCACCCCGTCCACGTTCCCGCGGTCCACGTGGAACGCGAAGGTCACCTGGCAGCGCTCGTGGTCGGCCGGGGCGGTGAGGCCCGAGGTGGTGCAGGGGCACACCGTGTCACAGTTGCAGCTCTCCAGGTACGTGCCGTTCAGATTCCAGGGCATGGCTCTCGGCCTCCCTCTTCCACGTCCCCCTCGGCAAAGGGAATGCATCGGGAGGCCCCGTCCGTCCCGGTGCCGCTCCTCCAGGCTATTCCCGGCGACCCCGGTCGCGCAGATCCGCGGCCCGCGCCGGTTGTCAGTGGTGGTCGGTACCGTTTTTCCAAGGCGGTTCGGGGCCGCTTTCGGCCAGGGCGGTCGCGAGGCGGACCGGGACGGATCGGGTGGGGGACATGAGCACGGTGGACATCTCGTACGCGCAGGGCTGGGACGCCGGGACGCGTCGCGCGTACCGGCCGCTCACGGCGGCGGCCGCCCGGCTGCGGGACCGCGCGGGGGAGCCGTACGTGGTGATCCACCGGGAACCGGGACGCGCCGAACCCGTCTCGGTGTACCTCGTCGCCTGGGCCGACCACCACGTCGGGCACTGGATGTACGACGAGGCGGGGCGCCGCACCCGCGAGTTCGACCTGCGGCTGCTCGAACCGGACCGCCTTTTCGTACGGCGGGTCGTGGAGCGCCGGTACTCCGCACCGGACCAGCCGGACCGCGCCCGCGACGCCTGGCGGACCACGCTGATCCTGACCCCCGGCGGCCGCGCCGAGCACATCGTCGAGGAACAGGGTGAGGCCGGTCCCGCCCGGCACGGGTGGTCCGACCTGCCGGAGGCACAGTGGTGGATACCCCGGGAGGCCTTCGGCGTCGACGAGGCCGGCGATCAGCACGACCCCTACGAGGCCGTGGAGCCCGAACCGGCCGGGTCCGGGGAAGGACAGGCACTGCCGGCCGCCCTGTGGCGCGCGCCCCGCCCGTACCACCCGGAGTTCGACGTCCAGGAACTCCTCCGGCCGGGCAACCGGTTCGACACCGACAACTGGGGCGAGCTGACCGTCGACCGGGTCGAGGACATCACCACGGTCAGGGTGCCCAGTGGCCGGCTGGTGGTCGCCGATCCTCTGTACCGGGGCGCCCCCAGGGAACTCACCGAGCGGATACCGCCCGGCGAGTACCCCCTCCAGACGGCGGTGCTCGTCGGTGAGGGCGAGTACGAAGGCGAACGCTTCCCGGTGACGGAAGAACCCCTGGTACGGCTGCTGATCTCCGAAGCACCCGCGGTCACTTGGGAGTTGGGGCTGGGTGAGAAGGAGGATCCCCGGCTGTTGCCGGACCGGGAGGCCTACGGCTTCCCGACCGACGCTGCCCAGGGCGCCTTCGCCGACGCCACGGCCTGGGAGACACTGGCCGACGCGTTCCGCCGCTGCTTCGACGAGGGAACGGACGACGGAGTACAGGACGTCAGGACCGGCAGCCTGCGCATCGCCGACGACACGACGGGCGGCGACCTGGTGAGCTTCCACACCGAGGGCGACGGCGCCTGGCCGGTCTGGCTGGGCCGGGCCGCCTCCGGCGCGCTCGTCTCCGTCGTGGTGATCACCGGCCGGCTGTCGGACTTCCGGCCGGTGCGGTCCAGGACCTGACCGCTCTTACGGGGACCCGTCGACCGGCGACCGCTCCGGCGCCGGCACCAGCCCCAGCCGCTGGGCGTGCAGCACCGTGCTGATGCGGTCGCGGGTGCCGAGCTTGCGGTAGATGTTCTCGACGTGCTTGTGCACGGTGCGCACCGAGATGCCCAGCCGGCGGCCCATCGCGTCGGCGGTCAGCGCGTCGGAGAGCAGGAGGAGCACGGTGAGTTCCCGCGGCGTCAGCGCGCAGTCCGCCGCGTGCTCGGCCGGCCCTGCGGCCAGCCGCCGCCACTCTTCCAGCAGCCGGCGCTGCTGCTCGACGGCGGCCAGCAGCGGTTGCGCCCGCTCGGCGACGCGCAGGTGGTCGTCGGTGAAGTCCGCACCGGAGCGGAAGACCAGGCAGCCCGTGATCGGGGCGACCGTCCCCGGCAACGGCAGCCCCAGCACCTGGTTCAGGTCCAGGGCGTCACCGAGCACCCGCGCGGTCGCGCTCGCCGTCCAGTCGCGGCCCGCGAGCCGACGGGCCGTGACCGGGGTCCGGGCGGGACCGGCCGCGTAGTGCCGGGCGAACGGATAGCCCGAGCGCAGCACCGCCACCGCCTCGTCGCCGAGGCGCTCCACCTCCAGGGCGGCGGCCGGCGGTACACCGAGCGTCCCCCTGCCCTCGCTCCAGTCGTCCAGCTTGTAGATCAGCGTCTCGCCGCCGCACAGGCCGGTCAGGGCGTCGGCGAGCAGTGGCCAGAGCCGCTCGGGTTCACGTTCGTGCAGTGCGGCCACGGCCAGTTCGGTGAGGCGTTCGTAGGCCCTGTCCAGCCCGTGTGACACGTCGTCCTCTCTGCCCGTTCCCTACGCAGTTTTACGCATACCCCCGCACCGGCCGGCTGCCGCATGCTTCAACCGGACACCGACGCCGGAGCGGGCGACTCCGGTCGAGCGGGCCGCCGGCACGGGGGAGCGGCGGCCCGCGACCGGTCGCCCGGCCCGGTCGCCCTGTCCGCTCAACCGCCCCACGCGGCGGTGCACAGCACCCGCTCCACCTCGTCGGTGTAGCGCGCCGCGGCGAGCCAGGTCCGCGCGAAGCGGCCGGTGTCCGCCGGGAGCAGGCGGCCGAAGACATCACGCGAGCGTTCCGCCGCCGCGGCGAGCAGTTCGTCGAGGACGTCGCCGGCCGTGGCGAGACCGTGCCGCCGCAGACGGCGGGAGTCCGCCGCGGAGTCCCCGGGGAAGGCCAGCACGCGCCGGCCCCCCGAGGCCGCCTGGGCGACCCTGCGGCGCAGCAGGTGGAGGGGGGCCTCCTCGGGCGGGGACGCCGTGCCGGCCGGCAGCGGAGCGGGCACGTCCGCCAGTTGTAGCCGGTCGAGACCCAGGTCGACCCGCTGTCCGGCGAGCGTGGGGTGTTCGCTCGCGAGCAACTGGGCGCGGGCGTGCGGAGCCGGTGCGAGCCGTGCGATCACCCGGAGCCGGCTGCCGCGGGCGGCGGCCAGCAACCGCAGGTTGTCGCGGTACGGGAGCGCCGGATGGTCGTGTGCGACCGTCAGCCGCAGCGGCACCCCGCCGCAGTCGGCCAGCAGGCAGTCACCCGTGGTCTCCCGCACCGGACCGACCAGCGTCACCTCAAGGAACAGCAGGTCGTGCCCGCCGCCGAGGGCGCGCCCGACCTGCTCGGCAACCGGTACCGCCCACAACCCGTCCAGCGGCTCGGCCCGCCAGTCCACGCCGGACGCCCGCACGGCCCGTACGCCCTTGCCCGCGCCCAGTCGCCCGGTCGGAGACAGAGTCGCCCCGGAGACCGCCAGCCCCGCCCGTGACAACGCGCGGTGCGTCAACGCCGTGTCACCGACCCGTACGGCACGGTCGGCGGCGCCCACCGCCCGCCCCGCGCCGCCCGGTGCCACGTCGGAGACGCTGCACAGCCGGCCCGCGGCGTCCGCGGTCCAGGTCACGGCCCCCGCGTAACCGCTCGCGGTGAGCACGGGTTCGGAGAACAGGCCGTACAGGCGCAGCGAACCGTCCGGGGTGTAGGGACGGCGTACGCTGCCGCGCAGCTCCGTCAGCTCCCCGCCGGTCGCGGACGGCACCCGGTGGGCCACGTACAGGGTCTCCGACAGGGCGGTGACCAGGTCGGCGAGCCGGAACGCCGGGTCGGCCGCCCGCGCCGCGCGCAACGCGGTGACCACGGACACCGCGGCCGAGGCCGCCCGGGGCAGACCGGCGAGCCGCGCGGTGTGGGCGGCACGCAACAACTCCGCCTGCACCACGGCGCCGGAACCGTCCGTACCGGCGTCGAGCACGGCAGCGGCGGCGGCGAGAAGGGCCTGCGCGGCGGTGAGCTGAGAGGGGGTGGCGGCTTCCTCCCCTTCCGGGGCAGGGGCAGGGGCAGGGTCGTGGGCCGGGCCGGGAGTCTCGGCAGCGGTCGGCCCGGGTGCCCGTCTCCCATCGGACCCCTCGGCCGGCGTCTCCACGGTCCCGGAAGCATCGCCCACCGGTGCCGCCGAGGCCGCCGCCGCCCGGTGCAGGCAGTCCGGGGCCAGCAGACAGCCACAGCGCACCGCCGCCGCGTCGGTCACCACACCACCCGGTGCGTGCAGTTCGAGCACGGACCCCTCGTCGTCGACGGAGATGCGCACGGTGTCACCGTCCCGGACGACGGCGCGGCCCGCCAGCTTGGCGACGCCCGCGTCCAGCCGCTTGCGCAGCCGGGGCGAAAGGGCCGCGACCAGTTCCGCGGTCACGTCCGGCGCCACCGCGGGCAGTTCGGTACTCATGCGATCTTCTCCCCTACCCAGCGGGCGAGTTCGAGCGGGCTGAGAGCGGCCACCGGCATCCCCGCGGCGACCAGCTGCCCCGCGACCCCGGTGGAATAGCGCGGACGGCCCGAGTCGTCCAGGCTCGCGCACCCCAGCACCTGGCACCCCGCGCCGACCAGCGCCCGCACCTCCGCGAGCAGTCCACCGACCGGATGGCCCTCCTCGAAGTCGCTGACCACGACCACGAGCGTGCGGGACGGCACCGTCACCAGCTCCCGCGCGTGCCGCAGCCCGGCCGCGATATGGGTGCCGCCGCCGACGCTCACCTCCAGCAGCAGCGACAGCGGGTCGGCGACATGGTCGGTGAGGTCGATGACCTCGGTGGAGAACGCCAGGAAGTGGGTGGACAGCGTCGGCACACCGGCCAGCACCGAGGCGGTGAGCGCGGCCCAGACCGTCGAGGCCTCCATGGACCCCGACACGTCGGTGACCAGGATCAGCCGCCAGTCGGCGGCCCGCCGGGCCCTGGTCCTGAACACGGGGTGCTCCGGGATCACCCGCACCGTGCCGTCCGGTGCGCGGCGGGCGCCGGCCAGGTTGGCCCGCAGGGTGCGCGGCAGGTCGAGGCCGCCGCCGGGGCGCCGGCCGGGACGCGGCAGCGCGGTGCCGTGCAACGCCGGACGCAGCCGCGTCGCCAGCTCCCGGGTCAGCGCGTCCACCAGCCGCCGCACCAGCGGACGCAGTGCCGCGAGCCGGGCCTCGGGCAGCCCGCCGGCATGCCGCAGCACCGAGCGCAGCAGGTCCACGGAAGGCCGCACCGTGTCCGGATCCAGCTCGGCCAGCACGTCCTGGCGCCCCGTCGCGGCGGCCGCCGCCAGCACCTCCTCCCGGATGCCGGGCCCGAACAGCGCCGCCAGCTCCTGCGACCACTCCCGCACCCCGGGATACGGCGCCTCACGCCCACCGCCCGCGCCGCCGAGTCCGCCCCGGCTGCCCTCCCCGCGCCCGCCGCCGTACAGCTCGTCGAGTGCGGTGGCCAGCGCACCGGCCGACGGGGGAAGTCGGTCGCTTCGGCGGCCCAGGAGCAGACGCCAGCGGTCGACGGGCGACAGCCGGTGCTCCTCCGGGGCCAGGGAGGTCCTGGAGCCGTCGGCCTCCGGCTCCGCGTGATCCCGGGGCGAGGGGAGCAGGCCGAGCACCCGCAGGGTGTCGCGGGCCGCGAGGTCCGCGCCGGTCCAGGTGGCCAGGGCAACCGGATCGAGCGCCCCGGTGTCGGCGACGCGGTCGGTGCCGAGGCGCCCCTCCACACCGGTCAGCAGGCGCTCCCGGTCGGCCGGGCTCAGGGTGTCGAAACCGCCGCGCAGGGCCGGAAGCCGGTCGAGGAAGTCCCGGTCGGACAGCTGCGACACCCGGTCGACCAGGGGCTCCAAGGTCGGTGCCGCCGCCTCCAGCAGCCGCCCGGCCGCCGTCAGCAGCCCTGTCAACCGGGCGGTGAGCGCGGCCCGGGAGCCGGGGTCGACCGCACCGTCGACCCAGGAAGCGACCCGGCCGCCGAACGCCTCCGGCTCCTCCTGGCCGAGCAGTACCCGGACGGCCCCGGCGGCGCCCCGCATCAACGGCGAACCGTCGGCGGCGAGCCGGGCCAGGGCATCGGTGAGCCGGACGCCGCCCAACGCGTCGGCGCGCTGCGCGAGTTCGAGCAGGGCGTGGGCGTCGGCCGGATCCTCGGAACCGGTGAGTCCGTCCACCTGGCGTACCGCCGCGGCGGTCAGCAGCTCGGCCACCGCGGCTGCCCTTTCCGTACGGTCCCGGTCCGCGTCGAGACCGGCGATGTGGCCGGCCCGCAGCCGGTCCAGCAGGGCCAGCCCGGTGAGGAGTTCGGGGAGCGTACCGGCGTCGGGCAGTACCTCGGCGGTGTCACCGAGCCGCTCCGCCACGAGGTCGGGCAGACCGCAGTGCGCCGCCTGCTCCAGACCGTCCAGCACCTGTGCCGCCGTGGGCCCGCCGGCGTCCCGCTCGGTGCGGGCGCGCTCGCGCAACAGGCCCTCGGCCGCCTGGGCGAGGGTCACCCCGCGGATCCCCGCGGCCGCCAGCATCGCGGCGGTGGCCGGTGTCCAGCGGACCTCCCAGCGGGAGGTGAGGGCGTCGGCGCCGCCGGTACCGGTCACCGGCCGTTGCTCGGCGTACGGCACCGAGCACAACGTCAGTCGGCGCAGCAGCAGTTCGCGGCGGCGGTCGAGGTCCGAGCGGAGCGGGTCGAGGCGGAGGTCCCGGGGTGCTCCGGGGCCGCCGTCGGCCGGACCGGGCAGACCGAGGACGCCGATCTCGGCCTCCACCGCCGGGAGGAGGCCGCTGCGCGGTGCGGCGGGCGCGGGGCGGCCGGTGCGGTTGCCGATCAGTACCGTCTCCATCGCTCGCGCGACGGCTCGGCCCCGGCCGTACGGCTCGCCCTGGGCCAGCACCGTCTGGACCGCCTCGACCAGCTCGCCACGGCCCGCGGCGGGGAGGCCGCGCAGCCGGGCGAGGTCTCCGGCGAGGCGGGTGATCTCCTGTGCGTCCGCCGGGCCCGAGGGGTGGCCCTGGTCGCGGAGGGCGGCGCAGATCCGGACCGCGGCGCGGGTCAACGCGTCCTCCAGCACGGCCGGTTCACCGCCCGCTTGGAGGACCATGTGCTGCCACTCGGGGTCGCGGATACCGGCGGGGTAGCCGGAGCGCTCGTCCAGGAGGGCGTAGGTGTAGGGGATGAGAGAGGTGGTCCATTCGCGGGCGGGCCGGTGGGGGCCGGTCGTGCCCACGCGGCGGCAGCCGGGCATCGAATGCGGCCCCGCGCCCCCGTAGGGGCGTGTCAGTGCCGGTGTGTGGAAGGCGCCGACCACCATGGCCACCCGCTCCCCGTTCTTCGACGCCTCCGCCAGCCGTGCGCGCATCCACTCCTCCCGGTGCAGATCCACCTCCGACACGGCCGACTCCGCCCGCAGCGCCCACCCCGTCAGCAGCGCCGCCCTGCGCAGTGCCTCCGGTGCCGAACCGGGCGCGGTCGTCTCCACCAGCCGGTCCCAGAGGTCGTCCCCCGGGCGGCCCGTGAGCCGGGAACGCAGGGCGGCCGACAGGCCCCCCGGCCCCCGCGCCGCCGTGGACTCCCGCTCCAGCCGGCCGCGGTCCGCCAGTGGCAGGTCGCAGGCCACCACCGGTACCGCGTACCGCGCGGCCCACCGCACCGCCGCGAGCTCCGGGGAGAAGTCCGCGAACGGGTAGAAGGCCGGGCCGCCGCTGCCGTCGGCCGGTGCCGCGGCGAGCGCCACCGGGGCCCGGGTCTCCTCGTGGGCGAGCCAAGGCAGCCACTCCTGCAACTCGGCCGGCAACTCCACGAGCACGACGTCCGGCTTCGCCTCGCCCAGCAGCGCCGGGACGGCCGCGGCCAGCGACGGCGCGTGGTGCCGCACACCGATCAGGTAGGGCCCCGCGGGATCGGTGAGGGCAGCGAGCGCCGATTCGGGGGAGTCGAACGCTACGTCCTCACATGAGCCGGACGCGACGTTCTCGGGCGGTTCGGACACGGCGTCACGCCTCCAGGACCGTGCGCAGGTCCCACAGGGTGCGCCAGGTCGCCGAGCCCTGTTCCGCACGGCGTCGGACCGGGCCGTCCCAATAACCGCGCAGCCGGGCCGCGTCGGCGGGGTCGTCCTTGCGCACGACCCCCAGGAGATGGCCCGGCAGCAGGCCGAGGACGTCCCGGTCGCCGGGGAAGTAGGCCGCGGCCAGGGCCAGCGCGCCCGCCACCGACACCGCCTCCGCCGTGCTCATCACCGTGGACGGGCGCTCCACCTCCCACCCCTCGGCCGACCGTCCCTCGCGCAGGTCACGGAACGCGGTGACCAGGGCCTCCAGGACCGCGTCGTCGACCTGGAAGGGGGCCCCGGCCCGCTCCACGGACGCCTTGGCCTGGCCCCGCACCAGCGCGGTCTCGGCGTCCAGGTCCGGGATGGGGCCCACGGTCTCGAAGTTGAAGCGCCGCTTGAGTGCGGCCGACATCTCCGAGACACCCCGGTCCCGCAGGTTGGCCGTGGCGATGAGGGTGAAGCCCGGCGCCGCGTGCGCCAACGCGTCCTCGGTGCCCGCGAGTTCGGGCACCGCGATGCGCCGCTCGGACAGCAGCGACACCAGGGAGTCCTGGACTTCCGGCAGACACCGCGTGACCTCCTCCACGCGCGCGACGGCACCCCTGGTCATCGCGGTGAGCACCGGGGACGGGACGAGGGCCTGCCTGCTGGGTCCCTGCGCGAGCAGCAGGGCGTAGTTCCAGCCGTACTTGAGCTGGTCCTCGGTCGTGCCCGCGGTGCCCTGCACGACCAGACCGCTGGTGCCGCACACCGCGGCCGACAGCAGCTCGGACAGCATCGACTTGGCCGTGCCCGGCTCGCCGACCAGCAGCAGCCCCCGCTCACCGGCGAGGGTCACCACACAGCGTTCTACGAGGGCGCGGTCGCCGACGAACTTGTCCGCCACGACCAGCCGGCGCGGCACCCCCTGCGGCACCTCGGCGTCGTCGGGCAGCCGCAGCGCCCGCCCGCCGCTGCCCATGACGAAGGTGACGACGGCCCGGGGCGTGAGCCGCCACGCGGGGGGGCGCGGCCCGGAGTCGTACGCGGCGAGGAAGGCCAGTTCGGTGGCGTACCGGTCCTCGGGCGGGACGATCTGGCGGAGGGGAGCGGTGGTGGCGGTCATCTGCGGGGCGTCCTCGGTGGTGGAGCGGATCGTGGTCATCGGCGGCGGCCTCCGCGGGTCGCCCGGGTCGTCAGCTGCTCGTACGCGGGCGGGTCCCCGGCCCGTACGCGTTCCCAGGCGCGGGCGAACAGCTCCGGCACCGGGACCAGCGGCAGGGTGCGTTCGCCGTCGGAGACCGGGTAGAGGGCCTCCTTCCAGGTCTCCACCGGCAGGGCCGGAGCCGCGAGGTCACGCCAGCCGCAGGGCAGGAACAGGGTGCGGCCGGCGCGGGGCCGCTTCGCCTCGACCACCAGAGCGGTCGCCGCGAGTTCGGCCCGCGCCTTCTTCGCCCGGGCGGGCTTCCAGCCGCCCCAGCGCGCGCAGTTGCGGTCGGTCGGGTCGGGCAGCGCGAGCAGCTGGAGGTAGAGCGCCGCCGCGTCCTCGCCCAGGCCGTGGGCCGCGGCGACCTCGGCGACCAGCGCAGGCACGGTGACCGTGGGGTCCTGCGGGTGTCCCGCGGGCCCCTCCGCCGCGACGGCACGGGCGAGTTCGCCGCCGAGGAGCGTGCGGACGGCCCGCAGGCCGGACCAGCGCCCCGGGCCGACCAGGCCCTCCAGGAGCCCGAGGACGGAGTCGTCCGGGCCGCTCAGCGCGGCCGGCCGGAGCTGGACGTGCTCCGTCTGCGCGTACCAGGGGAGCAGCACCAGCGCCTCGCCGACCCGCGTCACCCCGTGCGCGTCGCCGCCACCGGTCTCGAGCAGGCCGTACACCTTGCGCAGCTGCACGGAGGCCGGACCGTTCTTCTCGGTCCAGTCCAGGCCCAGGTCCAGCAGCAGTTCGGGGTCGGACAGGCGACGGCGCAGCGCGGCCAGCCCGGCCGGCAGCCCGGTCCGCAGCGGATGTCCGTACGGCAGCACGTACGCGAGCGCGGCCAGGCTCTCCACGGCTCCCGTCAGCGCGTGCGAGCTGGGCACCGCCGACGGGTCGGCGGGCGTCAGGTCGCCGTCCGCGTCGGGCCGGAACACCGTGGTTCGGGCGAGCCAGGGGACCCGCGAAGGGTTGAGCACGCTCTCCGCGTGAGCGATTCCCATGCCGGCGAGATCGGTGCTGAGGTCCTCCGGCAGGCGGACCAGGGTGCCGAGCCGCTCGGCCCACAGCCGGCCCGCGGCAGCCGTGCACGGGCCGGTCGTCCACAGCTCGGCGGGGTCCTCGGGAAGCAGGGCACCGAGCAGTGCCCGCTGTTCGTCCTGGCCGAGCGAGTTCAGCAGTTCGGTGCCGAAGGCCCGTTGCCGGGGTTTGAGGCCGATGACGGCGAGCTCCTCGGCGGCGGGCGCCTGCGGCTGCCCGGCCACCAGCACGGCGGCCTGGAGCGGGCCGAGGCCGCCGTCCGTCGCGGCCACCAGTTCGCCGGGGGCCTCGGGCCGCCAGGGCGCTGAGCCCTTGTCCCGGACCAGCCGGGTGAGTTCGGCGAGCCGCCGGGCCGGTATCCCCGGGGTGTACCGGGTCTCCTCGACCAGGGTGAAGTGACCCACGGCGCCGAACACCCCGGACGGATCGTGGTCGAGGGCCAGCCACTCGACCCGGCCCCGCTGCGGGTCCACGCTCTGGCAGCCGAGCACGACCACCGTACGGCCGTCCCGGCGCAGCACCTGGCCCGCCCGCTGCTGATCGTCGTGCGGTTCGCCCAGCACGACCTCGCGCAGGGTGTTCCCGAGCCCGGGGAGCGGTCCCTCGGTCAGCGCCTCGAACAGCAGGAGCAGCGGCTCGCGCTGGACGTCGGAGAGCGCGGGCGAGGCGGCCCGGTAGGCGAGTGGCCGCAGGGCGCCCAGGACCGGCGGCCACACCGCGCCGATGCGGGGGACGGTGTGCTCGTCGCTCAGCCAGCCGTCGCCGACGGCGTGCCGGTCGCGGTGCGCGAGCGGTGTGCCGTCGGCGGGCTTTCCGGACAGCACGTGGTTCACCGAGCGGATCTGGCGCAACGTGGCGAAACCGGCGTACCACGCGTTCTCCAGGGTCACGAGTCCGGCGGCGGCCTCGCGCAGCGCGCGGTCCCCGCCGTGCTCGGGACTGTAGTCGGCGAACATGCCCTCGGTCCGCTGCCGGGGCTGCCGCGCCACCTCCTGCGGCGGTGTGGCGAGTTTCGTGGCCGTCTCGCGGGCCCGCAGTGCCGCTCGGACGAGGGAGGCGACCCCGGCGAGCAGCCGCCGGTCGGTCAGTTCGGGCAGTGCCGCCGCCACCGCGGTCAGGGCGACCTCGTCGGCGGCGGGCACCGCGGCCCTGGCCTTCTCGTCCTGACCGGCCCGGGTCAGCGCCTCCTGCCGTTCGTCCAGTGCGGTCGCCGTCGTCCGCATCAGCTCGGCCGCCGAGTCGTCGGACAGGGCGCGCAGCACGGCGGAGCCGCGTTCGTCGCGGGGACGCAGCGCGTGCCAGAACGGGACCGGCGGCACCAGCCGCGTCCCCGCCGCGTACGCCCCGCCGGACTCACCGAAGGACGCCCGGCCCAGCTCCGTGCCGTCGTCCGCGTGCAGGGAGACGCTCTGGTACGTCTGCGCGGCGATCGGCTCCGCCCCGCCCGGCAGCCGCAGCGCCCCCAACGGCACCCGGCCGTCGTGCCCCGTACGCAGGGTCGCCGTCCGTCCGTCCGGCGTACCGGCGGTCGTGCGGGCCTCGGCGCCCTCGCCCCGGGTGCTCACCCACCGCCCGAGCACCGTGCCGTCGGTGCCGAACGGGCTCTGCTCAAGGCCGGGTTGCAGCGGCAGCACCTCGCAGGAGCCGTGTCGCAGCGAGGCGTCCTCCTGGACCGCGGACGCCAGCAGCGCGGGCAGCGACGCCCGTCCGTGCTCGCCGGTCGCCGGGTCGTACTCCAGCCACACCGACTGCCGGCCCTGCCTGCCCTGCCGCCAGCAGGTGAAGCCGTCGCCGATCACCGGGCGGCTCGGCGGCAGGACGGTGTCCCCGGCGTGCAGGGTCCGGCCGCCCGTGGCGCGGCCGCCTCCGGGCAGCGGGATCGACGCGTGGGCCGCGTCCATGCCGGACCACCAGCCGGGGAGCTGCTCGCCGCCGACCGGGAACACGTCGGCCGGGCGGCTCGACCAGTAGCCGTACTGCTTCGAGCCGTCGCGCCACAGCACCAGCAACTCGCCGTCGGCGTACCGGAACCGAGGCCGCTGCCAGCGGTCCAGGTCGGTGGGCAGCCGCAGTTCGTGCGTGAGCAGCACCCCCTCGGGTCCGACCACGACCGCCCGGTGCCCGCGCGCCAGGATCAGCGCGGGCCAGGCCTCGGTCACCGCCAGGGAGTTGTCCCGGTCCTTGCGGATCTCGCTGTCCAGCAGCTCCAGCGCCTCGTCCAGGGCGGACCAGCCCAGCTCGTCCAGAATGCCGGCGCGCAGCGTGCGGCCGAGGACCGGGACGATGTCGTACCCGGTGAGCAGGCGGACTGCGGGCGGGCTCTCCTGCATCACGGTCCGGAAGGGGCGCAGTCGCTCCAGCCCCTTCTCGACGGCCGGCAGTCCGGCCGCGGAGGCGAACTCCGCGGTGGCCTCCTCCAGCCACTGGCGCAGTATGCCGCCGAGCACCGGATGCGCGGCGGCCTTGGCCAGGTCCTTGCCCTGGCCGCGGCCGAGCCCCTCGACGGCCCGGGCCAGCAGCCGGCGATGACCGGGTTCGGCCGCGACGGCCTGCAGGTCGCGCTGTCCGGGCCGCTCGTCGCCCAGCCAGAAGCCGAGCGGCAGGTGCACCTCCTCGTCGGCGCCGGGCACGGTCAGCGCGATGCCCTCCGCCACGCACAGGTCCAGCAGATCGAGGTCGGCGCCGGCCCGCCAGCGCCCGGTGAACAGGTCGACGGGCCGGCCGGCCGCACGCAGCCGCGGTGCCATCCGCTCGACCAGCGCCAGCGTCGCCGGGGAGCGGTGCGCGTACGCCGCCCCGTGCTTGCGGTGCTGCGCCCACCGGGTCAGCCAGTCCGCCGCGTCCACCTCCCCGCCCTCCTCGGTGAGCAGCAGGTCGGCCCCGCATTCCGCGAGCAGCGCCAGCCAGAACTCGTCGTCCGCGACCTCGCCGCCCAGCCCGGCCGGCATGATCTCCAGCAGCCGTAGCCGGATCTCGGGCCGCCGCTCCGTCAGGACCGGCAGCACGGCTCGGTAGGCGTTCCAGAACGAGGCGGGCGCCCGCACGGCGGCCGGGGACGCCAGCAGGTCGGCGACGAGCGCGCACTCCTCGGTGACCCGGTCCGTACCGGCCGCCTTGATCAGCCCGCGCGCGTCCTGCGGCAGCGAGGCGTACGGCGGCATCCCGGCCGCGCAGCGCTCCACCGTCAGCTGCCGGAACTGGGCCCAGGCGACGGCCGGTTCGAGTCGCCGGGCCAGGTCCCGCACGTACTCCTTGAGGGCCTTCACGGTGAGCGCCCCGGCGAACGCGAACTCCAGGAACACCGCCCGCTGCCGCTCCTCGTCCACCGCGAGGGCGTGCACCCGCTCCGCCTCCCTGGCCTTGCCGAAGAAGGCGGCCGCGTAGGTGGTGTTCTCGTGCTGGAGGAAGACCCGCGCGGCCTGCTCGTAGAACGTGGGCAGGAAGTGCGGGACCGCACGGCCCAGGCGTTCGCCGAGCGCCTCGAAGCCCTCCTTCGCGTTGCCCGGCTTGGACTTGGCCTGCCGGGCCAGCCGCTCCACGTCCTTGACCAGGGCGAGGGCGTGATGGCCGTTGGCCGGGTCGTGGACCAGGGCCCAGGCGGGGAAGCCGAGGGTCTCCCGGCGCACCTGGCCCACCTCGGGCGCCTCCGGTTCCCGGGCCAGGCCGAGGAACTCCAGGGCCAGGTCCTCGGCCTCGCCGAGGGTGCCCGGCACCAGCCGCACCACCGGGCGGTCGTCCAGTGCGGGATGGGTGTACGTGCGGGCGGTCAGGACGTCGGCGTCCTCGCGCCGGGTCGTGCCCGCGGGCAGGATCGCGCCGGCGTCGAGCAGCGCGGCCGCGGTGGTCTCGTCGTACCTGCTCATGCCGCCCGCTCCTCGTCCTCGACGTCCCGTCCCGCGTACAGCGCCGCCGCCATCCGCATGCCCTCCGACCAGGCGACCGGGCCGACCTGACCCAGCTTCAGCGTCCGGCCCGCCGGATCCGTCCACGCCAGCGGGCCGGTCTCGGTCTCGTAGTAGCCGTCGAAGTCACCGACCCAGACCCGGGCCTCCACCCCGCGGCCCGCCTCCAGCACCGAGCACACCGCGTACCCGCCGCGCACGCGGTACCCCAGCTGGGTGGCTCTGCCGTGCAGGAACCGCAGTTCCTTGAAGACGCCGCCCGCGTACTCGTCGACCTGGGTGGCCTGCGCGTCCAGCGTCGCCGGGCGGTGCCAGACCTCCCGGAACAGCTGCTGCGCCCGCTGCTCGACGCCCAGCTCCACGGCGAACTCCCGCAGCTCCGCGAGGTCGTCGAGCAGCACCGGGTGCGGCAGCCGGACCAGGTCGGGGGCGATGCGCACGGTGTCGCCGTCGAGGTCGACCAGGCCGAGCCCGCGCTCGGCGTCGGCGTCCCGCAGGAATCCGGCCACCTCGCCGTCGGCGTCGGTGACGACCAGGTCGCGCAGCGCCGCCCGCCAGGCGGGGTCCGGCCAGACCCGGGTCAGGACGGCCAGCGGCACCGGCAGCGAGCGGGTCATCCACCGCTCCACGTCGGCCAGGCACTGCCGTTCGTGCCGCTCCAGCCACTCGGTGAGCTGCCGCAGCCCCAGGACGGCCGGATCGTCCGCCAGCTTCGCCGGCACGGACTTCAGCCGCCGCCCCGCCGCGTTGCGGCAGACCACCTTCCCGTCGTCCAGGGCCACCTCGTAGTCCCCGGCCGTCACCCACCCCATGCGTGCCTCCCCGCACCGCAGTGATCAAGTGCTGGGAACTGTAAGGGGCACCACTGACAACGCGCTCCGCGGTCCACGACGGACGCGAAACGCAGGTCCGCACGGCAACGGCCCCGTCCGAGGCGGGCGTGCCTCGGACGGGGCCGTGGGAGAGAGCCGAACGGGCGGCCGGGATCAGCCCCGCCCCGCCTCCTTCTCGCGCTTCAGGCTCTTCAGCCGGGCGCCCTCCTTGCGGACCTCGGCCTGGGTGGCGCGCTCCTTGCGCAGCCACTCGGGCAGCTCGCGCTTGAGCTCCTCGATCTGCACGGTGGTCAGCGCCTCCGTCACCCCGCCGCGTGCCAGACCCGCGATGGACACGCCCAGCTTGGCCGCGACCACCGGACGCGGGTGCGGCCCGTCGGCCCGCAGGTCGAGCAGCCACTGCGGCGGGTTCGCCTGGAGCTCGTCCAGCTCGGCGCGCGTGACGACGCCCTCCTGGAAGGCGGCGGGCGTGGCGGGCAGGTACACGCCCAGCTTTTTCGCCGCGGTCGCGGGCTTCATCGTCTGGGCGGTCTGGTGCGAACTCATGAGGTCAAGGGTATCGGCCGGGGATACGAGCGCCGACCACGCGTGCCGGCCCGCTCGCGACCACGCGTGGCCGACCGCTCCGGTGCCGGGCCGTCCACCGCCCCCGACCGCGGCCGGTTAACCTTGCCTGGTGACAGGCTCGGAGGAAACACCGTCGTTCCGGCTCGCGTACGTCCCCGGCGTGACGCCCGCCAAATGGGTCCGGATCTGGAGCGAGCGCCTGCCCGACGTCCCCCTCACGCTCCACCAGGTCCCCGCCGCCGAGGTGGCCGGCCTGCTGCGCGCGGGCGACGCGGACGCCGGTTTCGTACGGCTCCCCGTGGACCGCACGTTCTTCAGCGCGATCCCCCTCTACACCGAGACCACCGTGGTCGTCGCCCCCAAGGACCACGTGATCACCGCGGCCGAGGAGGTCACCGTCGCCGACCTCGCCGACGAGGTCCTCTGCCACCCCCTGGACGACGTGTTCGACTGGGACGCCCCGCCCGGCGAGCCGGCCTTCGAGCGCCCCGCCACCACCGAGGACGCCGTCGAACTGGTCGCCGCCGGCGTGGGCCTGCTCGTGGTACCCCAGTCCCTGGCCCGGCTGTACCACCGTCGCGACCTCACCTACCGGCCGCTCACCGACGGCCCCCGGTCGACCGTGGCGCTGTCCTGGCCGGAGGAGGCCACCACCGACCTGGTCGACGACTTCATCGGCATCGTCCGCGGCCGCACGGTCAACAGCAGCCGGGGCCGGCAGCAGGCGCCGGAGAAGGAGCAGAAGCCGGAGCGGGCCGGGCGGTCGCAGAAGCCCGCGCAGGCCAAGGCGGCGCAGGCCGGCCGCGGAACGCCGCGGTCGCGCGGCACGGGAGCCAAGCGCGCCCAGCCCGCCAAGCCCGCGAAACGCGCGAAGCCCCGCCGCCGGTCATGACCAGGGGCGGGCCGCGGGCCCGGTCCGCTCCTACGGTTCCAGGCCCTGCGGCGCCAGGGCCCGCGGTTCCAGGCCCTGCGGTGCCTTCGTCCGTTCCCGCAGGTCGGCGACCGCCAGGCAGAGCGCCAGCAGGATGAGTCCCACGGACGTCAGCAGGCCGTACTGGAGCGCCTCGACGGCCGACCCGTGGTTGGCCAGATGCGCGAAGTACACGGACCCCACCACGGCGATCCCGGCCGCCGAGCCGACGCGCTGGCCGGTCTGCAGCACCCCGCCGGCGGCGCCGGCCCGCTGCACCGGGACCCGCATGAGCGTGAGCGTGGTGTTGGGGGAGACCGTGACGCCGGAGCCGATCCCGCCGACGATCATCGGCAGCACGGCCGCCCACCCCAGGCTGTCCAACGGCACGGTCCGCACCACCGCGACGATACCGAGCAGCCCGAGCGCCGCCCCGCTGAGGCCGAGGACGACCAGCTTGCGTCCGTGCCGTACCACCATCCGGCCGCCGAGCGCGGCGCCGACCGCGGAGGACGCCGCGAACGGCAGCACCGTGACGCCGGCGGCCAGCGCGCTGTATCCCGCCGCGTTCTGCAGGAACAGGGCGAGCACGAAGAAGACCGTGGTGAAGCCCGCGAAGTAGGTCAGGCTGATCAGCGCGCCGAGGGTGAAGGACCGCAACGAGAACAGGCGCAGATCGACCAGCGGTGCCCGGCCGAGCCGGCCCTGGCGCCGCTCCCACGTCCAGAACAGGCCCAGCAGCAGCGCGCCCAGCGGCAGCAGCGCCCACTTCTGCCGCCCGGTCCACTGCTGCTCCTGCACCAGCGGCAGCATCAGCGCGAGCACACCGGAGCCGAGGAGCAGCACCCCGACCGGGTCGAACTCCTCCCGCTTGCCGACGGCGGGGAACCGCGGCAGCAGCCGCAGCCCCGCGGCCAGCGCGACCACACCGATGGGCAGGTTGACGAAGAACACCCAGCGCCAGCCGTCGTCGGTGCCGACGGCGTCGATGATCACACCGCCGGCCAGCGGGCCCACCGCCGTCGACACCCCGATGACAGTGCCGAGCAGCCCGAAGGCCCTGGCCCGTTCGCTGCCCTGGAACATCTGCTGGATCAGCCCCGACGTCTGCGGGGCGACCATGCCCGCCGCCGCGCCCTGGATCAGCCGGAACGCCACCAGCGAGTCCGGGCTCGTCGCGAGTCCGCAGGCCGCCGACGCCACGGTGAAGACCGCGAGGCCGATGAGGAACGCCTGGCGGCGGCCGCGCATGTCACCGAGCCGGCCCGCGGGTACCAGGGCCAGCCCGAAGGTGAGGGCGTATCCGGAGACCACCCAGGCCTGGGCGGCATCCGTGGCACCCAGCCCGTGTTCCATGGAGGGCAGGGCGACGTTCACGATCGAGGTGTCGAGCAGCGAGATGAAGCCCGCCGTCAGACAGACCCCGAGCGCCTTCCAGCGCCGGTCTTCGGTGGCCGGCTGCTGTGGTGCTGCCCAGGTCGTGGTCATACGGACACGCTATGCAGTCATTCGGGTCGTCGCACGACCGGCGGAGCGAACGGGTCAGCCCCTCGGTGCGACGCCGGTCAGGACGCCGTCATCCCCGCGCCGCCCGGCCGATCGACTCCACCAGCGGCAGCAGCCGGTGCGGGACGCGTTCGCGCAGCGCCACCTCGGTCCGGGTGCGCACCACGCCCGGCAGGCTGATCAACTTCTGGATCACGTCCTCCAGGTGCGCGTTGTCCCGCGCCACCACGCGGGTCAGCAGATCCCCGCCGCCCGTGATCGAGAACGCCTCCACGATCTCCGGCACGGCGGCCAGCGCCTCCCCCACGTCGTCCAGATGTCCCTGGGTGACCTCGATGTGCACGAACGCCAGCACCGGATGGCCGAGCGCGGCGGGGGAGAGCACGGGCCCGGTCCCGGTGATCACACCGTCCCGCTCCAGCCGGTCCAGCCGGGCCTGCAGGGTGCCCCGGGCGACACCGAGGATCCGGGCGTACTCGCGCACACTGGTACGCGGCTGCTCCAGCAGCAGTCGAAGAATGCGGGTGTCCAGCTCGTCCACGGTCATCGCCTACGACTGTACCAATGGCTCACGTCGCGTTCGCCGCGAGCTGGGCCAATGGCCTCGCGGGTCCGTCGGCGTCCGCCTCCGAACTGGACCGATGGCACAGTGAATTCGGCCTCACTTGAGCCAGCTGCCCCCACGGTGCTCTCATGTTCGTGTCGATGGCGCTGCGGATCCCCGCGGCGCCATTTCCATGCCGCCCGTGGGAGGGGAATCAGTGCTGAAGAGGGTGTTCACGGCTCCTGACCCGGGGCGGGTGCGACTGCGCTTCGCCGCGCGGGCCGTGCTCGGCATCGGGCTCGCCGTCGTGGTCTGCGCCCTGGCCGGCCAATCGCTCACAGGCGCCGTCGCCGGCGGTCTCGCCGCCCTGCTCGCCCTGTTCACGGTCACGGACCCCACCGTGCGGGGGCAGGCCGTCACCACGGCGCTGCTGCCCGTCGTGGGCCTGCCGGTCCTCACGGCCGCGGCCGCACTGCACGGCGTACCGGTCGCCCGGGACCTGGTCTTCCTCGCCGTGGTCGGCGCCGGTGTGTACGCGCGTCGCTGGGGGCCGCGCGGTCACAGCCTCGGCGTGTTCGCCTTCATGACCTACTTCGTGGCCCAGTTCCTGCATGCCACCCTGGTCCAGCTGCCGGACCTGGCCGCCGCCGTCCTGCTGTCCGTGCTCTGCGCCGCCGCCGTCCGCTTCGGCCTGTGGTGCTACGAACGCCGACTGCCCACGGCACCCGTGCCTGCCCCGCCCGCCGGCACCGGCCTGGCCCGGGTGACCACCCGGCAGGCCGTGCAGGCGACCGCGGGCGCGGGTTTCGCGCTGGTCGTCGGCCAGCTGGTGTCCGGTCAGCGCTGGTACTGGGCGGTGGGCGCCACCTGGTGGATCTTCGTCAACACCGCCTCCCGCGGCGAGACGCTGGTACGGGGCTTCCGCCGGGTCCTCGGTACGGTCATCGGCATCGCCCTGGGCCTGTTGGCCGCCGCCCCCGTGCACGGCGCCCCGGTCCCCACCGCCGTACTGGTCGCCGTCGCCGTCTTCGGCGTCTTCTACACGGCCGCCGTCTCCTACACGTGGATGATGCTGTGGGTGACGTTCCTCGCCGCGCTGCTCTACGGCCTGCTCGGCGTCCTCACCCCGGACCTGCTGGCGCTGCGCCTGGCCGAGACCGCGGTGGGCGCACTCGGCGCCGTACTCGCCGTGCTGTTCGTGCTGCCGGTCACCACCCACCTCACCACCGACGCCTGGATCAGGCGCGCCCTGCGCTGCGTGCACGACTGCACGGCCGAGGCCGCCGCCCGGCTCGCCGGCGCCTCCGCCGCGGACCCGGCGCCCCGGGTGGCCGAACTGGAACAGCTGCTCGGCCGGGTACGGCTCTCGGTCGCCCCGCTCGTGCACCCGCTCAACCCGATGTCCGAGCGCAAGCGCCGCGCCCGCCGGGTCCTCGCGCTCCTGGACGACTGCGCGAGGGAGGTCCGCGGCCTGGTCGCCGTCGCCGGTGACCCGGAGGCCTCCCACGACGCCCGGCTCGCCGCCGCCTGCTGGCGGGTCGAGGCCGCCGTGGAAGCCCTCACCAGGGGCTCGGAGCACATCACCGCCCCCGCCGAGCCGCCCACGGAACCCGCCCTCGCCCACCTGCACGGCCTGGAACGGGCGCTGGCCGACCTCGCCGAGCCCCTGCGGACGCCCCCGGGCTCCCCCCTGGTCGGCGCCTGACGCGCCCCACCCTTGGTCTAGACCGCGAACTGCTACCGTCGGCAGAACGCATCGAGAGGGGACAGCGGTGGCAGACGGCGGCAGGCGGCGCAGGGCGTTCATCGGGTCGTTCACGGCGGCGGGCGGACCCGGGGTCGTCACGGCCGCCGTCCACCCGCACAGCGGCGCCCTGGCCCTCCTGGAGAGCGTCGACGGCGTGCCCGACCCGTCGTACCTCGCCCTCGCCCCGGGCGGGCGCACCCTGTACGCGGTCAGCGAGACCGCGGACGGCGCGGTGGCCGCCTACCACGTCCACGACGACAAGCCGCGCCTCGCCGGGCCGCCGGTGCCGGTCGACGCCAGCGGCCCCGCGCACCTCAGCGTCTTCGGCGGACACGTGCTGACCGCCAACTACGGCTCGGGCAGCGTCAGCGCCGTCCCGGTCCGTCCCGACGGCACGCTCGCCGGCGCCGCCTCCGGGGTGCTCCAGCACACCGGCTCCGGCCCGCACGAGCGGCGCCAGCGCGCCCCGCACGCCCATCAGGTGCAGCCCGACCCCAGCGGCCGCTGGGCGGTCAGCGTCGACCTGGGAACCGACTCGGTCCGCGTCTGCACCGTGGTGGACGGCGTTCCCGTGCTGCACCGCGAGTTCGCGCTGCGCCCCGGCTCGGGCCCCCGCCACCTGGCCTTCCGTCCCGACGGCCGGTACGCCTACGTCGTCAACGAACTCACCCCGACCGTCACCGTCTGCCGGTGGGACGCCGCCGGCGGGTCACTGCGGCCGCTCAGCGAGACGCCGGTCCTGCCCGGCGCGCCCGCCGGGGACGCCTACCCGTCCGGTATCGCGGTCTCGCCCGACGGCCGCTTCCTGTGGACGGCGACCCGCGGCGAGGACGTCCTGACGACGTTCGCGGTCGAGGGGGACCACCTGCGCCTGACGGCGACGGTCCCCTGCGGGGGCCACTGGCCCCGGGCGCTCGCCGAGTCCGACGGCCACCTGTACGCGGCGAACGAACGCTCGGGGAACATCACCTGGTTCACCGTCGACGAGGAGACGGGCGTGCCGCGCTACGACGGCCAGGTGGAGATCCCGGCACCGTCCTGCGTCATCTTCGACTGAGGTCGCCTGCAGCGCTCCGTCGGGGGCGCGGGGAACTGCGCGACCGGCTCCCGCCGGCCCGCGGCCCGGGGACCGGCCGCACCCCCCGGAAAAACGGCCGACGGCACCCTCTCCAGGAAAGGGTGCCGTCGGCGTGTGTCGGCTCAGCGAACCGGCGCCCCCTGCGGCTGCTGGGGAGCGATCCCCAGCGCCGTCGTGTACTTGGCCAGCGCCAGCTTGCCGATCGCCGGGTACGCCCCCAGCGGCTCGGCGGCGGCGCAACCGGCCTCCTCCGCGGCGGCGGCCAGCAGCGCCGCGTCGATCTCGGGGCCGATCAGATACGGCGCGAGCGCCAGCTGCTGCGAACCGGAATCGCGCAGCTGCTCGGCGACCGAGGCGATGGAGCCCTCCTCGTCCAGCGCGGCGGCCATCACCGGCACGGCGAGGCGCGCGGCGAGCAGCATGCCGGTGATCCCGGCTGCCTGCACCGCCTCGTCGCCGCCCACCGACGCCAGGATGATGCCGTCCGCGGCCGTCGCCACGGTGAACAGCCGGGCCCGGTCGGCGCGGGCCAGACCGGCCTCGGACAGGCGTACGTGCAGGGCCTCGGCGAGCAGCGGGTGCGGACCGAGCACATCGGTCAGGTCCGCGGCGACCCGGCTCTCCATCACGGCCTGGCGGACCTGGCGCAGCAGCGAACCGTCCGGACCGGCCAGCAGCGGCACGACGACGGCGACCGGGCCGTCCGGCGCCTTTATGCCCTCGACGCCGGCCGCGACGGCCTGCTCGTACCGAGCGGTGCGCTCCTCGGAGGCACGGGCGAGCACCGACTGCAGGGTGGGGAACTCCGCGTCGTCCCCGTCCAGGTACCCGATCCGGGCGTCCAGGCCGGGCAGCTCGGAGCGGGCGATGCTCACGACCTCCTCGGCGAGGCCGCGTGTGGCCGCGCTGGGCGTACCGGGCACCGCGAGGACGAGCGCGGGCGCGTCCTGGGGAGCGACCAGCGGCTCGGGACGGCGGTGCCGTCCGGGCTGGCGGGGGCGCGGCATTCGTACTGGCAGGCCGGCGGGCCCAGTGGGGGAGCTCATGGCGCCGCATGTTACTGGCAATCTGGGCTCCCCTGTTCGGGGAGGGTGCAGGTGAGCGGTATCCGTCCGGTTTTGTCTGATGAGTTACGCATGATTCGGCCGTGATCCCGCCATCTGCCGGACAGTTCAGGTCACAGTCGGATCAATCCGCTTTTGTGTCGACCACGGAGAACAGCCGATCATCACCCGGCAGGGTGAGCCGCCCGGTGACCAGGTCACTCGCGACGCGTACCGCTCCCTGCAGCGGATCGCCCTCCGCGGGAACCCGCCGGGCGTGCGGCAGCAGTCCGGCCAACTCCGCGGCGAGCGGTACGAGCAGGGGGTCCCCGAGTCGCAACAGGCCGCCGGTGACGGCGACCAGGGGCGCGCCGGCCGTGGGGCACACGGCGGCCGCCGACTCGGCCAGGTGCCGGGCCGCCGCCCGCAGGATCCCGGCCGCGACCGGGTCGTCCGCCGCGCAGTGCGCGACCTGCGGCGCGAAGGAGGCCAGTACGGCGGGCCGGTCGGTGCGCGGGTAGAGCAGGCCGGGCAGGCCGGGCAGCGGCCCGAACCGCTCCTCGGCGCGGGCCCGCAGCGCGGCCGAGCCGCCGCGGCGCCCGTCGAAGGCGCGCAGCGCCGCTTCCAGCCCGGCCCGGCCGATCCAGGCTCCGCCGCCGCAGTCGCCGAGCAGGTGACCCCAGCCGTCCGCCCGCCGCCAGCCGTCCAGATCGGTGCCGATCGCGATCAGACCGGTGCCCGCGGCGACCACCGCGCCCGGGCGCGGACCGAGGGCGCCGACGTACGCCGTCACCGCGTCGGCGGCCAGCGCGACCGTCCGCACGCCGAGCTCCCGGGCCAGTGCGCCGGGCAGTTCGGCCCGCAGGGCGTCCCCGAGGGTGGCCAGCCCGGCGGCGCCCACGACCACCGCGGTCACCCGGTCCAGGCCGTACTCGGCGGCCGCCGCCCGTGCCATGGGCAGGAGTTGCTCCAGCAGATGCTCCGGGTCGATGCCCCGGGCCCCCGTCCGCGCCGGAACCCGCGACTCCCGCGGCGCCGACGGCTCCCGCCCCGGGGCACCGACGACGGCCCGCAGCCCGGAGCCACCGGAGTCGACCGCGAGGAACCCGCAGAGCCCTCCCTCGGGCCGGGCGCCGCTCACGGCCGGCACCGGGCCACCCGTCGGCCGGTGTCCGGCCCTTGGAGGTTCACTGGCGGCACGGGCTCTCCCCTCCATCTCCGCTACGGGCGGCGCGAGTTGCCGCGCCGGGGCGACCGGTTCGACGGGGAGGAAGAGTAACCCCGCGGGCGGCGTCCGGGGGCGGAGGCGCTCCGCATGTGCGTGCCACCGGTGCGTGCCAGTAGGGTGACGCGCTGTGGCACCACGACCGTTGCACGAACTTGTAGAGGCCGGCTGGGCGAAGGCCCTGGACCCGGTGGCCGGACGGATCGCCGCGATGGGGGACTTCCTGCGGGCGGAGATAGCGGCCGGCCGCACGTACCTCCCGTCCGGGGCGAACGTCCTGCGGGCGTTCCAGCAGCCCTTCGACGACGTGCGCGTCCTGATCGTCGGCCAGGATCCCTATCCCACACCGGGGATGGCCATCGGGCTGAGTTTCGCGGTGGCGCCGGAAGTGCGTTCGCTGCCGGGGAGCCTGGAGAACATCTTCCGGGAGATGAACACCGACCTGGGGCTGCCCAGGCCGTCCAACGGTGATCTGACGCCGTGGACCCGGCAGGGCGTGCTGTTGCTCAACAGGGCGCTGACGACCGCCCCCCGCAGTCCTGGTGCGCACCGGGGCAAGGGCTGGGAAGAGGTCACCGAGCAGGCGATCCGGGCGCTGGCGGGGCGCGGCAAGCCGCTGGTGTCCATCCTCTGGGGGCGCGACGCGCGCAACCTGCGGCCGCTGCTCGGGGACCTCCCGGCGATCGAGTCCGCCCATCCCTCCCCGATGTCGGCGGACCGGGGCTTCTTCGGCTCGCGCCCGTTCAGCCGGGCGAACGACCTGCTGGCGCGGCAGGGGGCACAGCCGGTGGAGTGGCGCCTGCCATGAGCCGTGGGCGTGGGCCGTGGACCGTGGGCTGTCACACGACCGTCAGCTCCGGGTGGTGCTTGCGCACCACGGCCGGGTGGGCGCGGACCCAGCCCTTGAGCTCGTTCCAGCCGAACTCCGCGAACAGCGGGTTGTCCGGGTCCTCCGTCACGCCCCGCGCGTCCGCGGCGCCGGGGAAGGGGAGCGGGGCGATGCGGGCGTCCAGCCGGGGGTTGTAGAAGAACGGCGCGGAGAAGCGCTCGCGGGCCCCCGGAGGCGAGACGACACGGTGGTTCGTCGCCTTCAGGTAGCCGTTCGTCGCGACCTCCAGCAACTCGCCCAGGTTCACCACGAAGGCCCCCGGCAGGTACGGCACGTCGATGAAGCCCTGCCCGTCCGGCGCCTCCACCTGGAGTCCTGGCACCTCGTCGGTCAGGAGCAGGGTCAGGAAGCCGTAGTCCTTGTGGACGCCCACACCCTGGTCGTCCCCCTCGGGGGCCCGCCCCGGGTAGCGGACCAGCTTCAGGTGGTTGCGCGGGTGGCCGGAGAAGGCGTCGTCGTAGAAGTCCTCGGGGCCGCCGACGGCGGCGAGCAATTCGTGCAGCAGCCGGTGGGCGACCGCGCTGAGCCGGGCCATCCACTCCAGGGCGACCTCCCGCAGCACCGGCAGGGCGGCGGGCCACTGGTTCGGCCCCTCCAGCCACCAGTAGGGCGGCTCGCCCGGGGCCGGCACGCGGGCGGGCAGTTCGTTGCTGATGTCCAGCTGGTCGCGCCAGTCGCGGCGCCCCTGCGTGTGCTCGTTGCCGATCCTCGTGTAGCCGCGGAAGTGGGGCGAGTTGAGGTTGTCGATCGCGTGCCGGTCGGCCTCGGGCAGGGCGAAGAAGTCACGGGCGGTACCGAGCAGCCGGGCCTGTTCGGCGGCCGTGACGCCGTGTCCGACCAGCTGGAAGAAGCCGACGTCGCGAGCGGCCCGGTGGAGCGCGTCACGGTCGGGGGCGGAGAGGTCGATGACCGGGAGGGTGTCGGGCTGGGACATGTCGGGCTGGGACATGGCGGGCGTTCCTTGCGAGTGGTGCGGGTACGGAGTGCGCCTGTGTGGTCGGTGGTCGGTCGGGCCTTGGGGGCGCTCAGTGGTCGGCCGTCGAAGGGCCGAGGCGGGCGGCCAGTTCCGCGATCTCGGCGGGGCCGACCCGGCAGCAGCCGCCGACGAGCGATGCTCCGGCGCGCAGCCAGGCCGGTGCCAGGTCCGCGATCTCGTCCTGGGCGCCCAGCCAGCTCCGGGTGGCGGCGTCCCAGACGCCGCCACCGTTCGGGTAGACGACGCCGGGTACTCCGGTGACCAGGGCCAGTGCGGCGGTCGCGTCGGCGGCGGGGGCGCAGTTCACCCCCGTGGCGACGACGGCGTCGCAGCTCCGGGCCAGGGCGAAGGCCTCGGTCAGGGGCTGACCCGCGCTGGTGGTCGTCCCGCGGATGCTGTACGACAGCCACGCCGGGATGCCCAGGCCGTCCAGGGCGGTCAGCACGGCCTCGGCCTCCCGCAGGTCCGGGATGGTCTCGACGGCGAAGACGTCGGGGGCGGCCTCGGCCAGCGCCTCCAGCCTGGGGCGGTGGAAACGGGTCAGCTCGGCCACGCTGAGGCCGTAGTCACCCCGGTACTCCGAGCCGTCGGCCAGCATCGCGCCGTACGGCCCCACGGACGCGGCCACCCAGCGCTTCTGCGGGGTCTCGCCCAGGGAGGCCTCGGTGGCCTCGGCGGCCTCGGCGGCCTCGCGGGCCAGGGACACGCTGCGTTTCAGCAGTGCCGTGGTCTCGGCGCGGGAGATGCCCAGCCGGGCGAATCCGTCGTAGGTGGCCTGGTAGCCGGCCGTGATGGCGACGTGTGCGCCCGCCGCGAAGTAGGCGCGGTGGACGGCCGCGATCGCGCCGGGGTCGTCGCGGAGCAGGCGGGCGGACCAGAGGGTGCCGCTCAGGTCGTGGCCCTGGGCCTCCAGTTCGTTGGACATGCCGCCGTCCAGGACGAGGGGTCCGGCGGCCAGGGCGTCACGGAAGGTCGTCACAGCACTCTCGTCACGAAGTCGCGGGTTCGGGGGTGTTCGGGGGCGGTCAGGACGCGGGTGGGCGCTCCGGACTCCAGGATCCGGCCGTCGTCGAAGAAGACGACCTCGTCGGCGACCTCGCGGGCGAAGCCCAGTTCGTGGGTGACGACGAGCATCGTCATGCCGTCGGCGGCGAGGCCGCGCATGACGTCAAGGACCTCGCCGACCAGTTCCGGGTCGAGGGCGGAGGTCGGCTCGTCGAACAGCATGAGCTTCGGCCGCATGGCCAGGGCGCGGGCGATGGCGACCCGTTGCTGCTGGCCGCCGGAGAGCTGGGCGGGGTAGGCGTCCCGCCGGTCGGCGAGACCGACCCGGTCCAGCAGCGCCAGCGCCTCGCCGGTCGCCTCGGCGCGGGGGCGGCCCGCGCCCACCGGTCCCTCGACGACGTTGGCGAGGGCCGTCAGGTGCGGGAAGAGGTGGAAGCGCTGGAAGACCATGCCGATGTCACGGCGCTGCCGGGCCAGGTCGCGGCGGCGCAGCTCGCGCAGCCCGTCCCGGTACGGCTCGTACCCGATCGGTTCGCCGTCCACCAGGATCCGGCCGCCGTCGGGCCGCTCCAGACGGTTCACGCACCGCAGGAAGGTGGACTTCCCCGACCCCGAGGGCCCGATCACGCAGGTGACCGTCCCGCGCGGTACGGAGAGGTCGACCCCGCGCAGCACCTCCCGCCCCGCGAAGGACTTGCGGACGCCGGTGGCCTCGATCATCATCGGCTGCCGCCCTTCGCGAAGTGCCGTTCCAGGTAGTGCTGGCCGATGTTGAGCAGGGTCGTGACGGCCAGGTACCAGATGCTGGCGACGATGAGCAGCGGGATCGTCTGGTAGGTGCGGGCGTACACGATCTGCACGGAGTACAGCAGTTCCGCGTAGGCCAGCACGCTCACCAGGGAGGTCGTCTTGAGCATGGAGATGGTCTCGTTGCCGACCGGCGGGATGATCACCCGCATCGCCTGGGGCAGGACGATCCGGCGCAGCGTCCTGGCCCGGGACAGGCCCAGCGCGTCCGCCGCCTCCAGTTGCCCGGGGTCGACCGAGACGATCCCGGCGCGGATGATCTCGGCGAGATAGGCGGCCTCGTTCAGGCCGAGACCCAGCAGGGCCGCGGCGAAGGTCGTGACGACGGAGTTCGCGCGGACGCCGCCGATCGCCGGCAGGAAGGGCAGGTGCAACGACAGCGTCGGGTACAGGGCGGATATGAAGCCCCAGAACAGCAGCTGGACCAGGAGCGGGGTGCCCCGGAAGAGCCAGATGTACGCCCAGCTCACGGCCCACGCGACAGGGTTGTCCGACAGTCGCATGAGCGCGAGCGCGATGCCGAGCACGAGCCCGATCGCCATGGCCGCGGCGGTGAGCTCCAAGGTGGTCAGCAGGCCCGTCATCACGGTCCGGCTGAACAGCCAGGCGCCGACCGTGTGCCAGCCGAAGCGCGGGTTGGTGATCAGCGACTGGACCAGGCTCGCGGCCAGGAGCACGACCACGAGGGTCAACGCCCACCGGCCCGGCCTGCGGCGGCGGTAGAGCGGCAACTCCTCGGTCATGAGGCCGCGTTGATCTTGAACGAGTCCAGTGCGCCGGACGCGAGGCCCCACTTGGCGAGGACCTGCTGGTAACCGCCGCTCGCCTTGAGGTCCTCCAGGGCCGATTTGAGCAGCCCGGTCAGCTCACTGTTCTTCGGCACGGCGATGCCGAAGGGCGCGTTGCCGTACGAGTCCCCGGTGACCTCCAGCTTGCCGCCGGACTGCTTGGCCGCGTACGCGGCGACCGGCGAGTCGGCCAGGGCGGCGTCGGCGCGGCCGCTGGTGAGCGCGAGGTTCACACCGGTGCCGTCCGGGAAGGTGCTGACCTTGATCGGGGTCTTGCAGGTCCTGGCGCGGGCCGGCAGGTCCACGAGCGCCTGCGTCGACCCCTTCGCCACGGCGACGGCACGGCCGCACAGCGAGTCGCCCCCGGGCTTGAGCGCCTTGGGGTTCCCGGCCGGGACCAGCAGGGACGTGCCCGCGTCGAAGTAGGTGACGAAGTCGACGACCTTCTCCCGCTCGGCGGTGTCCGTGAAGGAGGAGACGCCGAGCTGGTACTTGCCCGACTGCAGCCCCGGCAGGATCGAGTCGAAGGGCACGTTCACGATGGTGACCTTGACGCCGAGGACGGTGCCGAGGGCCTTGTCGAGATCGGCCTCGGCGCCGACGACCGTCTTGTTGTCGGAGGCGAAGAAGTCCATCGGCGGATAGCTGACGTCACTGGCGACCGTGATCCCGCTGGTCCGCAGCGCGGCCGGGACCTTGGCGGCGAGCGCGGCGTTCCTCGTGATCGGTGCGGCGGACGCGGCGGAGGTGCCCGACGCCGTGCCGGCGGAGGCGCCGGCCGGCTCCGAGGGGTCGGCGCAGCCCGCCAGGAGCAGCGTCGCGGAGCCGAGGAGGACGAGCGGGCGCAGAGCGGACAAGGCGAACTCCTGATGAGCCTGAAATGCGAGGGATGACGGGAGACTATCCGTCGATGCGAAATAGACAAGTCCAGTTGTTCATCATGCACGTACCTTGCAATGAACCTGCAATGTCCGCGCAATGATCGCCCGCGGTACCGCCACGCCCCGGCGCTATGCTCGGCCCGCGATGACCACCGACAGCAGCCTGAAACGCGGCCTGGCCGTACTGCGCCTGTTCGCCCAGCACCCGGCGCAGGACCCGCGCGGGCACACCGCAGCCGAGGTCGCAGCGCTGCTGGGCCGCGAACGCAGCCAGGTCTCCCGGATCCTGCGGAGCCTGGAGATGGCCCGGTTCCTGCGCCGTGACCCCGCCTCGCTGCGCTACTCCGTCGCCTGGGAGCTGTCCGCGCGCGCCCAGCAGATCACCGAGGCACGCCTGCGCCGGGACGGCCGCACCGCACTGGAGGGCGTCGCCGCCGACACGGGGGAGTGCGCGTACCTCGGGGTCCTGCGGGGCGCCAGTTCGGTGACGATCCTCGAATCGATGCCGCCGGCACTGTCCTCGTTCGTCTCGTGGGTGGGCCGCGCCTATCCCGCCTACTGCAGCGACGCCGGACAGGCGCTGCTGTTCGACGCGGGCCCCGGGGAGGTCGCCGCCGTCCTCGCCCGCACCGCGTTCGTCCGGCACGGACCCAACACCCCGGCCGATCTGGACGACTTCCTGGCCCGGCTGGCCGCGGCCCGCGAGCGGGGCTACTCGATCGTCGACCAGGAGGCCGAGCCCGGTCTGTACTCGCTCGCCGCTCCGGTCAGGGACTTCCGCGGGGAGATCGTCGCCGCCGTGCAGGTCGTCGGCCCGCGCCGTCGTCTCGAGCCGGCGACGGCGGCCTGCGCGGAGTCGGTGGTCCGCTGGAGCGCCTGGCTGACCGCCGCCCTGCGCTCGACGGACGAGGCCTGATCGTCCGGTTCCGGCTCAGCGGAGCAGGGCGGCCAGCCGCGTCGCCGCGTCACCGATGGCGGCGACCATCTCGACCCGGTCGTCCCTGGCCGCCGCGTGCGGCACGACCGCACTCACCGCCGCCACCACGTCCCCGTGCGCGTCGCGCACCGGGGCGGCCACCTCGAGGACGTCCTCGTCGTACTCGCTCTCGCAGACCGCGACCCCGCGCCCGGCGTCCGCGGCGACCCGCGCCAGCAGGTCGTCCACGGTCCGCGGCGCGTAGGGGCCGCCCGCCCCGATGAAGTCCTCGCCGCCGAGGAGCCGGGCGACCTCCTCACGCGAGTGGTCGAAGAGCAGCGCCCGGCCCGCCCCGGTGCACCACACCGGTGTCAGCCGTCCCGCGCGCGCCCAGGAGAACTCGGCCCAGGCCGCCAGCTCGGCCCGCACCGAGAGCACCATCGCCCCACAGAGCACGTCCACGTACGCACACGCCCCGAACCGGACCACCAGCTCCCGCAGCAGCGCCCGGCTCTCCACCCCCCAGGGACCGGCCTGCGCCGCGACGGCCAGCAGGTCGGCCCCGGCACGGAACTCGTGCCCGTCCCGGGCGAGCGTCCCGGTGCCGACCAGATCCCGCAGCAGTCGCGACGCCTGTCCCTTGTCCAGCCCGCTCTCCTGTGCCAGCCGGACCACCCCGGGACCGCCCCGGCTGTCCAGCTCCCCCCGGACCACCCGTTCCACCAGCCCGAGTCCCCTGGGCAGTGCGCCTGTCGCCACGTCCATGCGCCGGATGCTACAGATCCGCACGCCGGGTACGGGACCCGCGGCCCGTGTCGGAACCCCTCCTTCCCGCGGCCCGCTGCCCGCCGGCCTCAGCCGACCACCGCAGCCCGTACGCACAGTACGTCGGGGAGATGGGAGGCCAACTGCCGCCAGCTGTCGCCGTCGTCGGCCGACGCGAACACCTCGCCGTTGCGATTGCCGAAGTACACCCCGGCCGGGTCCGCGTCGTCCGTGCAGAGCGCGTCGCGCAGGACCGTGCCGTAGTGGTCGTCGGTGGGCAGCCCCGCCGACAGCGGCTCCCAGGTGCTGCCGGCGTCGGCCGTGCGGAAGACCCGGCAGCGACGGCGGGCGGGCACCCGGTCCGCGTCCGCGTTGATCGGGAAGACGTACGCCGTCCCGGCGCGGTGCGGGTGGGCGGCGGCCGCGAACCCGAAGGTGGAGGGCAGGCCCGCACCGATGTCGGTCCAGTGCGCGCCGGCGTCGTCGCTCCGGTACACCCCCCAGTGGTTCTGCAGATACAGCCGGTCCGGGCTGCCCGCGTCCTGGGCGATCTTGTGCACGCACTGTCCGAACTCCGGGTGGGGATCGGGCAGGAACACCGCGGAGACACCGGAGTTGGACGGCGCCCAGCTCGCACCGCCGTCGGTGGTGCGGAACACGCCCGCCGTCGAGACGGCGACCGTCACCGCCCCTGGGTCCCGGCGGTCGGTGAGCACCGTGTGCAGGCCCTCACCGCCACCGCCCGGCACCCACTTGTCCCGCGTCGGGTGCTCCCACAGCGGCCGGACCAGGTCGAAGCTCTCCCCGCGGTCCTCGGACCGGTACAGCGCGGCCGGTTCCGTGCCCGCGTACACCACGTCCGGCTCGGCGGCGGCCGGGTGCAGCTGCCACACCCGCTCCAGGGAGGCGCCGGTGTCCTGGGGGAACCGCACGGCGGGCCGGGCCGGTTCGGTCCAGGTGCGGCCCAGGTCGTCGGAGTGGAAGACCGAGGGCCCCCAGTGCGCGCTGTCGCCCCCCGCCAGCAACCGGGTGCTGCCGCCCCGGGTGTCGATGGCGACCGAGTAGATCGCCTGCGCGTTGAAGTAGGGACTCTCGTCGAAGTCCCAGGTGCCACCTCGCCGCCGCCCCAGGAAGAGACCCTTGCGGGTGCCCACGGCGAGCAGTACCTCGGTCATGCCGATCACCTCCATGACGTCTTCGTCACAGCCAGTCCTCAGATGTCGGCCAGTGTGCACCCCACCACTGACAGTCCCCCGCGGGATCGTGTCGTCGCAGGTCAGTGCCGTCGTGTCGGTGGGTCGAACGGGTTGTCGGAACGCGTTCCGGAAGACGCCTGCGCGAGCGGGGTCAGTCGTGCGACCGTCGACACGGAGGTTCGCCGTGAGCAGCCGTGAGCAACAGGGCGGCCTCTGCCGTATGGGAGGGCGGTCCGGGCTGTCCGTGCGCGCGTGAGGAGGATGCCCTTGAAGGCGTTCCGTGGTCCGAAGGTCTGGCTGTGGCGCTGGCGGCGCAATCCGCTGAAGCGTCGCGCCGACACGCTGGAGGCCTGGGTGCTGCTCGGCGCCTGGCTGCTCACCCTCGTCGCCGGGGTGCTCGCCGGGCTGGCGGCGGCCCGGTCGGTCGAGGGCGGCCTGGCCCGCGAGCGCAGCGAATGGCACCCGGTCGTGGCCCATGTCGTGGAGAAGGCCCCCGGCAGATCCGCCTCCGGGTCCGGGACTGGGTCCGAGTCCGGGTCCGGGTCCGGGTCCGGGTCCGGAGCCTCCGGCGGTGAACGGGTGTGGGCGAGAGTGGGCTGGAGCGTCGACGACGGCTCGGTGCACACCGGTCAGGCCCGTGTCCCGGCGGGCAGCAGGGCGGGCACCCCGGTGACCGTCTGGACGGATCCCCAGGGCCACCTCGTCACCCGGCCCGCCACCGCCTCCGAGGCACACCTGCGCTCCGCGCTGATCGGCGGCCTGGTCGGACTGAGCGCGGCGGCCGTGCCGTTCGTCGCCGGACTGGTGGCGCGGGGACGGCTGGAGCGCCGCCGGATGGACCGCTGGGACGCCGAGTGGTCGCGGCTCGGACCACAGTGGGGCCGGATGACCGGCTGACGCCCACGCACCACCGACGCCCCGGTCAGGGGCTCGTCAGTGCCGTCCGGCAGTGGGCGAGCAGCTGCTCGTCCTGGACGATGTCGTGACTTCCGTAACCACCCGGCCGTGCCGTGTGCCGCCGCGCCGTGGCGAGTTCGGCCGTCAGCAGGTCGTGCAGCGGGGCCCCGGCCGGCCCCATGCCCGCCAGGCACTCGGCGATCGTGCGGCGTGTGTACGGGTTCTCCGACCAGGCGGCCCGGAACACCGGCAGCACCGGTTCCGGATCCCCGTCGATCCGCCACAGGGCCCAGGCCGCCCCCGTCCGCTCCCACACCCGGCCGGACGCGGCCAGCGCACGCAGCGTGGGCAGCGCGTCCCGGGCGACGGGGCCCAACCGGCCCACCTGCTCGGCAGCGGCCCGGACACCGCGACCGCCGACCGCCAACTCCCGCAGCAGCACCGGGAGCACGGCGTCAGCGTCGCCCTCCGCCGCCCACAGGGCCCCCGCCGCCCCCGCCGCGTGCCGGGTGCCGAGCAGCCCGCGCAGCACCGGCACCGCCGCCCGCGCGGCACTCCCCAGCGCGTCCAGCGCCCGCACCGCCTGCCCGACCAGGGCCTCCCGCGCCCCCAGCCCGTCCGGTGCGCCGCGCAGCAGCCGCAGCACCTCGGGCACCGCCGCGGCGTCCGCCAGCGCGGTCACCGCCGCCAGCAGCGGGGCGGCCGTCTCTGCGGCGTCCGGCGCGTCCAGCCGGACACGGCCGAGCCGGTGCCGCAGCGCCGGGGCGAGCGGAGCGGCCGCCGGGCCCAGGTGCACCACCTCGAAACCCAGACCGGCGGGCACCACCGGCCCGGCCAGTAACTGGGCCAGGGCCGGCACCGCACGCGGATCGCCGCTCCTGGCCAGGGCCTTGAGGGGGCCGCCCAGTGAGGGTCTGCCCCGCTCCCAGGTCCGCACCCACAGGTCGGGACGCACCGTCACCAGCGTGTGCAGCTCGTCGGCCGCGGGCGCGGCCAGCCCGAAGAGCTCGGCGAGCACCGAGACGGCCGCGTCCCGCAACTGGTCCTCCGTGGCTCGCAGCTGAGCGCCGATCAGGCGGACGGGAGCCGTGAAGTCCGCCCGCCAGGCACGGAACAGTCCGGCCGACATCCGCACCCCGTTGCACCGGTCCATCGCTCCCGGGCTGCTCAACTGGCCGACGAGCAGGTCGATCCGGTCGGCCACCCGGTCGTCCAGGGCCCGGTGCAGGGTGCGCAGCAGGGACGAACCCTCCTCGTCCGACGGCCGCAGCCGCCGTATCCGGCCCACGAGCGTGTCCGTCTCCGTCCGGTCCGTACCGGACGACCTGCGCGCGGTCCGCTCCCGCAGGAGCCGGACCGCGGTCGGGACCGGATCGGCGGGCAGCCGCTGCGGCGCGCGCAGCGCCAGCTGCCCGAGTGCGGCGAGCCGTGTCCCCGGGGCGTAGGGCGGCTCGCTCTGCGCGGCCAGCAGGTCCAGCGCCCCGGCCGCCTGCGCCGGATGGCGCAGCACGAACAGGCCGAGGGCCTCGGCCAGCGCCCGCAGCACCTGTTCGTCGTTCTCGGACCTGATCCGCCGGCCGAGCACCTCCAGGACCCGAGCCGGTTCGTCAAGGAACCGGACCAGCGCGTCGGCCGCCGCCCGCCGCACGCCGGGGCACGGGTCGTCGGCGAGCGGCACGAACACCTCGGCACGCGCGTGTACGGCGGCCCGGGCCCGGCTGCCGGCGCTCTGCGAGCCGATGCTGACCAGCAGTTCCACTACGGCGCCCCGGTCCCGCACCTCCGGGCGGGCGACGAGCGCGCACAGGAAAGGGACACAGGCGAGCGTCGAGTCGTACACATTGCCCTGGTGGTGCACCGAGCCGTACAACCCGTCGAGCGCGGCCTCCCGTTCGGCCGCGTCCGCCGAGGCCAGGCGGCGCAGCAGGCCGGGCACGTCCGCCGCGCTGCCGTAGGCGTGCCGCAGCGAGGTCCAGTCGACCTCGTCGATCCCCGTGAACACGTTGTCCTCCCCAGGCGAGTGCCACCTGTTCCGGAGTCTGCACCACGGCACTGACAACGATGCGGAATCGGACGACGACTGTGTGCGATCCGTCGGCGCTCACCGGCCACCGGCGCACCGGAAGGGGTCAGTTCGCGCCGGGCAGCGCCCGCTCCAGGATCGGGTCGACTCCGGCCCCGGCGGGCAGGGTGCCGAACGCGTACCCCCAGTCGCCGCCGAGCCGGGTCGCGCAGAACGCGTCGGCGACGGCCGCGGGGGCGTACCGGACCAGCAGCGAGGCCTGCAGGGTCAGCGCCATCCGCTCGACCAGGCGGCGGGCGCCCGCCTGATCGGTCCCCGCCGATCCGGCCTTCAGCCGGGCGACCGCGGCGTCCAGCCGGGCGTCCGCCCCGCGGGCGTGCGCGAGTTCGCCGAAGAAGGCGTCGGCGGTGCCCGGTTCGCGGGAGAGCGCCCGCAGCACGTCGAGCGCGTTGACGTTCCCGGAGCCCTCCCAGATCGACAGCAGCGGGGCCTCCCGGTAGTGCCGGGGCATGCCGGAGTCCTCGACGTACCCGTTGCCGCCCAGGCACTCCAGGGCCTCCGCCGTGAAGGCCGGGCCGCGCTTGGTGACCCAGTACTTGCCGACGGCGGTCGCGATCCGGCGGAAGGCCCGCTCCTCCTCGTCCCCGCGCACGGCGCGGTCCGCGGCCCCCGCGAGACGCAGGGTCAGCGTGGTCGCGGCCTCCGACTCCAGCGCCAGGTCGGCCAGGACGTTGCGCATGAGCGGCTGGTCGACGAGGCGTGCGCCGAACGCGACGCGGTGCCGGGCATGATGACCGGCCTCCACCAGCGTCTTGCGCATCAGGGTGGCCGAGTTCATCACGCAGTCCAGCCGGGTGCAGTTGACCATCTCGATGATGGTCTTCACCCCCCGCCCCTCCGGGCCGACCGACCAGGCCACGGTCCCGTCGAACTCGGGCTCCGACGAGGCGTTGGACCGGTTGCCCAGCTTGTCCTTCAGCCGCTGGATGCGGAACGGGTTGCGGCTCCCGTCGGGCAGCACCCGCGGCACCAGGAAGCACGACAGCCCGCCCGGCGCCTGCGCCAGCACCAGGAAGACGTCGCACATCGGGGCCGAGGTGAACCACTTGTGGCCGCGCAGCGTGTAGACGCCGGGCTCGGACGTGGGGGTGGCCGTCGTGGTGTTCGTCCGTACGTCCGAACCGCCCTGCTTCTCGGTCATGCCCATCCCCGCGAGCAACCCGGGCTTGTCCGTCGGCACCCGCAGCCCGGGCTCGTAGACCCTGCTGGTCAGCAGCGGTTCGTAGACCTTGGCCAGCTCCGGCTGCGCGCGCAGCGCGGGAACGGCGGCGTAGGTCATGGACGTCGGACAACCATGGCCGGATTCGGTGTGTCCCCACACCAGCCCGCCCGCGGTCCGTGCGACGTGGGCGCCGGGACGGTCGTCCGCCCAGGCCGCCCCCGCCAGCCCCTCGGCCACCGCCGCCCGCATCAGGTGGTGCCAGGCGGGGTGGAAGTCGACCTCGTCGATGCGGTGGCCGTACCGGTCGTGGGTGCGCAGCTCCGGCTCGTACCGGTTGGCCAGCTCACCCCACTCCTGGGCCTCCGCGCTCCCGGCACGTGCCCCGAGCCGCCGGATCCCCTCCTCGGCCCACCCGGCGCCCTCCCGGCGGACTCCTTCGAGCAGCGCGGGGTCGTCCGAGGCGTCGTAGGGAGCGAGCGGCGGCGCCTGGTTGGTGACGTCGTGGGTGGCGGCGGTGGCGGTGGGCCGTGGCTGCGGAAGTGCGGCGGTGGAGTCCATGGCCCTCATGTTGCACTCCATCTGCGGCTGTAGCAATGATGCAACATGGAGTCGCACGTACAGTACGTGACCATGTCCGTGAACGTGTCCGCCGAGCCCGTCGAGGTCGACCCGCGGCCCCTGTCCGCCCGGTCGGTCGTGCTGAGCCTGCTGCTGGGCATGCACCCCCCGCAGCTGCCGGTGAAGGACCTCGTGCGGCTCGTCGAGCCCTTCGGGATCGGCGGCTCGACGCTCAGGGCCGCCCTCAGCCGCATGACGGCCTCCGGTGACCTCCGCCGGACCGACGACGCCGTCTACGGCCTCAGCGACCGGCTGCTGGCCCGGCAGCGCCGCCAGGACGAGGCGGTACGGCCCCGCACGCGCGCATGGGACGGCGACTGGGAGATGCTGGTCATCACGGCCACGGGCCGGGGGCCCGCCGAGCGGGCCGAGCTGCGCACCCGGTTGACCGCTCTCCGGCTCGCCGAGCTCCGCGAGGGGGTCTGGCTGCGCCCGGCGAACCTTGCGAGGGCCCTGCCGGCCGACCTCCAGGAGGTCGCCGAGTCGTACACGTCCCGCCCGTCCCGCCCGGCGGCCGAACTGGCGTCCGCCCTCTGGCCGTTGACAACCTGGTCCGCCAAGGCCCGAGCCCTTCTGCTCCAGGCGGCCGAGTCCCCTCTCCCGCCGGACCGCTTCACGGTCTTCGCGGCCGCGGTCCGCCATCTGCTGACGGACCCCGTGCTGCCGCCGGACCTCCTCCCGCCCGACTGGCCGGGCGACCGCCTGCGCGCCGCGTACGCGGAGTACCGGGCGGAGTGGGGAGAGCCGACGCTCCCCCCGCCCGCCTGACGAACGCGCCCGGAAGCGACTTCGCTCTCATCCCCACGCCGCGCCGGGCCCCGGACGCCCGCGCGACAGGAACCCGGGCCTGACACCGGCCGGCCCCGACACCGACGGCCCCGCAGACAATCCAGGTGCGCTCCGCCGCCGGAGGCTGGCAGGATCCCCGTATGCCGATCGCCGAAGTGTCGCCCGGAGTGTCCCTCGCCTACGAAGGATTCGGCGATCCCGGTGACCCTCCTGTCCTGCTCGTGATGGGCTTCGGTGCCCAGATGATCGCCTGGCACGAGGACTTCTGCCAGGCGCTGGCGGACCGCGGCCGGTACGTGATCCGTTACGACAACCGGGACAGCGGTCTGTCCACCAGGTTCGACGAACACCCCGTCGACGTCGCCCGGTTCATCGCCACGGTGCGCTCGGGGGACACGGCGGCCGCCCTCGCCATGGTCCCCTACGGTCTCCAGGACATGGCCGACGACGGCCTCGGCCTCCTCACCGTGCTCGGCATCGAGCGGGCCCACGTGGTCGGCGCGTCGATGGGCGGCATGATCGCCCAGACCATGGCCATCAGCCGGCCGGAGCGGGTGCTGACGCTCACGTCGATGATGTCCTCGACGGGGGAGAGCGCATACGGCCGGTCCACCCCCGAGGCGCAGGCGGCGCTGTTCAGCCCGAAACCGTCGGACCGCGAGGGGTACGTCGCGGCGGCGGACCGGGAACTGGTGTGGGCGTCGAAGCGCTACGGGGACCCCGCGGTCCTCCGGGAGCTGGCCGCGGCCAGTTACGACCGCGCCCCCCACCCCGCCGGGATCGGACGCCAACTCGGTGCGATGGTGCTCGGCGGCTCGCGCGCGGACGCGCTCCGGCAACTGCGGGTACCGACCCTGGTGATCCACGGCCTGGACGACACGCTGATCGACGTCAGCGGCGGCCGGCGCACCGCCGAGCTGATCCCCGGAGCGGAACTCCTCCTGGTCCCCGACATGGGACACGACCGCCCGCGCCCGCTCTGGCCCGAGATCATCGACGCCCTGGTGGCGCACACCGGCTGAGCACACGTCCCGGCCGCCCGCCGCGCGCACGGCCGTGATCCGCGAGATGCCACGGGACATGACGGACGATACGGTGGAAGCAGGTTGCAGCCCGAGTTCCCGACAACGTCCGGCTCTCCGGCCCGCGGGACCCCGGTCGGCGGGACCGCGCGCCCGTCAGCGCTCCGTGCGAGCGCTCCCGTGAGCGGCGGATCCGGTACGGCTCCCCGGCCGCGTCCGCAGCACCGAAGCAGGTGAATCGTGAACCGAACTCGTCGTCTCACCGCACTCGCGTTCCTGGTCACCCCCGCGCTCGCGATGAGCCCCGCGACGGCCGCCCACGCCTTGGCCGCCGTCCCACCGGGCGCCGTGTCCGTCGCGGCGTGCCAGGTCGAAACGGACTCGGCCGGGCGGTACCACCTGTGGGGCGAAGGCTTTCCCAGTGACATGAGGGTCAGTTACTCGGGCGCCACCCCGCAGTCCTCCGCGGGCACCGTCACCACGGACCGTGCGGGCAGGTTCGACCTCGGCGGTCTCAGCGGCGGGACGTTCGTCGTGACGACGGCCGACGGGAAGACCCAGCTCACCTGCGCCGCGGTCCACCACTGACGCCAGGGCCCCGGCGGGCCGGCCGGCACCGCCCGCTGAGCGGCGACGGCCGGCCCGCCCGGCTCACCTGTAAGTGATGTCCGAACTCGCGTACTTGCAGTAGGTCCCGTCCGGCCCGCTCCCGTTCGTCGGCGGCTCCGCGCCCGTGTTGTTGCCGATGTACTTCTGGCAGGGCACGATCTTCTTGCTGCTGTCCCCGACGATCGTGATGTTCTTCAGCGTCGCGCTGTCCCCGTAGTTGGTGTTGATGCCGACCAGCGCGCTGCCCTTGTAGGTCGCCTCGATGGTGTTGAGGTTGATCGTGCGCTTGTACTGCGTCTTGCAGTTGCCGCACGAGCGGACCAGCTTGCCGAAGTTCCGTACCGCGAACCCGGACACGTTGAGCGTGCCGGCGCCGTTGAACTGGAACACCTTGTCGCTGGCCTCCTTCGCGCCGCCGCCGGAGACGGTGTACACGTTGGACGACGAGGAGCCCTTGAACGTCGCCGCGTCCTCGCCGACGTCCTCCCACCACACGTTCTGCAGCGTGCAGCTGCCCTCGCAGTGGATCCCGTCCGCGGCGGGCGCGCCGATGATGACGTTCTTGAGGACGGTGCCCGCCGCCAGGTCGAGGATCGGGTCCTGGTCCTCGCTCTGTCCGCCGGTGCCCAGGGCGCCGCTGCCGTACAGGCGCAGCATCCCGTAGTCCTTCGTGCCGGACAGCTTGATGGTCGCCGTGACCGCTTGGCTGCCGCTCGCGGTCGGCCAGGTGGCCGCGTGCGCCTGCGCTCCGTTAGTCATGATCATGCCAAACGAGAGCCCCAGGGCGGCCAGTCCGCCCAGCAGAGGGCGCGCACTGGTCCGTGCTCGTGAAGTCATGTCCCGTATGCCTTCTTTCGAGTGGGGGGTCCGGGGGGTGCCTTTCGGATCGACGTTCTCTGTTCTGAAAGATGGACGCACATGTGAACTTGCCGGTCGGACGCCTGGGCGGACAGGGTCGTCGCCGGGTCCATCGGTCAGCGTGCTGAACGGAACGTAGGGTGAAAGCGCTTTCTAGTCAACGCCTCGCACAGGATTCGGCCGACGTGGGCGGCGAACCCCGTACGCCTGCGTGGGAGCGCTTCCAAAGTAGGCCATGTGCATGCCACGATGCCGGAGTTCCCCGGCCGGTGCCCGGCTGACCCCCACGCTCAACGGCACCACCTGCACGGCCAGTTGACGGTCCCGTCACCCTTCGTCAGGAAGGCCCTTGCCCCGTGAAGCCGCAGCCCGGCAGAGCGCCGCTCGCCACGCTCCTCAGCGTCTGTGTCCTCGCCCTCGCCCTGGTGGTGACCGTCACCGCCGTCACGGCGCTGGCCCGCAGCCCCCGTCAGGTGACCACCGGCGCCGCCCGGGCCGACCACTGGGTGGCCACCTGGACCGCGATGCCTCAGCTCACCGAGGTCGGCAACCTGCCGCCCGCGCCCTTCACGGGGGAGACGTCGGTCCTGGCCGACACCACCGTGCGCCAGACCGTCCGGGTGACCACCGGCGGCCACCGCCTGAGGCTGCGCTTCTCCAACGCCTACGGCGACACCCCGCTCCCGCTCACCGCGGTGACCGTGGCGCTCCCCGAGGGCGGCCGGGCCGGCGTCAGCGCGGTCGTCCCCGGCAGTGTCCAGCCCGTCACCTTCTCCGGGCGCGCCGCCATCGTGGTGCCCGTCGGCGCCCAGGCCGTCTCCGATCCCGTGGACCTGGAAGTGCAGCCCGGCGCCGAACTCACCGTCACGGCCTACACCGTGCAGGGCCAGCCCGACCACGCGCTCACCTCGCACCCCGGATCGCGCACCACGTCGTACCTCCTGCGCGGCGACCACGTCCAGGACCCGGACCTCACCGGAGCCACACCGGTCGACCACTGGTATCTGCTCAGCGCCGTCGAAGTACGGGCGCCGGCCGCGACCCGTACCGTGGCCGTCGTCGGCGACTCCCTCACGGACGGACGGGGTTCCACCACCAACGGCAACGACCGCTGGCCCGACCAGTTCTACGACCGGCTCCGGTCCATCCCCGCCACCTCGGGCATCGCGGTGATCAACCAGGCGGCGGGCGGCAACCGGGTCCTCAACGACGGCCTCGGCCCCAACGCCCTGGCCCGCCTCGACCGTGACGTCCTGTCCAGCAGCGGAGTCTCCTGGCTGATCGTCTTCGAGGGCGTCAACGACATCGGAACCGCCGCCGCCACCCCGCAGGCCCAGCGAGCCGTCGCCGACGACCTGATCGCCGCCTACCAGCAGATCGTCGTGCGCGCCCACGCCCAGGGCATCCGTGTCTACGGCGCCACCCTGCTGCCCTTCGGCGGCAACGCGTACGACGACGGAGCGGGCGTCCGGGAGGCGGCCCGGCAGCGGGTCAACGCCTGGATCCGGGGACCCGGCCACTTCGACGCGGTGCTCGACTTCGACCGGGTGGTACGCGACCCGGCCGATCCCGCCCGACTGCGCACCGACCTCCAGGTCGGCGACGGGCTCCACCTCAACCCGACGGGGTACGGGGCGCTGGCCGCCGCGGTCCCCTCGCACCTCTTCGCCGCCCGCTCCTGACCCGGTCGCAGCACCAGGGCCTGTCTGACAATTCCCGTCGTCGCCCGGAGGGCGGCCTCGCGGCGTCAGGTGCGTGCTCTGGGGGTCCCCCCGGCCGAAGGCTGGGGGAGCGTGCATGGCGTCGCGAGGCAGGCGGGAATTGTCAGACAGGCCCTAGGCAGGGCCGGCTTCGGTAGGGACGGTCGCAGGGGTCGGACCTGCCTTCGCCGGACGGTGGTTGAAGAGCAGGTTCAGGACGATCGCCGTCAGGCAGCCCGCGCTGATGCCGCTGTTCATCACCGTCTGGAACCAGTCGGGGAACTTCCCGTAGACCGCAGGCACCCCGACCGGCAGCAGGCCGACCGCCACCGACACGGCCACCACCGTCAGGTTGTTGTTGCCCTGGAAGTCGACGGTCGCGAGCGTGCGCAGACCGCTCGCCGCGACCGTCCCGAACATCACCAGACCCGCACCGCCCAGCACCGGCGCCGGAATCGCCGCGACCACCGCGCCCAGCTTGGGCAGCAGGCCGAGCAGCACCAGGATGCCGCCGGCCGCCGCGACCACCCAGCGGCTGCGCACCCGGGTCATGCCCACCAGACCGACGTTCTGCGCGAACGCCGTGTACGGGAAGGTGTTGAAGACACCGCCGAGGACGGTCGACAGCCCGTCGGCGCGCAGCCCGTCGGCCAGGGACCGCGGCTCGACCGCCCGTCCGGTCAGTTCGCCCACCGCGATCAGGTCACCGGCCGTCTCCGTCATGGTCACCAGGGCCACCACCAGCATGGAGACGATCGCCGAGACGTGGAACGTCGGCGTGCCGAAGTGGAACGGCGTGCTGATGCCGAGCCAGTCGGCGTCCGCGACCCCGCCGAAGTCCGTGAACCCGAGGGGCACGGCCACCGCGAGGCCCGCCGCGATGCCGGTCAGGACGGCGATCCTGGCCAGGTAGGCGGGTGCGAACCGCTGCACGCCGATCACCACCGCGAGCACGAAGGCGGCCAGTGCCAGGTTCTTCGGCTCCCCGAAGTCCTTGGCGCCGGTGCCGCCCGCCGCCCAGTTGCCCGCGACCGGCAGCAGGGAGAGACCGATGACCAGGATCACGGTGCCGGTGACCAGGGGTGGGAAGAAGCGCAACAGCCTGCCGAAGACCGGCGCGAGCAGCATGATCGCCAGGCCGGCCACGATCACCGAGCCGTAGATCGCGGGCAGCCCGCCGCCCGTCGTACCGATGAGGACCATCGGCGAGACCGCCGCGAACGTACAGCCCTGCATGATCGGCAGCCGTACGCCGAACCGCCCGACACCGACGCACTGGATGAGCGTCGCGATCCCGCACACCAACAGATCGGCGGTGATCAGGTACGCCAGGTCGGCCGGCGACAGCTTCATCGCACCGCCCACGATGAGCGGCACGGCGACGGCGCCCGCGTACATCGCGAGCACGTGCTGCAGGCCGAACGCTGCCAACTGCCGTACGGGCGGGACCTCGTCGACGGGGTGGACGGGTGCGGTGGTCGTGGCCACGGGGACTCCAGAGCGGGGACGACATCCGGACAGCACCAGACCGTAGGCGGCTTGAACGGTTTGTTGATTTCTGGAGGGTTGCCGATACGTGTCGAGCCCGCCGGGGCGCGATCGGATCCGCTACGACTCCGTGCGCACCGCTGCCTGCCGTGACCCCGTCCGCGCCGCTCCCAGCAGGGAGTCCCAGTCGGCGAGCTTGACCACGCTCCGGCCCAGCCGGGCACCGAGCGCCGCCTCGGCCCGCTCGATGGCCTGCCAGCCCGTCCACTCGACCGGCTCGACGCCCTCCGCGCGCAGCGCGGCGACCGGATCCCGCGCCACCTCCCTGCGCAGCAGCACGGGGGCGTCCGCCAGCAGGGACGTCACCGTCTCCTTGGCGTCGGGCCGGTTGGTGCCGATGACACCGGTCGGACCCCGTTTGATCCAGCCCGCCACGTAGTCACCGGACACGCCGAAGCAGCTGTGCAGGACGCGGCCCGCCTCGTGCGGCACGGTCCCGCTCTCCTCGTCGAACGGGAGCCCGTCCAGCGGCACGCCGCGGTATCCCACCGAACGCAGCACCAACTGCGCCTCGACGGTCTCGTAGCGGCCGGTGCCCCGCACACCGCCGCGCCCGTCCGGCTCGGTGCGTTCGAAGAGCACCCCGCCCACCCGGCCGGCGTCGTCGAGCACTTCGACCGGGCGCAGGAAGAAGCGCAACCGGATGCGGCGGTCGCCCGCCCCGCCGCCCTCCCCCCAGCCGCGCAGCACCTCCACGTTGCGGCGCTGGGCGGCGGGCAGCGCGGACGGCTCGGCGCAGTCCGGGTCGAGTGCCAACTCGTCCGGCTCCACCGTGACGTCGGTGTCGGGCAGGCCGCCGAGCTCGCGCAGCTCCTTGGTGGTGAACCGGGCCTGGGAGGGACCCCGCCTGCCCACCACGTGGACCTCTCTTATCCGGCTTCGCGTCAGCGCCGTCAGGGCCGCCTGCGGCATGTCCGTCGGGCTCAGCTCCGCCGCGCCCCGGGCCAGCATCCGCGCCACGTCGACCGCGACATTGCCGACCCCGATGACCACCGCAGACCGGGCGTCGCGTACGAATCCGGCGTCGACGGCGTCCGGATGGGCGCTGTACCAGGACACGAACTCGGTCGCCGACCAGCTGCCCGGCAGGTCCTCGCCGGGGATCCCGAGCCGCCGGTCGGTGGCCGCCCCGACGCAGTACACCACCGCGTGGTAGAGCTCCCGCAGCCGTTCCACCGGCACTCCGCCCGGCCCGCCGACCCGCACCCCGCCGAGGAACCGCACCCGCTCGTGCTCCAGGACGGTGCGCAGGTTGCCCTGCAGGGACTTGATCTTCTCGTGGTCCGGGGCGACCCCGTACCGCACCAGCCCGAACGGGCAGGGGAGCCGGTCCAGGACGTCCACCCGCACCGTGGAGTCGAGTTGGACGAGGTTCTGGGCGGTGTAGCACCCGCTCGGCCCGGAGCCGACGACGGCGACACGCAACACGAGGAGACTCCTTGCCCGAGGGGCTGGTGGCTCCAGCATCCCACCGGCCCGGGGACCTCGACAGGGGCCGCAGGAGTGAAGCGGACGCGGGTCGACGTGCGCGGAGTGTGATGATGTTATCGCTCAGTGGTGTCTGTCATCGCTCGTGGGGTCCTGCCGGTGATCCGTCCGGTCCTCCGTGGCGAAGAACCGGGACAGGTCCCGCCGTCCGGCCGACGGCGCGGAACCCGGCGGAAGGCCCAGCTCCCGGCCGAGGCCGTAGCGCGCGAAGAGCTCCGCCCGCAGGACCGGTACGGGCATCGGGGCGCCCGGGACCAGTGCCGCGTACACCGCCCCCATCAGCAGGGCCCGCAGCATAGGGTAGTCGGTCGTCACGTTCTGCGAGCCGTACCGGGCGACGGTGTCGCCGAGCAGCTCCGCCAGCCGGCGCTGCTCGGGGCACTGCACGAACCCCTCGGCCTGGAGCAGCCCCGCCATGTGCTGACGCATCAGCACCGGCCGCTCGTCGGCGAGGCCCAGGATCGCGTCGATGGCCCGCGCCAGCCGTTCCCGGCCGTCCTCGGTGTGCGGCTCGTGCTCCAGCGCCTCTTCCAGCGTGCGGTGCATCAGCCGGTGCACGGCGGACTGGACCAGCTGTCGCTTGCCGGGGAAGTAGTACGACACCAGCCCGCGTGCCGACCCCGCCCGGTCGGCGATGTCGCCCAGCGTGGTGGCCTCGAAGCCGTGCTCGTCGACCAGCTCGACCGCGGCCTGCAGCAGCCGCTCCCGGGAACGCCGGCGCAACTCTTCATTGACCGATGCGCTGCGCGGGGACATCCTGGAACTCCTGCGTTGACTGGCTGCCAGCCAACTATAATCGACGCGGCGGGCACCGCACTGCGCGGGGCCCGGTCAGGGCTGCCGTCCGCCCGGGGCGACACGGGGGAGCGTCTCGGGCGGACGCGCGGCAGGTCAGGCCTGTGTGGGCGTGGCCGGTCGGCGGGCCACGCCCACCAGATCGAGGACCGGCAGCAGCGCGTCCGGCCGCTCGTCCACCGGCAGGTGGTCCACGAAGTGCACGCGGCACCCGAGCGCCGCCGCCCCGCCGTCGGCGGCCCTGCTGTCCCCGACCATCACCGTCCCGGCCGGCTCGGCCCCGAGCGCGTCCAGGGCGACCGCGAAAAGCCGCGGGTCCGGCTTCTGGACCCCGTGCTCGTAGGACATGACGTACGTGTCCACGTACGCGTCGAGCCCGTGCGCGCGGAAGACCGGGCGCAGGTCCCAGCCGATGTTGCTGACCACGCCGATGCCGACGCCGTGCCCGCGCAGCGTGCGCAGCACCTCCTCGGTGTCCGGGTACGGCGTCCACGCCGCCGGGTTCATGTGCCGCTCGTAGAGCGCGTCGTGCAGGGCGGGGTCCGGCAGTGGCACCCGACGGGACAGGCCGGTGTACGCGGCCCGGTGCAGTTCCGCGCTCTCGTCCCGCACCGCCCATACCCCGGCCAGTTCCTCGGGCAGCGCGACCGGGTTCGCCCCGCCGGGCAGTGCCCCGGCCACCTCGAGCGCCCGGGCGGCGTCCAGCACCTCCCCCTCGGGGCAGTCCACTTCGGCTGCGGAGAGCACCGCCCGCAGCCAGGACTCGGTGGACTCGACGCGGAAGAGGGTCCCGGAGAAGTCGAAGAGCACGGCAGTCATGCGCCGGACTCTACCGACGGCCCCGGCTGCGCATGCCCCCGGCCGCCGTGCTCCCACTCGTAGGCCAGCACCGCCAGGGCCACCACCAGCGCGCCGAGCAGCCAGCCGCCGAGCACGTCCGAGGGCCAGTGCACACCGAGCCAGACCCGGGTCACCCCGACGCCGGTGACCGACACCCAGGCCGCCACCAGCGCCGTACGCCACACCGCACGGCCGGTGCCGCAGCGGTGCAGCAGCCACAGCAGCAGGCCGCACACCACCGTCGCGGTCATCGTGTGACCCGAGGGGAAGGCGGCGTAGTGCGCCGAGTCCGCCGGGTCCGGCCACTGCGGGCGCGGACGGCCGACGGCGGCCTTGAGGGACTGCTGGGCGACCGTGCCCAGCGCACAGGTCAGGGCCAGCCACAGCGCGGTCCACCAGGCCGCGTGCCGCCACACCAGCCACGCCGCGACGGCCGCGCAGAGCAGGCGCATGGTCAGCGGGTCCCAGACCCAGTCGGCGAGGACGCGCAGCACATGGGTGGTGTCCCGGTCCGCCACGGCCCAGCGGTGGGTGGTGCCGGCGATGCTCTCGTCCACCGCGAGAAGAGGCGGCCACTCGCCGGCGACGAGGGCGAGCAGCAGCGCCGAGGACAGGGCCAGAACGGCGGTCGTGAGGAGCGGGGCGGGACGGTCGCTGGGTGCGGGTGGCATGGCGTGATCTTTGCCGAATCATTGCCCGAAGGCCAATCGGTCTGCCGGACAAGGCGTTACCCGAGCGCGCGCAGCCCCGGTACGAGCGCCACCAGCACGGGGATCACCGGGACCAGGGTGGCCGTCGCGGTCAGCCGCAGCCGGTGCCGGGCGGGGAGCCGGTCGGGGGCGGTGAGCAACCGCTGGACACGTTGCGGGACATGGGCGTGCAAGCTGGGTCCGGGACCGAACACGCCCCGGTCCTCGTTGAGTTCGACCAGGGCGAGCGCGGTGGTGAGGCGGCCGTGCCGCCGGGAGGCCATGTCGTCGGCGGCCAGCTCGACCAGGCGGTGCATCTCCTCGCGGAACGCGGCGAACACCGGGATCTGCGGGAACCCGTCCGCCAGCGCGGCCGAGCAGTGCAGCAGCCAGTCGTGCCGGGCCTGTGCGTGCCCCTGCTCATGGGCGAGCACCGCGTCCAGCCGGCGGCCCTTCAGTCGCCGTAAGGCGGCCGTCGTGACGACGAGCCGGGGCGCCAGGCCGGGCAGCCACCACGCGTCGGCACGCTCGCCCTCCAGGACGACGAGCCGCCCGCCCGCCGGTTCCTCACCGGGCAACAGCGGCGCCCGCAGCAGGAGTTCGGCCCGCCGACGGCGCAGCCGGGCCCTGGCCCGCAGTACCTCGCGCACCAGCATCGCCCCGCTCCACAGCCCCGCGCAGGCGAGGGCCACCGCGGTCGCCGCCGCCCACGGCCCGTCCGTACCGAGCGGGTAGGCGTCCGCCACCCCGCTCGGGGCGGTAGCGAACACGTGCCCGCGCACCGCCCGCCAGGCCGCCGCCGCGCTGAGCGTCATCGACAGCCCGCAGCACAGCAGAACGGCCGCCACCACGCACTGCCACGTCCACAGGGCGACCACCGGCTCCCGCTCCGTCCAGTCGGCGCGGGCGAGCAGCCGCGGGCCGACGGCGGCGGTCAGGGCGCCGAGCAGCAGCAGTGCCACAGGGACCATCATGGCCAGCACCCTATGAGCGGGGAACCGCACAGGGGTACAGCCCGTGGTGCCAAAGTGACGCAAGCAACGTGCGCGCCGCGAGAGCCGTCACTTCCTCACAGTGCCAGCAGCATCGCCACCATGCCGATCCCCATCGACAACCGGCACGCGCGGGCCAGTTCGGGCCGGTCGCCCCAGCCGGCCGCGTCGGCTCCGGCGGCCCCGGCTCCGGCGGCCGCCACCGCGCCGGGCACCAGCCGCGCCCCGGCCAGCAGGACGTAACCGGTGAAGTAGAGGAGCAGCAGCCCGGTCAGCAGCGGGACTCCGGAGCCGCCGTGGTGGTGGCCGCCGGGGGAGGCCGCCATCACGACCGCCATGTAGACCATCGCCGCGGCCCCGACCAGGTGGTGCAGATGGTGCGGGCCGCCGCGGACGCTCCACAGCGCGCGCAGCGCCGCCGCCCCGAACACCGCCGCGTACAGGGGCCAGGCCCACCCCGGCGGGGTGAAAACGGTCGGGGGCACGGCCATCGCGGCCATGCCGAACCCCATCAGCGCCTCACCGCCCGCGGCGCGCCGCTGCGCCTCGACGCTGCTGCGCATCCGCAGCAGACAGTAGGCCCCGGTCGCCGCGCACAGCGCGACCAGCAGCCAGCCGGGCGAAGCCGGTCCGTGCACGCGCACCTCCCCGCTCGACGTCGCATCGATGGATGCGATGCCCCGGCCGGGCAGCGCGCACGCCAGCGCAAGGGTGTACACGGGGAGCATTCGACGGAGCACGGCGGGTGAGCAGGGGCTGTCGGCCGAGTCGTGCCGAAGGTGCCGGACGTGCCGGTCCGGCCGTTCTAGGTGCTTTACGAGTAAAACACATGCTAAATTGATTGGTATGAGCACCGCGACCCGTCCTCTTCCCCTCGCCGGGGTGCTGCGCCTCGGCCGGCCCTCCGACATCTGGTTCAAGCCCGCCCTCAGCGTGGTCGCCGCGGTCGCCCCGCCCAACCTGGTCCTGCTGGCCCTCGGCCGCCTCGACCTGGCGATGTACACGATGGCCGGATCGCTGTGCGCCCTGTACGGCCACAACCGTCCCTACCCCGCCCGTGCCCGCACGCTGGCCGGGGTGATCCTCGGCATGGTCGCCGGTCTCGCCGTGGCCCTCAGCACCGCCGCGCTCACCACGAACGCGGTCGTCCTGGTCACCGTCGGCGCCCTCCTGGCCGCCGTGCAGAAGGCCCTCTGCGACGCCGCCCGCGTCGGCCCGCCCGGGAACGTGGTCCTCACCTTCATCAGCTCCGCCTCGCTGTTCGCGCCGCAAACCCCCGGCCAGGTCCCCGGGCATGTCGCGCTGGCCCTGGCGACGGGCGCCTGGGCCTGGCTCGTCGGCATGGCACCGGGGCTGCTGCGCCCGCACGGTCCGGAGCGCCGGGCCACCGCACACGCCCTCGACGCCACCGCCGCCTACGCCGACACGCGCGGCACGGCGGACGGCCACGCGAAGGCCCGCGCCGCCGCGGCCGCCGCCGTACAGGCCGCCTGGCAGTCCCTGCTGGCCACCGGTGCCCGCACCGACCGCACCCGCCGCGCCCTCGAACACCTCGTCGTCCGCGCCGAGGTCGCCCTCGCCGCACCCGCCGACGCCGACCCGGCCCCCCTCCGCGGCTGGGCCCGCGCCCTGCGCGGCACCGGACGCGTCCCCCGGGTGGCCGGAGCCGACGACGAACTCCTCGGCCTCGACGCCGAACTCGCCGCGCCGCACCGCCCGTTGTGGCGCCGACTGGGCCCGCTCGCCCCCCTCGCCGCCCGCACCGCGCTCGGCTGCGCGCTCGCCGGTTACGCCTCCCTGGCCCTCGGCGTCGGCCGCCCCTACTGGGCGCTGGTCACCGCCGCCTCCCTCTACCAGGCCAACGTCACCCTCACCTGGAGCCGGGGCGTCCAGCGCGTCGTCGGCAACGTCCTCGGCGTCCTCGTCTTCGCCGCCGTCGTACCGCTCGCCCATCTGCACCCGGCCGTCCTGGTGCTGTGCTGTCTCGCCTTCAACTTCGGCGCCGAGGCGCTGATCAGCCGCAACTACTGGCTCGGCAGCGTCTGCGTCACCCCCATGGCCCTGCTTGTCACCGAGTTCGCCCGCGCCCAGGACGCCGGACAGCTGATCACCGAACGGGTCGTGGACACGCTGGTCGGCGCGCTCGTCGGCTTCGGCACGGCGGTCGTCGTCACCAACCGCCGGGCCGGCGACCGCCTCGAACACGCGCTGACCGCCGTCGAGCGGGCCCGTGAACAGGCCGCCCGCCTGCTCGCCGAGCCGCAGCCGGCCCCTCGAGCCCTGGAAACCGCCCGGCGCACCCTGTCCGCCGCCCTCGCCGAACTGCGCGCCACGGCCGACGCCGCGTCCGGCGAGTGGTGGCAACGCGCGCTGCCCCAGGAGCGGGTCGTGCTCGCCGAACAGTCCGGACACCGTACGCTCGCCGCGACGGTACGACGCCAGGGACCGCACACCTGGGACAGCGCGAGGACAACGGAGGACGTACGGCCATGACGGCGACCCACGGACGACCGGCGGCCGACGGCGGGGCAGGGACGGAAGCGGCAGGCAGCGGGGCACGGAGCGCGGCCGGCGAGACCACGCGGGGCCCGGTCGGGATCGCCGGCCGGGACGACACCGTCGCCGCGGTCGTCCGGCAGTGGCGGTCCGTCCATCCCGACCTGGACACCGGACCCATGGAGGTGATCGGCCGGATCAACCGCTGCGCCGCCCTCCTCCAGCAGGCCGAGGACGCTCCGCTGCGCCGGGCGGGCCTCAGCCGCCCCGAGTTCGACCTGCTCGGCGCGCTGCGCCGCACCGGCCATGAGCTGACCCCGAGCGAACTCGCCAAGGAGACCTTCTCCTCGGGCGCCGCCGTCACCAAACGCCTCAAGCAGCTCACCGAGCGCGGCCTGGTCGAGCGGCGCGGTGACGCCCGGGACCGCAGGGTCGCCCACCTCCGCCTCACCGACGCGGGCCGTGAACTCGTCGACGGCGTCCTGCCCGAGCAACTCGGCTACGAGACGGCCGTCCTGTCCGTCCTCGCCCCGCAGGGCCAGGGCGAACTCGCCGGGCTGCTCGCCGAGTTGCTGGGCCGGCTGGAGGGCAGGATGGGCGCGCTGCGGGCCTGAGCCCCTGCCGTCAGATCCCCGGCCGGTAGCGCAGGGGGTGGTCGGCCGGGACCTCCACCAGCACGATCCGGATGCCGTCCGGGTCGGTGATCCACATCTCGACCAGGCCCCATGGCTCCCGCACCGGCGGCCGTGCGATCTCGACGCCCTTCGCCGCCAGCTCCTCGTGCGCCGCCGCGGCGTCCGCGACCTGGAGCCACAGCTGCACGGCCGGCGCCGCGGCGGCGTCCGAGCGCCCGGAGACCTCCAGGAATCCGCCGCCGAGGAAATAGACCGTGCCCCGCTCCGGCCCCGTACCGAACTCGCGGTAGACGGGGAGGCCGAGCTGCTCGCCGTAGAAGGCACGGGAGCGCTCGGGGTCGGTGGGGTGGACCAGGGTACGGCTGCTGAGTACGTGCACCATGGGACCGGAGCGTAGTGCCCGGCCGCGGACGATCCCCGGAACGCGGAGCCGGACGGCGGCGATAGGCTCGTCCCCGGCTCACCGCGCCCGAGATCGGAGAACCCGCCCATGGAGCCCATGGACAACGCCCCCGCCGCACTGGCCTTCCGTGCCGCCACCGACGCCGACGTGGACGTGCTGGTCGCGCTGATCGAGTCGGCCTACCGGGGCGACGCCAGCCGGGCCGGCTGGACCACCGAGGCGGACATCCTGGACGGGCAGCGGACCGACCCCGAGGGCGTCCTCCAGGTGATCAAGTCGCCGGACAGCGAACTGCTCACCGTCGAGCGGGACGGCCGGGTCGTCGCCTGCTGCCAGCTCGAACACCGCGGCACCCACGCCTACTTCGGCATGTTCGCGGTCAGCCCCGCCCTCCAGGGCGCCGGCCTCGGCAAGGCCGTCATCGCCGAGGCGGAGCGCCGGGCGCGGCAGAACTGGGGCGCCACGGAGATGCACATGACGGTGATCTCCGTCCGCGACGACCTGATCGCCTGGTACGAGCGGCGCGGCTACCGCCGTACGGGAGAGATGACCCCGTTCCCGTACGGCGACGAGCGCTTCGGTATCCCGCTGCGCGCCGACCTGCGGTTCGAGTTGCTGGTCAAGCCCCTGGTGTGACCCTCGGGCAATGTCACCCTCGGGCGCTGTGAGCTCGGGCGCTGTGACCTCAGCGGTGTGGCCTCAGGCGGTGAAGCGGGCGGTGCGCTTGATCTCCGGGTAGTCGGTGGTCGCGCCGTCCAGCTGCAGGGCGCGGACCAGCCGCAGCTGGTCCTGGGTGTTCACCACCCAGCCGATCACCCGCAGGTCCGCCTTGCGGGCGTGCTCGACGACCTCCAGGGTCAGCCGCCGGATGTTGAGACAGAGGGTCGCCGCCCCCGCCTCCCGGGCCCGCTCCACCACGTCGGTGCCGTACCGGCTGGCGATCAGCGCGGTCCGTACCCCCGGCACCAGCCTGGCGATCTCGGCGACGGCCTCGTCGTGGAACGAGGACACCTCCACCCGCGACACCAGGTCCCGCCGCTGCATGACCTCGGCCAGCGCGCGGGCCGCCGCGACGTCCTTGATCTCGGCCTGCAGCGGGGACTGCACCGCCTCCAGGACTTCCTCGAACACCGGCACCCGTTCACCCAGGCCCGCGTCAAGGGCGCGCAGTTCCTCCAGGGTCTTCTCGGCGATCGGGCCGGAGCCGTCGGTCGTGCGGTCCACCTCGGCATCGTGCATGACGACCAGGGCGCCGTCCTTGCTGAGGTGCAGATCGAGTTCGATCAGGTCGAGGCCGGCCTGCTGCGCGGCGACGAAGGAACGGAGGGTGTTCTCGGGCTCGACGCCCATGACTCCGCGATGACCGATGGTAAGGAAGTTCAAGATTCATCTCGCTTCCGTCGACGGCGGCGGTGGGGGTGCGCGCGGACCGTACGACGGGACGTCGCTGTCCACGCGGCTGGGCGCAGCCTAATGGCCGCCCGTCACGATGAACCCGTATGTACACGGGGGGATTGGAGCGCCGGGCGCGCGGCGTCTGGCCCCTGACCCCACTGGCGGTCACCCGGGGGTGGGCGCGTTGCGCCGTGCATTGACCGGCCGGATCCATGCGGTGCCCCGGAGCTGACGCTCCCTCACCTCCCGTAGTGGATGTGACTGCATTCACGGTTTCACACAGGAAAAAGCGCGGTGAAGGTGCGGTGGTGCAGGATAATTTCCTGAGAGCCCTCTTGCTGGGAGAAACCCCGTATGCATACGGTGTCCTTACGGAAGCATCTCCCGTGGAGGATGGATCATGACGGAAATTCTTGTGCAGGTGGGCTCGGAGGAGCAGGTTCCTCCCGTGACCAGGGTGGTCGAGCACCCCGCGTGGCCCGTGCTCAAGAATGCCGTGGAGCGGATCCGGCCATGGCAGTCCAAGGACGGTTCCATCGACTTCGCCGCCGAGGGCGCGCCGGCCCGCGGTGACGCCGGGCGGGCCGTGGACGTCGTGATCGATGCCGTGGAGGAGCTCTCGCCGCTGCTGCCGCACGACGCCGAGTACCACCGGGCGCTGGTCCGTGACCTCCGCGCGTGGGCCGGCGGCGGCTTCCAGGTGCCCGACTTCCTGGACTCGCTGCTGGCCTTCCAGCCCGCCGCGAACCGTGCGGACGGCCTCCAGCACCTGGTCGTCTTCCCGATGTACACGCAGAACGGCAACCCGGACCGCAACCTGGAGGCGGTCGTACTGCGCATGGTCTGGCCGGACTGGCTGGCCGAGCTGGAGCGCACCCGCTACGACAACCCGCTGTTCTGCGGCATCAAGTTCGAGGACTTCACGGCCGGCTACGACACCAACTCCGCCGTCCTCTTCCCTGAGACCATCGCCGTGCGCGAGGCGCCGGAACGTTTCTCTTGGGGTGGCATCTTCTGCGACCGCGAGGCCGCCCGGTTCCGCCGGGTCACCGACGCGGCCGTCGGCATCCTGGGCCTGAACCTGCCCGAGGACATCGCCGCCATGGTCCACGACCAGAAGCGCTGCGAAGAGGCCTTCGTGCTGTGGGACATGGTCCACGACCGCACCCACAGCCACGGCGACCTGCCGTTCGACCCGTTCATGATCAAGCAGCGCCAGCCGTTCTGGATGTACGGCCTGGAGGAGCTGCGCTGCGACCTCACCGCCTTCAAGGAGGCCGTCAAGCTGGCGGCCGACGGCGTCCCGCAGGCCCGTGACGTGCAGTACGCGGTGCTCTTCGACCGCATGTTCCGCTTCCCGGTCACCGGCGACCGGGTCCGCAACTACGACGGGCTCGGCGGCCAGCTGCTCTTCGCCTACCTGCACAAGCACGACGTGGTCCGCTGGACCGACAACAAGCTCGCCATCGACTGGGAGCGCGCCCCGCTGGTCACCAACCAGCTGTGCGGCGAGATCGAGAAGCTGTACAAGGACGGCATCGACCGCCCGAAGCTCGTCCACTGGTTCGCCGGCTACGAACTGGTCGCCACCTACCTCGCCCCGCACCCCGGCTCCAAGTGGGCCAAGGGCCCGGACGCCCTGGACCTGAGCCTGCCGCCGCGCAAGCTCGTGGACGACGTGCTTCCGGACGAGTTTCCGCTGAGCATGTTCTACGAGGCCCTGTCCAAGAAGCTCAAGACGGTGATCGCCGAGACCAAGGGCATCACCGCGGACAGCGCCGAGCCGGTCGCCGCGTGAGCGAGCGGCCGCGGAACTCCGCTCAAGAGGGGAAGCACATGGTGGGCAACGGGTCTCTCAGTGGTGCGGTGATCGCGGTGGCCGGCGCGGGCGGCCCCGCGGGCCGGGCGACGCTGCTGCGTCTGGCGGAGGCGGGCGCGACCGTCGTGGGGGCGGACAACGATCCGCAGCGGCTGTCGGAGGCCGTGGACGCGGCCCGCTACGCGTCCGGCGGCGCCAGCGTCATCGGGGACACGGTCGACCTGCTCGACCTCCGGTCCACCCGGGACTGGGCCACCCACGTCGAGAAGGACTTCGGCCGCGTCGACGGCCTGGTGCACCTGGTCGGCGGCTGGCGGGGCAGCGAGACCTTCACCAAGACCAGCCTGGACGACTGGGACTTCCTGGAACTGCTGCTCGTCAAGACCGTGCAGCACACCTCCCTCGCCTTCCACGAGGCGCTGCAGCGCAGCGAGCGCGGCAGGTACGTGCTGATCAGCGCGGCCGCCGCGAGCAGGCCCACCGCGGGCAACGCCGCGTACGCCGCGGGCAAGGCCGCCGCGGAGGCGTGGACGCTCGCCCTGGCCGACTACTTCCGCAAGGCCGGGGGGCCGGAGGGCCCGACCTCGGCCGCTGCCATCCTGGTGGTGAAGGCGTTGGTGCACGACGCGATGCGCGCCGAGCGCCCCAACGCGAAGTTCGCGGGCTTCACCGACGTCAAGGACCTGGCCGAGGCCATCGAGGGCGTCTGGAGCAAGCCCGCCGCCGAACTGAACGGAAACCGTCTGTGGCTGACCGAGAAGCCGTGAACCCTCCCAAGACCGACGCGCGTCGCCACCACGACCCGCAGGTCCGCGGTTTCGCCAGTGACAACTACGCCGGTGCGCACCCCGAGGTGCTGGCCGCCCTGGCCCTGGCCAACGGCGGCCACCAGGTGGCCTACGGCGAGGACGAGTACACCGAGAACCTCCAGCGGATCATCCGCAGCCACTTCGGGGCCACCGCCGAGGTCTTCCCGGTGTTCAACGGCACCGGGGCGAACGTCGTCGCGCTCCAGGCGGTCACCGACCGCTGGGGTGCGGTGATCTGCGCCGAGAGCGCGCACATCAACGTCGACGAGGGCGGCGCCCCCGAGCGCATGGGCGGTCTCAAACTGCTCACCGTGCCCACCCCCGACGGCAAGCTCACCCCGGAGCTCATCGACCGGCAGGCGTACGGCTGGGACGACGAGCACCGGGCGATGCCGCAGGTCGTGTCCATCACCCAGAGCACCGAGCTGGGCACCCTCTACACCCCGGACGAGATCCGCGCGATCTGCGAGCACGCCCACGCGCACGGGATGAAGGTGCACCTGGACGGCTCCCGGATAGCCAACGCGGCGGCCTCCCTGGACGTGCCGATGCGCACGTTCACCAACGCCGTCGGCGTGGACATCCTCTCCCTGGGCGGCACCAAGAACGGCGCCGTGTTCGGCGAGGCGGTCGTGGTGATCAACCAGGACGCGGTCAGCCACATGAAGCACCTGCGCAAGCTGTCCATGCAGCTCGCCTCCAAGATGCGCTTCGTGTCGGTGCAGCTGGAGGCCCTGCTCGCCAGGGACCTGTGGCTGCGCAACGCCCGGCACGCCAACGACATGGCCCAGCGGCTCGCCGAGGGCGTCCGTGCCGTGCACGGCGTGGAGATCCTGTACCCGGTGCAGGCCAACGGCGTCTTCGCCCGGCTCCCGCACGACGTGAGCCTGCGCCTGCAGAAGCGGTTCCGGTTCTACTTCTGGGACGAGGCCGCCGGCGACGTGCGCTGGATGTGCGCCTTCGACACGACCGAGGAGGACGTGGACGCGTTCGTGGCCGCGCTCAAGGAGGAGATGGCGCGCCAGTAGATGCATAGATATGCGGTCACCCGAAAAGTCATTGACGCTCGGGTGGCCGCTTTTCTATGCTCTGCCGCCATGGAGCTGATCCAGAACAACGCCGACCTGTCCGCATATCTGGCCGCCGACGAGGCGATCGACCACCACCACCCGGCGGTGCGCGAGGCGGCCGCGAGGCTGGCGGGGGAGGCCGAGGACTCGTATGCCTATGCGCGGGCGGCCTACGAGTTCGTACGGGACGCGATCCCGCACTCCGCCGATTCCGGCGACCCCCGGGTCACCTGGCGCGCCTCGGACGTCCTGGAGCAGCGCACCGGCATCTGCTACGCCAAGGCCCACGCCCTCGCCGCCCTGCTGCGGGCCGAGGACATCCCGGCGGCCCTGTGCTACCAGCGGCTGGCGCACGACGACGGCGCGGGCTGGGCGGTGCACGGTCTGGTCGCCGTCCGCTTCCACGGCGCCTGGCACCGGCAGGACCCGCGCGGCAACAAACCGGGCGTCGACGCCCGCTTCTCCCTCGACGGCGAGCGGCTCGCCTGGGTCCCCGACCGGGAGCGCGACGAGGTGGACTATCCGTTCCTGTACGCCGAACCGCACCCGGCCGTGCTCGGCGCCCTGAAAGCGGCACGAGACCGCCCCCACCTCTGGAAGACACTGCCCACGGCGCTCTGAGACGGGACGGACGGCACCCGCGCGCACGATGGTGCGGCGCTGGGGCGCGGGCCGAGGCGGTGGGGTGGGGCGGTGGGGCTCAGACCGCCTCGGCTGCCTTCAGCTGCTCCGGGGTGGGGGCCGAGCCGCCCAGGTGGGCCGGGAGCCACCAGGTGTCCGTGGTGTCCTTCGGGCGGGCCGGGTAGGCGCGCTGGGCGGCCTCCAGCAGCTCCTGGACGCGGCCGCGCAGCCGGCGGGTGATGGCGCCCGCGTACTGGTCGCGGGGCGCCTCGACCGGCTCGCCGACCCGGATGGTGACGGGGAGGTGGTTGCGCTTGAAGTTGCGCGGCTGGCCCTTGGTCCAGATGCGCTGGGTGCCCCACAGCGCCATCGGCACGAGCGGCACCCCGGCCTCCTGGGCGAGGCGCGCGGCGCCCGACTTGAAGCTCTTCAGTGTGAAGGACTGGGAGATGGTGGCCTCCGGGAAGACCCCCACGATCTCACCGGACTTCAGCGAGGCGAGCGCGTGCTCGTAGGCCGTCTCGCCCTGCGCGCGGTCCACCGGGATGTGCTTCATCCCGCGCATCAGCGGACCCGAGATCCGGTGCCGGAAGACCGACTCCTTCGCCATGAACCGCACCAGGCGCTTCTGCGGCAGTGCCGCCAGGCCGTCGAAGACGAAGTCGAGGTAGCTGATGTGATTGCTCACCAGCACCGCACCGCCCGAGCGCGGGATGTTCTCCGACCCCTGGCAGTCGATCTTCAGATCCCAGACCTTGAACAGCGTCTTGGCGAAACCGATGACGGGACGGTAGACCAGCTCTGCCATGGGTGGGGCGGACCCTTTCTGCTCTGCCTGGGAAAGGGGCTCCCGGCGGGAGGTTACGCAGCCGTAGGTTTTACGGCGTCTCGCAGATCGTGCCCGAAGAACGGACGGGGAGCCAGCCCTGGTGCCGGGGAGCGGCGAGATCCTCGTCACGTTGGCCTAGTGATCCGCCTTGTCCTGTTCACCGCCCTTTACTCCGCGCGTACCGTCAGCCTCCGCACGAGCAGGAACACCTCGCACCCCAGGCAGTACCCGAACGCCGCGTTGAGGAAAGCCGCGGCGAGCGCGGCCCCGGTCGCCGCCAGTCCCAACCACGCGGGGCCGAGGGCGAATCCGACCAGACCCAGCCCGGCGAAGACCAGCCCCACCGCCTGCGCGAACCGGGGCGGCTCCGGCGCCTCGAACTCCGTCGGGGGAGCGAGCCGCGGGCGTACGACGGTCCGGAAGACCCAGCCGTACGGTGAGCGGCCCACCCCGCCGGCCGCGCCGCACGCGAACGCCAGCGTCTGCCAGGCCAGGATCCAGGGGGTGCGGGTGATCAGTGCGGCGGCCAGCACGACCGTCGTCACGGCCGCGCCGAACCGCGGCCCACGTGCGTCGATGTCCATGAACCAAGGATTCCGCCCCGGAGGCCGCGGTGGGAGCCGGGAATCTTTGCAGTCTCGTGAACGCTGCTGCCGGTGACGGGCCGCCGCGTGTCAACCTGTCCGGATGGTGACCGGACTGGTGGTGTGCGTGGCGGTGCTCGCGGCGGCGGGCGTCTACGGAGTGCTGCACAGGCGGCGGAGCGGGAGGATACGGGTGCGCGGGCGGGACGAGGGAAAGCGGCTGGGAGCGGCCGAACTCGGCGGCGAACTGGGAGAGCGGGCCACGCTGGTGCAGTTCTCCAGCGCGTTCTGCGCCCCCTGCCGGGCCACCCGGCGGGTCCTGGACGAGGTCGCGGGGATGGTCCCCGGCGTGGCGCACGTCGAGATCGACGCTGAGGCGCGTCTCGACCTCGTGCGCGAGCTGGACATCCTCAAGACGCCCACCGTGCTGGTGCTCGACGCGCAGGGACGGGTGGTGCGCCGGGCCAGCGGACAGCCCCGCAGGGCGGACGTCATCGCGGCGCTGGGAGAGGCGGTCTGACGGTCGTGCCGGTGACGGTGAGGCAGCTCCCATATCCCGGGACGTACTTGACTGGGCGCACCACCTATCGTCAGCCTGACCGTATGCCTCAGGAAATCCTTCTCTTCGGACGGGTCCACGTGGACCTGGCACGCACCGCGAGCGCGCGCTGTCCGGGTCGTTGAGCAGCTACGGCCCCGAAGACCGCCTCCCTCAGAAGGAAAACTCCATGACGGCCACGCCCGACCTCGGCACGCCCCAGCTCGCCTCTCCCGATCTGCTCCGCTCCGCCTTCCGGCGGCACGCGGCCGGCGTCGCGGTGATCACCGCATCCGGCGCCGACGGCCCGGTCGGCTTCACCGCCACCTCCCTGGTGTCCGTCTCCGCCGAGCCGCCGATGCTCTCCTTCGGCATCGGCACGGGCGCCTCCAGCTGGCCCGCGATATCGACCGCCGAGCACATCGGCGTCCACATCCTCGGCGAGCACCAGGCGGAGCTGGCGGCCACCTTCGCGCGCAGCGGCGCCGACCGCTTCGGGGCGTCCACCGGCTGGCGCGAGGGGCACGCGGGTGTCCCCGTGCTCGACGACGTCCTGGTCTGGCTGGTGTGCCGGATCGTCGCCCGGGTCCCGGCCGGCGACCATCGCATCGTGCTCGCCGAGGTGGTCCTCGGCGATCCCTCCCGGGCCGGCCGCCCGCTCCTCTACCACCAGGGCGGCTTCAACGGCCTGCGGGATTGATCACGCGTCCCTGGTTCCGCTCCGGCGTCGAGTTCCGGTTACGCTGCGTTGCGAAGGTCACAGTTCAAAGCGCTTGCTTAGCGGGAACGAACTTAGTGTACTGACGAGTAATATTTCGTTCGGAGCGCGCGGCCGCCCCGACCGGGATCGGCCGCTTCAGGAGCCTATGCTGCCTGCAAGAGGCAGCCCAGAAAAAGACGATGCAGTAGGAGAGCCGGCGTGAGCCTGAGGATCGTTGTCACTGTGAAGTACGTGCCCGACGCCACTGGCGACCGGCACTTCGCCGATGACCTGACCGTCGACCGTGACGACGTGGACGGTCTGCTCTCCGAGCTGGACGAGTACGCGGTCGAACAGGCGCTGCAGATCTCGGAAGACCGTCAGGAAGCAGGCGACGACGTCGAGGTCACCGTCCTGACCGTCGGTCCGGAGGACGCCAAGGACGCGCTGCGCAAGGCGCTGTCGATGGGTGCGGACAAGGCGATCCACGTCGAGGACGACGACCTGCACGGCACCGACGCGATCGGCACCTCGCTGGTGCTGGCGAAGGCCATCGAGAAGGCCGGCTTCGACCTGGTGGTCTCCGGTATGGCCTCCACCGACGGCACCATGGGCGTCGTCCCGGCGCTGCTGGCCGAGCGCCTCGGCGTCCCGCAGGTCACCCTCCTCTCGGAGGTCTCGGTCGAGGACGGCACGGTCAAGGGCCGCCGGGACGGCGACGCCGCCTCCGAGCAGCTGGAGGCGCAGCTTCCGGCCGTCGTGTCGGTGACCGACCAGTCGGGTGAGGCGCGGTACCCCTCCTTCAAGGGCATCATGGCGGCCAAGAAGAAGCCGGTGACCTCCTGGGACCTGTCCGACCTCGACATCGAGGCGGAGGAGGTCGGTCTGGAGGGTTCCTGGACCAAGGTCGAGGACGCCGCCGCGCGTCCGGCCCGTACCGCGGGCACGATCGTCAAGGACGAGGGCGAGGGCGGCAAGCAGCTCGCCGAGTTCCTCGCGGGCCAGAAGTTCATCTGAGCCCCGCAGCCGCCGACCGCACCTCAACTTCGTTTCGCAGGAGAGCAATCCCATGGCTGAAGTCCTCGTCTACGTCGATCACGTGGACGGTGCCGTCCGCAAGCCCACCCTGGAGCTGCTGACCCTGGCCCGCCGCATCGGCGAGCCCGTCGCGGTCGCCCTCGGTGCGGGCGCCGCGGAGACCGCCGCCGCGCTCGCCGAGCACGGCGCGACCCGCGTCCTCACCCACGAGGCGTCCGAGTACGCCGACTACCTGGTCGTGCCGAAGGTCGACGCGCTCCAGGCCGCCGTCGCCGCCGTGTCCCCGGCCGCCGTGCTGGTCCCGTCCTCCGCGGAGGGCAAGGAGATCGCCGCGCGTCTGGCGCTGCGCCTCGGTTCGGGCATCATCACCGACGCCGTCGACCTGGAGGCCGGCGACGAGGGTCCGGTGGCCACCCAGTCGGTGTTCGCCGCCTCCTTCACGACCAAGTCCCGTGTCTCCAAGGGCACGCCGGTCATCACGGTCAAGCCCAACAGCGCCGCCGTGGAGGCCGCCCCGGCCGCCGGTGCGGTCGAGGCGCTCGCGGTGACCTTCTCGGACAAGGCGACCGGCACCAAGGTGACCGGCCGTACCCCGCGTGAGTCGACCGGGCGTCCGGAGCTGACCGAGGCCGCGATCGTGGTCTCCGGCGGCCGTGGCGTCAACGGCGCCGAGAACTTCGCGATCATCGAGGCCCTCGCCGACTCCCTCGGCGCGGCCGTCGGCGCCTCGCGTGCCGCCGTCGACGCCGGCTGGTACCCGCACACCAACCAGGTCGGCCAGACCGGCAAGTCCGTCTCCCCGCAGCTGTACATCGCCAACGGCATCTCCGGCGCCATCCAGCACCGCGCGGGCATGCAGACCTCGAAGACGATCGTGGCCGTCAACAAGGACGCCGAGGCCCCGATCTTCGAGCTGGTCGACTTCGGCGTGGTCGGCGACCTCTTCGACGTCGTCCCGCAGCTCACCGACGAGGTCAAGGCCCGCAAGGGCTGACCGCCGCCAGGCTGCCCGAGGCCCCCGTGACCGGCACCGGTCACGGGGGCCTCTCCGCGTGGCGCAGCCTCATCGGCCCACGCTCACGGCCCACGCCCGTCAGCGCAGGCTCAGCGAGACCTGTACGGGCAGGTGGTCGCTCGGGAACTGGCCGTGCATCGAGAAGGTGTCCATCGTCGCCCGGTGCGTGGTCACCCCCGGCGAGGTCAGGATCCAGTCGATCCGGTCGCCGTCCGGCTTGAGCCGGCGGTACCCGTGGAAGGTCGCGTACTGGGGGCCGCGGTGCTCCGCCGCGTCCCAGGTGTCGACGAGTCCGGAGCCCAGCAGGGTGTCGTAGGCCGGGTTCTTGTGGGCGTAGGCGTTGAAGTCGCCGGTCACCACGACCGGGAGCGTCGGGTCGAACTCGGCGATCCGCTTGGCGAGGAGCGTGGCGCTGCGCTCGCGCGCGTACTGGCTCCGCTGGTCGAAGTGGGTGTTGGCGACGTAGAACTCCCGTCCGTCGTCGGCGAGATCGCGGAAGCGGACCCAGGTGACGATGCGGGGGAAGGCGGCGCCCCAGGTGTTGGAGCGGATGACCTCCGGGGTGTCGGAGAGCCAGAACGTGTAGTGCTCCACGGGAGCCAGCCGTCGTACGTCGTAGTAGACGGCGGTGGACTCGTCCCGGCTGCCGCCCTCGCGGCCGGTGCCGATCCAGTCGTAGTGCGGCCCGAGGTCGGTGTCGATGTCGAGCAGCTGCTGGTAGAGCCCCTCCTGCGTGCCGATCACCTGGGGCCGCGCCCGGTGCAGCAGTTCGCGCATCACCGGTCGGCGGTCGGCCCAGCTGTTCGGCTCGGCGGTGTCGGCGTACCGCAGGTTGAAGGTCATGACGTCGAGGCGGGGTGCCGGCGTGGCCGGTGCCGCGAGGGTGGCGGTCCGGCGGGCGCGCGGTGCGGCGGAGGAGGCGGACGAGGCGGTGATGGCGGCACTGGAGAGGGGCAGGGTGACCGCTGCGGCCAACAGGACCTTCAGTCCCAGCCGGCGGGTGACTCGGCGCTGGTTCGGCACGACGGCTCCTTCAGGGGGGCACAAGCCGGACGGGCGGGCGACGAGCAGTCTGATACCCAGGTGTGTGATGAGCGTGAACATGCCCAGATGGGGGCGTGTCGTCCCGTGGACATGGTGTTGACCGCCGCGAAGGCGCCCGGATAGCTTCACTTCAACGGATTGTTGATTCCGTACAGTGGAAAACAGGAGGGTGTCGGATGGGCCAGGGCCAGCAGGAGAAGGTGGCGACGAGCCTCACGGGCGCCGTCGGCGAGGAGATCGGCGCCTCCCTCGCACCCGTCGACGCCGAACTGGAGCGCCGCTATCCGGGTGACCCCGGGACCCGCCAGCCCGTCCACACCGTGTACGTCCCCGCGGACGCCTTCGAGGCCGGCACCATCCGCTCGTGGGGGGACCGGGCGCTCGCCGCGCTCGACGAACACGCCCCGGACGCCGCCTCCTTCGCCGCCGTGCTCGGCCTGTCCGAGGACCTAGCCGAACCCGTGTACTCCCGGGTCCGCGCCAAACTCGAACGCGAGCCGGTCGAAGACCTGCGCGTCGACTTCGAGGACGGTTACGGCCCCCGCCCCGACCCCGAGGAGGACGCCGCGGCGGCCCGGGCGGCGCGGCTGATCGCGGACGCCTGCCGGAACGGCACCGCGGCGCCGTACACGGGCATCCGCACGAAGTGCATGGAGGCCGCGGTGCGGGACCGGGGCATCCGCACCCTGGACATCTTCCTCACCGGCCTGATGCAGGCCGGCGGCCTGCCCGACGGGCTGGTGCTGACCCTGCCCAAGGTGACCTACCCCGAGCAGGTCACCGCCATGGCCCGGCTCCTGGAGGCCTTCGAGAAGGTGCACGGCCTGGCGCCCGGCCGGATCGGGTTCGAGATCCAGATCGAGACCAGCCAGGCCATCCTGGCCGCCGACGGCACCGCCACCGTCGCCCGGATGATCCAGGCCGCCGACGGCCGCGCCACCGGACTGCACTACGGGACCTTCGACTACAGCGCCTGCCTCGGCGTCTCGGCCGCCTACCAGGCCGGCGACCATCCGGCCGCCGACCACGCCAAGGCGGTCATGCAGGTCGCCGCGGCGGGCACCGGGGTCCGCGTGTCCGACGGCTCCACCAACGTGCTGCCGGTCGGGCCCACCGCCAACGTGCACGACGCCTGGCGGCTGCACTACGGCCTCACCCGCCGCGCCCTGGCCCGCGCCTACTACCAGGGCTGGGACATGCACCCCGGTCACCTCCCCACCCGGTACGCGGCCGTCTTCGCCTTCTACCGCGAGGGCCTGGAGCAGGCCGCCACCCGGCTCGCCCGGTACGCCAACCGCACCGGCGGCGACGTCATGGACGAGCCCGCCACCGCCAAGGCCCTCAGCGGCTACCTGCTGCGCGGCCTGGACTGCGGCGCCCTCGACACCGCCGAGGTGACCCACCTGACCGGCCTGACCCGCGCCGACCTGAACAGCTTCGCGACACCCAGGCGCGGCGATCTGACGGCTTCCGCCGCAGCAGACCACGCCCGCCCCGTGGCACCGCCGGAAATCTCGTCGAACTAGGCCCCCCGCAGTACCTGAGAACGGCCTCGTTCCGGCCTCCGACGACAGGCTGGGCGGACGCGGAGCCGGGGTCCGGAGCGGGTGTTCACCGGTGGCCTCCGAGGCTCGCAGCGGCCCGCTCCACCCACCGCCATACACGGTCTGACCTGGCCTTTCGTCATTCTCGCTCGTACGATCGGCATCGATCGGCATCGATCGACATCGATCGGGTCGAAAGGGGGGCGGATGGACCGGACCGTACGCACCGTCGAGGACGTTCTCGCGCTCTTGGACGGGCTCTTCGTATCCGCATCCGAGGCCGGCCGCTTGGCGACGGGCGACGGGAAGGACTTCTGGGACCGCTTCTTTGCCGACCGTTCAAGGCAGGTCCCGTTCTTCGTGTCGAAGCCGGACGAGAACCTGGCCGGCTACCTCGACCAGGGCCTGATCGCTCCCGGCCGGGCCCTGGACCTGGGATGCGGACCAGGCCGCAACGCGGTCCACCTCGCCTCGCGCGGCTTCCGGGTGGACGCCGTCGACCTCTCCCCGGTGGCCGTCGCCTGGGGCGAGGACCGGGCGCGGGAGGCCGGAGTCGACGTGCGCTTCCTGTGCGGCGACGCCTTCGCGCTGCCCACCGCCGAGTTGAGTGGCCCGTACGACCTGGTCGTCGACTCCGGGTGCTTCCACCACCTGCCACCGCACCGCCGGATCAGCTACCTGGCCCTCCTCGACCGGGTCCTCACCCCTGGCGGCCACCTCGCGCTCACCACCTTCGCAGCCGGCGAGGGGGGAATGGGGTCGGAACTCACGGACGCCGAGATCTACCGCGAACGCGAGTTGCAAGGCGGCCTCGCCTACACCCCCGACTCGCTGCGCCGCATCTTCTCTGACCTGGTGGAGGTGGAACTGCGCCGCATGCGGGAGGAGCCCCCCGAGTCGGCATTGTTCGGCGTGACCTTCCTGTGGACCGCGTTGTTCCGCCGGGGTGCGGCCGCCCCGGGCGACGTTCGCCCTGTCCACGGCCCCACGTAGGCGCTCGAGTTGACCTGGTCCCGCCCGGCGGTCGGTGAGCCGTGAAAGGCTCGACGGATGGATCACGCCTTCGATGTCCCTCCCGTCGACCGGGAGCTTCTGGACTTCGCTGTTCGCCTGTCCGGTCGCGCCGGGCAGATGTCGGCGGACGGCTTCTTCAGCGATGACTGGCACAGCCGTGTCAAGGAGGACGGCACCGAGGTCACCGAGATCGACGTGGCAGTTGAAGAGCTGATCAGGAAGGAGCTGAGCCGACGGGTGCCGGACGACGGGATCTTCGGAGAGGAGGGCGGTGCGACCAGCGGGTTGTCAGGACGGCGATGGATCATCGACCCCATCAACGGCACGAGGTACTTCACTGACCGAGTGCCGCTGTTCTCGACCGATCTCGCCTACGAGGACGAGTACGGGCCCGCTATCGGTGTGATCAACATGCCGCTGAGCCAGCAGATGATCGTGGCGGGGCGTGGCCTGGGTTGCTGGGTGCTGCCGGGTCCGGACCCGGACCTGCAATCGGGCCGCCGTGCCCAGGTATCGTCACGGACCGGCCTGGGTGGAGCAAGGACGCTGATGCACAACCCGGCCGGTTGGCCGGAGGAACTTCTGTGCGCTCTCCACCGCCGGGTCCTCCTGGTGCCCTCGACCGGCATGATCGCGGCCCTGGTGACGGGCCGAGCCGATGCCGGCGTCATCGCCGGTCCGCCGATGGGCTACGAGGACGTCGCTCCGATGCCGGTCATCGTCACAGAGGCGGGCGGCCGAGTGACCGACCTGGACGGCGCGTCCGTACTGGAGGGCGACATGTCGGTGCTGGTCACCAACGGCCGACTGCACGAGGAGTTCCTGGAGTTGGTGAACGGCTTGCCGCACAGCCGCGACTACCGAGCTCTCGACGATGGTGAGCAGCGCGCCGACCAGCGCCGCAGCACGGCCTGGAGATGAGAGGCAGTTCGCGGCTGACCCGGCGAGGCGACTACCGGGACCCGGACGGCGCCTCGCAGCGGGGCGAGCGTTGTCTTATCCGGCACCAGGCCCTGTCCGGAGTCGTGATGGCGTGGCGGAAAAAAGAGTTGAGTGATGATCATCGGGCTGTTAGCTTTCACTCGACCGTGAAGCCGCCCCAGGAGGTGAAACCCATGAACGCTGTACATGTGGGTGCTCCCCCTCTCGTCACGGTTGGGCGATTGACGTAGGTGTCGCCAGGAGCGCCTCGACAACAAGGCACTCCCGAAGGGCAACATCCCATGCGATCTCTGCAGTTCACCTCCACGTCGTCGTCGAACGGCATCCTTGAGCGCGACTTCACCGTCGGCGGTGTCCCCGGTGTCCTCTGGTCGCCGGCCTCCGACGCAGCCGACCCTGCGCCCCTGATCCTGATGGCCCACGGCGGCGGCAACCACAAGAAGCACCCGGCCATGTCCGGCCGCGCACGGCTCCTTGTGGCCGGCTGCGGCTTCCACGTCGCCGTCCTCGACGCGCCCGGCCACGGCGACCGGCCGCGCACGGCGCACGACGAGGCGGAGATCGCTGCCCTGTTCGCGGCACGGGCGGCGGGCGAGCCCGAAGGCCCGATCGTCGTGCGCTACAACGACCACCTGGCGGAGCTGGCCGTGCCCGAGTACCGGGCGATGCTGAACGCCCTCCAGGAGCTCCCGGAGATCGGCACCGACGGGCCGGTCGGCTTCTGGGGCCTCAACATGGGCACCGCGATCGGCATCCCGTTCGTGGCGGTCGAGCCCAGGATCTCCGCCGCGGTCTTCGGCCAGCACTGGCCCGATGTCCTGGCCGGGAAAGCGAAGCAGATCACCATCCCCGTCGAGTTCGATCTGCAGTGGGACGACGAGCACATCTCGCGCGAGGAGGGTCTCGCGCTCTTCGACGCCTTCGCCTCGAAGGAGAAGTCGTTGCACGTGAACTCAGGCAGGCACAAGGAGCTGCCGAGGTTCGAGGCGGACAGCGCGGTCCGGTTCTTCGCCCGGCACCTCGGCGGAGCCGTCACCGCGTCGGCCTGACCCGAGCGGTCGCGGCGTCCGGCTCGGCAGCCGGGCGCCGCAACCGCAGCCCCGATCAGGCTGCGCATCCGGATGAGGGATCCACGCAGCTGGAGCCCTCGTTCGCCCTGGTGGGATTCCTGCCGGGGCTGAGATGGGCTCAGCGGTCGACTTCGAGGTTCGTCAGGACGAGCAGGGCGCCCAGGAGCCGGTCGCGCGGGCGGGGTCGGTGGCAGCGACCGCCAGCGTGAACCTGTCGTGGCGTGGCACGGTCAGGTAGCGGCCAAGTCACAGCATTCGCGGGGCACTTGAACCGTCCCTGTCACCGCCCCGTACTCTGGTGCGCCATTCACGGAGTGTCAGGAGCGGGGCTGTGGTGTCGGGTACGTACGGACAGGCTGACGGGACCGGGCGCCTGCTGGCCGGGCGGTACCGGGTCGTGGCCCGGCTCGGGCGCGGCGGCATGGGTGTGGTGTGGCGCGCCCTGGACGAGGTTCTCGGCCGCGAGGTCGCCGTCAAGGAACTGCGTGCCTACACGGACAGCGCGGGGCCCGAACTGGCCGACCTGCGGCTGCGGATGCAGCGTGAGGCACGTGCGGCCGCCCGGGTGCGGCACCCCGCGGTGATCGTGGTGCACGACATCACCCAGGTCGAGGGCCGGCCGCTCATCGTCATGGAACTGGTCGACGGGCCCTCTCTGGACGACGTGCTGCGCGAGCGCGGCACCGTGGGCCCGCGCGAGGCCGCCCGCATCGGCGCCGAGGTCCTGGACGCCCTGGCCGCGGCCCACCGGGTCGGCGTCCTGCACCGGGACGTCAAGCCGGGCAACATACTCCTCGACCGCTCCGGCCGGGTCGTCCTCACCGACTTCGGCATCGCCACCATGGCCGACCCCGGTGACGGCTCCGCCACGCATCTGACCCGCGGCGGCGAACTCGTCGGCTCGCTGGACTACATGGCCCCCGAGCGGGCCCGGGGCGCCGATCCCGGGCCGGCCTCCGACGTCTGGGCGCTCGGCGCCGCCCTCTACGCGGCCGTCGAGGGAGCCTCACCCTTCAGCCGCACCTCCACCTTCTCGACGCTCACCGCGATCGTCGACGAGCCCCTCCCGGAACCCCACCACGCCGGACCGCTGGCCCCCGTCCTGCGGCGCCTGATGGCCAAACGCCCCGAAGCCCGACCCGGAGCCGAGGAGGCATGCGAACTGCTGCGGGAGGTGGCGCGGGAACCGGGCCCGGACACCCCGACGACGGCCCTGCGGGGGAGCCCGGGGTCCCTCGGAACGCCGGTCGGCGCGCCCGCCCGGCAGCCCGTGGCGGGGACGCCCGCCGGGCCGGGGGCGGGTGAGGCCGAGGTGGTGGGCGGTGGGGTGGCCGAGGGTTGGCCGGACGGCGGTGGGGCGGCCGGAGGCCGGTCGGCCGAGGCCGGGGCGGCCGAGGCAGCCGAGGCGGGGGTGCTCGCCGGGCCGGCCGAGGTAGCCGAGGCGGGGGTGCTCGCCGGGGCGGGGGCGGG